>NZ_CP102410.1:374080-748160 GCF_024628725.1 Ruegeria sp. YS9
ATCTGGTGGCTGACAGCACCCGGCGTAACCGACAGTTCGCCGGCCGCTTCTTTGAAACTGAGATGCCGCGCGGCGGCCTCGAAGGCCGACAAAGTCGTAAGGGGTGGAAGATTATAGTGGCGTCGTGACATGGCTGCTGCGTGGCTCAAGAGATAGAGGTGAGCTACATTCATCCGAATGTGAGAAATTTTGCAATTGAAATCTATGTTTTTTTCCTGCTGTTTGCGATCGGGTACAGGACCAAAGTCGACCGAGAACGAACAGGATGTGTGATGGATACACAAGTTGCCCGCCTCGTGCGCAAAACACAGCTGAGCCCGGACACGTCCGATTTTTGCTTTGAAATCGAAAACGGCCGCTTCACAAGTCTTCAACCCGGCGCACATGTCGATATCCATCTGGCCGACGATCTGGTGCGGCAGTATTCACTGTGGAGCTGGAGTCAGGACGGTCGCGTAATCAATGTCGCCGTCAAACGCGAAGATGAAGGGCGTGGCGGCTCGGTGGCGATGCACGCGCTGCAAGATGGGTCGATGGTCGAAATCGGTGGGCCGCGTAATCACTTCAAACTCGAAAGTCACGATCGGCACGTCACGTTGATTGCAGGCGGTATTGGGGCGACGCCGCTGGTGGCAATGGCGCGGGAACTGTTGAACCGAGGGCAGGATTTTCGGGTTTATTACCTGGTGCGGTCAAGGGAATATGCCGCGATGGATGCGCAGTTTCGTTCGCTTGGATTGGATGAATGGTATCATTTGCACTGCGATGATACTGACGGTCAGTTTGATTTTGCATCGGTCATGCAATCGACGCCGATGGGTGCGGATGTGTATACCTGCGGACCTGAACCGATGCTGAATGCTGTTCTCGAAGCAAGTGCATCCTTGCGCGGCGGTGCCATCCATTTTGAACGATTTGCAGCCGCATCTGATATCGAGCACGACACAAACGCCGAATTCCGGGTCGAAATTCAGTCAACCGGCGCGGTTTACCCGGTCGGAAAGGAGGAAACCATTCTCGAAGTATTGCAAAACAACGGCGTGCAGGTCGATTTCGGCTGCTCTGAAGGGTTGTGCGGGTCATGCATTGTTGACGTAGTGTCAGGTCAGGTCGACCACCGCGACGGAATACTGACACCGCAAGAGCGGGAAAGCCACGAATTCCTGTGCACCTGCGTTTCGCGGGCCAAGTCCGAGAAACTGGTCCTGAAGCTATAGACAGTATGATGGCTACCGCAATTCATAGCATTGCACTGTTCTCGCTAACATGGAAAACGAGTGAGTTTTATAGTCGTTTCATGTAATCGAAGTGTCGGATTCTCAAATTAGAACACTTAACCCATGCTATAGGTGTTTCGAAACTGGAAGCCCAATAACAACTTACGACGCTGCGATTATGTTTAAAGACATGCTGACTTATCACTAGGACCAGGGATGTCGGCTGGCAGCGAATAATCGGGAGGAGATCTGCAGTAAGAAACGTAATGGGAGCACGCGTTGTTACTGCAAGCCCAAGTTTGGGCTGAACACAACTCACCATCGGTTTGCGCATCGTGCATGATTGTCCGCGTCGTGCAACGCGATGGTTTCCAGCACTTTTTCCAGAAGAACAAAAACGACACACTCGAGGAGGAACGCGCGATATGTCGATACCCGAACCTTTCACGGACGTTGAAATAGAAACGGCTGATTCCGGATTCTATGAAAACTACAGCGTCCCAATTGCCCTGATCAGCAAGGCCATCATGGTCGGGCTGGTCCTGTGGGCCCTGGTTTTCCCTGCGAATGCAAACAGCACGTTGGGCAGCCTGAACAGCCAGTTGCTGGAAGTCTTCAACAGCTTCTACATCGTCATTGTCGGTTTTTTCTTCTTTTTCCTGGCCGTTGTTGCGATCATTCCGTCCACGGGTCGCCGGATCATGGGAACGCCGGGGGAAAAGCCCGAGTTTTCGAACTTCTCATGGTTTTCCATGATGTTCGGTGCCGGTCTTGGTGTCGGTCTCATGGTCTTTGCGACAGCAGAACCGCTGGGTCTCTGGGGATCTAACCCGGTTGTCGTTTCCGGCGCGGTCGAAGGTAACACGCCTGAGGCACTGCAATCGGCCTACCGTTTCACTTTCCTGCACTATGGTTTCCACGCCTGGGCGATCTACGTGGTGACCGGTCTGTCGTTGGCGTATTACGCTTATACACGCGACATGCCTCTGACGATCCGCTCGGCGCTGACTCCGCTGTTTGGCCGTTTCGTCAATGGTTTTTTCGGCCACGTGGTCGACGTTTTGGGCGTTGTCGCAACGATCCTCGGCGTGTCCGTAACTATCGGTTTTGGCGTCAGCCAGTTCATCGACGGCCTCTATGCCATCACCGGCATGCAGTGGATCATGGATCTGGGTGGCGAGGTGCCGACCCCCAGCAAGGTTGGTCTGATTGCAGGCTTGGTCGTCATCATGGGTCTGTCGATCATTTCGGCGGTTTCCGGTGTTGGCCGAGGTGTCAAGTACCTGTCCAACCTGAACCTGGTGCTGTCGATCATCCTGCTGGGCACTTTCGTGGTCTTCGGTTCGTTTGTCTTTGCCATGACCACTTATGGCACTGCGATGATCGACTACATTTTGCACTTCGTGTCGCTCAGCTTTAACGCCTATGGCCCGCTGTCGGCCGAAGCATTCGCAGCGGCCCTGCCGGCCGAGGCGCAAGCACATGCCGCAGACCTGATGGCAGGCGCGACCAATGCCTGGGGCAGCTTCGACGGCTTCAAAAGCGGTCTGGAAGGTGCAGCAGCCGAGTTGGACGAAGCAACCTTGGCCGCGGCCTATGCTGCGGGTGAGCAAGGTCGTCAGTTCGGCTGGCAATCAGGCTGGACTACCTTCTACTGGGCATGGTGGATCGCATTCTCGCCCTTCGTGGGTCTGTTCCTGGCGCGCATCTCCAAGGGGCGCAGCGTTCGTGAGTTCATTCTGGGCTGCGTGTTCGCACCTGCGCTGGTATGCTTTGCCTGGATGACCGTTCTGGGCGGCACAGCGATCGATCTGGAACTGGCAGGCGCGGCGGAAGGTGCGATCATTGGCGCATCGAACACCAACAAGCTGTTCGTAACCCTGTCCTACATGATCGACAGTGGGCTTCTGTCCATGCTGAACATCATGTGCGTGATCCTGATCATGACCTTCCTGGTGACCTCGGCTGACTCGGGTATTCTGGTGATGAACACCATCATGTCGGGTGGTAGCCAGGAAACCGGTATCAAGCACCGCATCATCTGGGGTGTGATCCTGACGGCGGTGATCGGCGCGCTGATCCTGGCGGCCGGTGAAAACAACCCGATGGACGCACTGCGCAACGCCATGATCATCGGTGCGCTTCCGTTCACCGTGGTGATGGGTCTGATGTGCGTATCGCTGGCCAAGGCGCTGTTCCGCGACAGTCAGCGTGACAAGCACTCTGCCAGCAGCACGCAGGCTGCTGAATAAGGCATAGGCTCAAAAAAAACAGGTCAGGCCGCCCCAACTGGGCGGCCTGTTCTTTTTTGGCAGATCGTAGCCTTTGAAATGAAAAACCCCAAAATTACCCCGGGGTCGATGCCGTACTGAACGGAGAACCAAGTCTGCCCCCTATCGACTGCCCGCATACCCCGTACTTCCGCCACCTCTGGCTGTTGTGGTGACAGTTTGCTCACCGGACCGGCGAGGGCCGCATCACCCGCCAGGGTCAATTTCCTTGCTGTTGCAACTTTGGATAAAAGGCTGTCACAGGGCCGCGGCAGGAACTTAGGACTTTCATCGAATGTTCCAGCGAAGGGCGGAAAGCTGGTCTTTCGAACATGCGCGTACTCGCAGGCATTCAGATGCTGCTTTTCAGTGGCCTGGCGGCTTTGGCCGAACCTTTGTCGCGCGAAGATATCGAATCCCATATCCGCGCGCCGTTCTCTTTGGGGCCGGCGTTGAACGAGAACGGCGTCGACAGTCTGCTGAACTCCGGCGGGGCCGATGCAGGCTATGTCTTTGAATCGGAGCCCCTGGCGCCATTGCCCGGTTTTTCCGGCGCACCGATCAACATGTTGATCGTGCTGGATCTTGAAGGGCGTTTTCTTGACGTGCAGTTGATTGAACATAACGAACCTTTTTTTGTTTCAGGGCTGGGAAAGGCCCCTTTCCACAAATTCTTCGAGCAATACAGGGGCCTTTCGTTCTCGGATTCCATCGTTGTCGGAACCCCGTACGGCGATGCAGCAAGCGGGTCGTCATTGGTGTATTTGGACGGGGTTACAAAGGCGACGGCAATGGTGCGGATCGCGCATGAATCTGTCATGGGTGCTGCTTTGGCAGTCGCGCGTGAGAAAATGCAGGGATTGGAACCGCACCGCTCAGGGTTTTGCTACTGATCTGGTCGATCGCGCCTTGCGCAAGGCCGGGTGGGAAAAGGTTCTGGTCAATATCGGAGAGTATTATGCAAGTGGCCGTCAGTGGCTGCTGGGTGTCTCGGATCCATTGCACGGGCTTGAGGAAGCCACGCATTTGAAAGACCGCGCCATCGCTACGTCCAGCCCCGGCGTCATGCGCCTGCGGTCCGGCGGTGCTTACATCATCGACCCGATGGGCGAAAACGCACCGCTTTGGTCAACGGTCAGTGTCCAGGCCCTGGATGCTGCGACAGCAGGCGCGCTTTCAACGGCATTCTGTCATGCTTCCGAGACTGAAATAGCAGCGGCCCTTGCGCGGGCAGCCGGCGATTGCATCGCAATCTGTGTTCGCCCCAATGGGAAAGTGGTCGTGCTTCAGAGTCAAAAAGCCCCGGATCACACCGAGGCTTTTCGAGTTCTTTGAGAGTGGCTTATATGCAGTCTGCAACCGCGCGTTTGGTCATGACCGAAACGAGATGTGCTCGATACTCCTTGCTGCCATGTAGATCAGCGATCATGTTCACCGGGTTCACGCGCAGGTCCATGAGGGCATCAGGGCGAAATTCTTTGTTCAGCGCCTGTTCAGCCTCTGACCACCGGAAAACGCCGTCCTCGCTCGCGCCGGTTACCGCGACACGTACTCCGTCTGCGAAGCGGGCCAGATAGACCCCGACAAGCGCAAATCGCGACGCTGGCTGAAGGAACTTTTGGTAGCTCGCCGCTTGCGGTACCGGGAAACGGACCGATGTGATGATTTCACCCTCATCCAGCGCCGTCGTGAACATTCCCTGGAAAAAGTCATCGGCGGCAATCCGGCGGGTATTGGTCACCACTGTCGCCCCTGATCCCGATACCCCTGCCGGATAACAGGCCGCAGGGTCATTGTTGGCAACCGAACCGCCAATCGTCCCGCGGTTGCGGACTGCCGGATCGCCGATCTGACCGGCCAGCGCTGCAAGCGCTGGATATGATCCCGCGGCCTCGCGGGCGACGACAGCGTGGGGCGTCGCGCCACCGATCGACACCGATCCGTCATCCTCGACGCAAACGCCTTGCATCTCGGGAATTCCGCTGACCGACACCAACTTGGACGGGGCCGCCAACCGTTGCTTCAATGTTGGGATCAGCGTCTGTCCGCCCCCCAACGCCTGCGCATCCTCAGCCGTCAGTGCGGCAACCGCATCAGCTATAGTCGAGGGTTTCTCAAACTCGAAACTGTACATTTCGTTCTTCCTTTCCGAAAGGCGCTGATCCGCCCTTCATCTGGCTATAAATATCCCGGGGAGCGCGAGGGGCTGGCCCCTCGCACTCTAACCTCTCAACCTTGCATCGCCGTCCAAACGCGTGACGGGCTCATCGGCATGTCGATATGATCAATAGCCCTTCCACCCGAGTTCAACGCATCCAGCACCGCGTTGACCACCGCAGGCGGTGAGCCGATCGCGCCGGCTTCGCCGCAGCCTTTCACGCCCAAGGGGTTGTGGGTACACGGCGTCTGGCTGGAATGGTCGACACCGTAGAATGGCACGTCATCCGCACGCGGCATCGCGTAGTCCATGAAGGACGCGCTCAGCAGCTGGCCGTTTTCGTCATAGGCACAGTTCTCAAGCAGCGCCTGCCCGATGCCCTGACCGATACCACCGTGCACCTGACCATCCACGATCATCGGGTTAACGATGTTGCCGAAGTCATCCGCCGCAGTGAATTTCTCGATGCTGACCTGACCGGTTTCCGGATCAACCTCGACTTCGCAGGCATAGGCGCCTGCCGGGAAGGTAAAGTTGGCCGGATCATAGAACGCGGTTTCCTCCAACCCGGGCTCCACTTCCAGTGGATAGTTGTGCGGGACATAGGCCGTCAGGGTCACATCGCCCCAGGCCACTGACTTATCAGTACCCGCAACGCTGAACTGACCGTCCTTCAGCTCGATATCGGCCTCGGACGCCTCCAGCAGGTGGGCCGCGATCTTCTTGGCCTTGTCGATCACCTTCTCGGTCGCCCTGACCATGGCAGACCCGCAAACGGCCAGCGAACGCGAGCCATAGGTGCCCATGCCAAACGGGATCTTCGACGTATCGCCATGCACGATCTCGACCATCGACTCGTCGATGCCGATCATGTCGGCCACAACCTGCGGGAAGGCGGTTTCATGCCCCTGCCCGTGGCTATGCGCACCAACCATGACGCTGATCGAGCCGGTGGCGTTCACCCGCACGGTCGCCGCATCGTAAAGACCCGCTCGGGCCCCCAACATGCCAACGATGTTCGAGGGCGCAATCCCGCAGGCCTCGATATAGCAGTTGATGCCCAGGCCCCGCAGCTTGCCATTAGCCTCACTGGCCGAACGACGCGCCGCAAAACCCGCCAGATCGGCAGCGGCCTCCAGCTTGTCCATGGTCCCGTTGTAATCCCCGGTGTCATAGGTCAGCGCCACCGGCGTGTCATAGGGAAACTGGGTGACGAAGTTCTGACGACGCAGCGCAATCGGATCAACGCCCAGCTCGCGCGCGGCCTTGTCGATCACGCGCTCCAGCTGGTACGTCGCTTCGGGGCGGCCTGCGCCGCGATAGGCGTCCACCGGCACTGTATTGGTGAACATCGCCTTCACGTTCACCTGAATGACCGGCGTCTTGTAGTTGCCTGCCATCAGCGTACCGTGCAGCCAGGTCGGGACCGAGCTGGAGAAGGTGGACAGATAGGCACCCAGATTGGCGTATGTGTTGGTGCGCAGCCCGACGAAATTGTTGTCGGCATCCAGCGCCAGCTCGATCTTGCTGACATGGTCGCGGCCCTGTGCATCCGACATGAACGCCTCGGAGCGGCTGGCCGTCCACTTGACCGGACGGTTGCAGGCCTTGGCGGCGAAAGTACAAAACGCTTCCTCGGCGTAGTGGAAAATCTTGGTGCCGAAACCGCCGCCCACATCCGGCGCCACGACGCGGACCTTGTGCTCAGGCAGGCCCAGCACGAAGGCACACATCAGCAGTCGGATCACATGCGGGTTCTGCGAGGTGGTATAGAGCGTGTATTCATCCGTGCCCCGGCTGTATTCCGCCACGGCCACGCGCGGTTCCATCGGGTTGGCAACCAGACGGTTGTTCACCAGTTCCAGCGTGGTGACATGCGCCGCGTTGGCAAACACCTCGTTCACCTTGGCGTCGTCCGCCTCGCCCAGCTGCCAGTCATAGCAGATGTTGTTCTTCAGATCGTCATGGACCAGGGTCGCGCCATCCTGCGCGGCGGCTTTCATGTCGATCACCGCGGGCAGTTCCTCGATATCCACCTCGATGGCCTCGGCCGCGTCGCGGGCCTGCTCAAGGCTGTCGGCCACAACGGCGGCGATCGGGTCTCCCACATGGCGCACTTTGCCCTGCGCCAGAATGGGGTGCGGCGGCTCTTGCATCGGCGCGCCGTGCTTGTCGGTGACTTCCCAGCCGCAGGGCATCCCGCCCACGCCTTCAAAGTCTTTACCGGTGAAAACCTTGACCACGCCGGGCATGCTTTCAGCCGTCGAAGTGTCCACGGATTTGATCCGGCCATGCGCGATGTCAGACCGCAGAAAATGCACATAGGCCTGACCATGTACGTTGATATCGTCGGTGTAATTGCCTGCTCCGGTCAGAAAGCGCACGTCCTCGCGTCGCTTGGAACTGGCTCCGATGCCACTGTCTTTGGGCATTGCTTGTTCTCCTCCCTAAATCTTGAATAATGGAACCGTCAGTCTCTCCCGACAGTTCTGGCCTTGCCTTTCCAAGCCAACAACCCGGTCAAGGTAGCAAAGGCCAATACGATCAACTTTCCCAAAAGTATCCACATCTGCAGATTATGTGGTTGCGGGCTTACCCACTCCACAAACACATTCCATCCCTGTAAAAAAACCACACAAACGAGTGCGATAGCGATGAAAGGAAAGATGTTCTTTGCTCGCTTCATGCTATTCTGCAGCTATGCTGCCGACGTCCTGACCAGATGCGGCCATGATCGCTTTGACAATGTTGTGGTATCCAGTGCAGCGGCACAGGTTGCCTTCCAGATATTTCCTGATTTCGGCCTCGGTCGGGCGCGGGTTCTCTTTCAGCAGAGCAGCGGTACTCATCACCATTCCCGGAGTGCAGAACCCACACTGAAGCCCGTGGTGATCCTGAAAGGCCTGCTGGATTACGTTCAGCGAACCATCCGGCGATGCCTGACCTTCAATAGTTCCGACATCAGCGCCGTCTGCTTCGGCAGCCAGCATGTTGCACGATTTCACGGCTTCGCCGTTCACATGTACCACGCAAGCACCACATTGTGCGGTATCGCACCCCACATGCGTCCCCGTCAAAGACAGGTTATCGCGCAGAAAACCGGACAACAATGTCCGGCCCTCGACGTCTCCGCTTACGGCTTTGCCATTCACGGTCATGGAAATCTTCATGACTTTCTCCTCCCTGAATTCCAAAGGATCAACCGCCTAACACGCGCTTGATCCAACCTTTCTTTTCTTCCCCGGTCTCGCCTTCTTCCGAGGTTTCGGGTTCGGGCGCATCCTGAGGTTCGACCGCATTCTGGAAGTTCTCAAAGAACTGGTCGGCCATTTTTCTGGCAACCCCATCAATCACGCGCCCCCCCAACTGAGCCAGCTTGCCACCGACGCGCGCATCAACCTTGTAGGTCAGCAGCGTACCTTCGGGGGCGTCCGACAAGGTGACATCGGCCGCACCCTTGGCAAATCCGGCGGCTCCTCCCTTACCTTCACCCGATAACTTCACGCTTTCAAGCTCCACGAGATCAGAAAGGGTCACAGAGCCTTTGAAAGTCGCTTTGACCGGGCCTACTTTCTGCACGACGGTGGCCTCGAACCCGTCTTCGATCGAACCTGTCATCTCCTGACATCCCGGCACGCATTCTTTCAGAACCTCTGCCGACAAGAGCGCGGCCCAGACTTTGGATCGCGGCGCGGCGATGACGCGGCTGTCATTGAGTTCCATTTCACTTCTCCAAGTATATTTTTTGTTACGCTACGCGGTGTTCGCCGCCTTGCCTATAAGACCTTGGGTGTAGTCACCGCAGCGCGGGCGGCGAAAGTGTAAGGCCGTGACGATTGAAGATTTCGGTGATGCGCCCGTCCCGCAACGCCGCATAAATGGCATCGTCCACAGCATAGCCGAGGCCGCGATAGGCGAAATGAACGGCCACGCCAGTGGTCCATGAACTGACGGCAAAACCGGGCAGGGGTGGGGTATGGATGTCCAGCTCTGGCGCCAGCCTGGCCTCAAGTTGGGCACGTGGTCCCATGGCCGCCATCGTCGCACCACCGGCAAGCGCCTGCATTGCCTTGGCGACAGTGGGATATCTGCGCATGTTTTGGGCCAATTGACCGCCGGGAAATGCCGACAAATAGAAATCGGCAATCGAATCGTTCTCGACGGCGACAGTGTCGATCCGGAAATACGCAGGAACTGGCGGGTCATCGGGATAGGTATCGCGGCCATACGCGATGGCGATTTCCTCGACATGGTATTGCCCGGTGAAGACCACCTGTTCGACCCGGCAGGCGAATTCGCTGTCATAGGGGACGTGCAACATCACATTTGCGACCCGCCCATTGATCAGGGGTCCCTTCCAGATCCAGTTGCGCAGGTCGGCCTCAAGGTTTTCTCCGGCAGCCACCAGATTGAAACGCGCTTCAACATCCAGCTCCTCGGCAATCAACCTGCCTATGTCGATGTCCACGCCAAGTATCTTGCCGTCCCTCTCATAGGACCACGGTGGGAAATCGTCATAGGCGGCGAATTCGATATAGCCACGCTCGACAATGGTATCGAGATCGGCGCCAACGATATCCCGACCGGCGTTTTGTGGTTTGGGTTGAGGCACATGATCCTCGCATCGGGCCATCGCCATTCCGGTGGAAAGGGTGGCAGCCAACAGGAGGAGAAAAAGTGAGCGTCCGATCATGTGCCTCAGTCTGCCGTCCTATTGCGCGGCAGACAATCCAATTGTCAGTTGTTCTGCGGCTTCCGCGAAATCAGGACTGTCGCCCGAGATCAGAACAGCGGCGCGGAAGGCCACGCTGTCAGCCACTGGGGCGCCCGATCCTGTTTCCACGGTGCTTGCAATCTCGCTGAGTTCCGACCGAAGCGCCGCGGCATCGCCTTCCCCACCGTCGGCCATCGAGGCCAGAAGGTCACGGATTTCTTTCAGCCGATCCGTATGATCGTCCAGCGCTCCATCGTCGCGGCGCGTTTCGATATAGGTGCGAATGGCCCAGGCGGCCTTTTGGCCCAACAGCTCTCCGAAGGCCGGCATCTTGGTGATCCCGTTCTGGGTATAGCCTTCGCGGAACCGTTCCACGTAGCATTCGTCGCCATATTCTTCAGCCTCGAGTTAGCGCAGGTCAGGCGCCAAACCGCCGGAAACCACGCCCAACCCATGGCAGCGCGCACAGTTTTGATTGTAACCGGAATCGCCAATTTCGATGGCGGCTTGCCAAACCTCATCACCCTGATCGCGATAGGGGTTTTCGATCAACCATTCCTCACCCACATCCGGCAGGGCATCTGTATTCACCGGCTGCGGGGCGACATCTCCGTGCGCAAACGCCATGCCGCCTGCGGTCAGGCCAGCCAGCGCTGTGTGAAAAAAAATACAAGACGCATCGTTTCCTCCTTCTGATGCTTGCCCCGGTCATAGCTCAGGGAAAACCATCGTGAAATTCGACCTTGGTTGCAGATGATCCGCCGCGTGCGACAAAGGTCGAATGGCATGCCACCCAAGGACTCATTTTAGTGGAGGCGCATCGGAGGAGGAGCAAACACGGCCATGTTTTTCGCGTCTTAGCAACCCTTGTTCTGTTGCCAATGGTTGCTGCGGCTGAGGTCTCTGTATCTGTTGTCTACCTTCAGCATCAGGTCAGGCGACCACCGGTTTTGTCGAACCTTGACCCATTGCCCGAAGACCTTGGTGCGGCGGGTGCGAAACTGGCACAGACAGACAATCTGACAACGGCCAAGTTTCTGGGTCACAAGTGCGAACTGACAGTTGCGACAGCCCCGCAAGACTGGGATTGGCTTCAAACGGCGCGCCGGGCCCTGTCCCAGACAAGCTTCCTGATATTGGAC
This sequence comes from Ruegeria sp. YS9, assembly GCF_024628725.1. Taxonomy (NCBI): domain Bacteria; kingdom Pseudomonadati; phylum Pseudomonadota; class Alphaproteobacteria; order Rhodobacterales; family Roseobacteraceae; genus Ruegeria; species Ruegeria sp. YS9. The sequence continues at coordinate 385,582 of NZ_CP102410.1, forward strand.
GCACCTGCGCAGGCGCAACTGGCGGTCGCTGATCTTCCCGAGGCCGCCGACGCCATCTTGTTCAACGCGTCTGCACCCGAACGCGACATAAGAGATACCACCGGCCGCGCCAACCTGCTGCACACTATGCCATCAGACGCGATGCGCACGGACGTATTGGCACAGTTTCTGGTCAAAAGACGCTGGGACGATCTGGTTCTGATCACCGGAGAGCACGTGTCGGACGTGGCCTTTGCAGACGCCTTGAGACAGCCGCTGACCAAGTTCGGACTGGAGTTTCGTGCAGAAAAGATCTGGCGTTTTGATGCTGACCTGAGACGTAATGCGGCCCAGGAAGTTCCAGTTTTCACTCAGGATTTCGGAGATTACGATGTCTTGCTGGTTGCTGATGAACTGAACGACTTTGCCCGGTCCATACCGTTCAACACATGGGAACCCAGACCGGTTGCAGGTTCGGAAGGGTTGCGACCGGTGGCGTGGTCGCCCGTGGTCGAGCAATGGGGGGCGGTTCAGTTGCAGAGCCGGTTCGCCGATCAAGCAGGACGGTCGATGAGGTCAATCGACTATGCGGCATGGGCTGCGTTTCGGTCATTGGGCGAGGCTGTGACCCGAACGCAATCTGGCGATCCTTCTGTTCTGCCGGACTACATTCTGTCGGACAGATTTGAACTGGCAGGCTTCAAGGGCCGGGCGATGAGTTTCCGCGCCTGGAACGGCCAGTTGCGCCAACCAATCCCTTTGGTGACGGGACGGGCTGTCGTGGCCCTCGCACCGCTTCAGGGTTTCCTGCACCAACGAACGGAACTGGATACGCTTGGCATTGATGAGCCCGAAAGCCAGTGCACGGCCTTCAAGGAGGAATGAAGATGAAGGTAGCCACCCTTTTGGCTGCGACGGCACTTTGCGCCCCGGCGGCCGCAGATGAAATCTGGGTAAGCAACGAAAAAGACGACACGCTCAGTGTGATCGACATCGAAACGTTTGAAGTGATCCGCACCCTTGAAACCGGTGAACGACCACGCGGGATTACTTTTACCAAGGACTTCTCGGTTCTCTACATCTGCGCGTCAGACAATGACTCGGTGCAGGTCATGGATCCCGAAACCGGAGAAATCCTTTATGATCTGCCGTCCGGCGAAGACCCCGAACAGTTCGTTTTGCACCCGAATGATCGGCATCTCTACATCGCCAACGAAGATGACGCGATCACAACTGTCGTCGATACGGTGTCGCGGAGGGTGATTGCCCAGATTGACGTGGGTATCGAACCGGAAGGAATGGCGGTTTCACCCGATGGAAAGATCGCTGTCACCACATCCGAGACCACCAACATGGCTCATTGGATCGATACTGAAACACAGGAGTTGTTCGCCAACACCCTGGTGGATTCGCGCCCGCGCCACGCGGAATTCATGAAGGGCGGAACCGAACTTTGGGTCAGCTCTGAAATCGACGCCGAAAACTGAAACAAGCTCCTGAATTTCAGCGGCAATGGTGGTCGGCAGATTTTTGGGCGGCCTGAAAGGTCAAGGAAACATATCCCGGCATTCTGGGCGGGACGTCGCGGGACAGACCCGTTCCGAACGACGCGCGCAGGGCCAAATGGCGCAACCGTATCAAGATCATGTTCGTCCGGGAGAAGGATCGGCGCCGCGTCGCAATCCGTTGCGACAGATGCCCGAAAGTGGTCCGATAAGTCACCGCTGGTGCCGCCGAAACCATGAGTGTGGAGCCCGGATGAAATGCGCGAATTGCCCCCACGACCATTGTGCAATTTCGCCGACAGACCCGCCTGCGAATAGTTGCCATGCCAACAGCTCCGACCTGTCGGGGATTCGGCGTGGAGGGAAGACTCAAGTCTAGGGAGGAAACCGAAGAACCGGTTCACAATGACGGTGGTCGCAAGCGTGATTGCAGTGGGCACGGCCCATGCAGAAGTTACCGAGGACGATCTGGCCAACGACCAGTCAATTACGACCTAGGTCGTGACAAACGGGATGGGACGCCACTTGCAGCGCTACAGCCCGTTGGACATGCTGAACAAGGACAACGTCAAGAACCTGTTGCCGGCCTGGGCGTTCAGCCTTGGTGGCGAAAAACAGCGCGGGCAGGAAACCCAGGCACTGATCTATGACGGCATGATGTACATCACCGGATCGTATTCGCGCCTGTATGCGATTGATCTGGAGACCGGCAAAGAGGTCTGGCAATACGATGCGCGCCTGCCCGAGGGCATCCTGCCTTGCTGTGACGTGTTGAATCGGGGTGCCGCCATCTACGGTGACAAGGTGATTTTCGGGACACTTGATGCCCGGATCGTGGCCCTGAACAAAGACACCGGTGACGTTGTGTGGCGTGACAAGATCGCGGATTACAAGGCGGGGTGCTCTTACACCGCGGCTCCGCTGATCGTCGACGGGCTGGTGATCACCGGAAATCCCGGCGGGTATTTCTATGTTCTGAACCGCGAAGACGGCGCCTTTGTGCCGGCCAATCCGTTTGTCAAAGACATAACATGGGCGTCCGGCGTGGATGGGACCGGCCGTCCGGTCTTTGCCGAAGACAACCGCCCTGGCGATCCGGCGTCAGCGGCTGATGGCAAGAAGGGTGAAGTGATCTTTGCATCGCCTTCTTTCCTTGGCGGCAAGAACCGGATGCCGATGGCCTTCTCGCAGCGTACCGGTAACTTCTATGTGCCATCGAACGAATGGGGCATGGATATCTGGAACGAGCCGATCTCGTACAAAAAGGGTGCTGCCTATCTGGGCGCAGGCTTTACGATCAAACCAAACTGCGAAGATCACATCGGCTCGCTCAAGGCCATCGACCCGGATACCGGCGAATGGAAATGGGAATACAAGAACGACGCGCCGCTGTGGTCAGGCGTGATGACGACGGCTGGCGGGCTGGTGTTCTTTGGCACGCCCGAAGGTGAGTTTATCGCGCTGGATGACGAAACCGGCGAGAAACTGTGGTCGTTCCAGACCGGCTCGGGCATCGTCGGGCAGCCTGTGACCTGGGAACAGTACGGCGAACAATATGTCTCGATCATTTCGGGCTGGGGCGGCGCGGTTCCTCTGTGGGGTGATGAGGTGGCCAAGAAGGTCAACTACCTGAACCAGGGCGGCACCTTGTGGACTTTCCGCCTGCCGAAGGAACTGGCTTCGGCTAACTGCCCTAGGACGTAACAAAATCCTGACGCGTGCCCCTGATCCGGGGTGCGCGTTGCTATACGACTTTCCGCCAGTATGCGTGGATTTCATTCGTTGCTAGGATTGGTTAGGCTGGAGACCATTTGAATGCAAAAGGCTATACCAGATGCTTGCTGAATCCGCCGCACGCAATGATTTCGAAAACGTGCTGATCGTTGATGACCATCCATTGTTTTGCGACGCCTTGTCGATGACCCTGCAAAGTGTGGCTCAGATTCGGGAAATCCATACGGCAGACCGGCTGGAAGACGCATTGGATCTGCTGGCAAGTGGGCTGAAACCTGATGCTGTCATGCTGGATCTCAATTTACCGGATGTGGACGGGTTGGATGGCCTTGTCCGCTTGAAGGCTGCCGCAAACGCACCGGTAATCGTGGTGTCGTCGCTGACCGACAACCGCGTCGTCAGCCAGGTGATACGGGCCGGCGCATCGGGCTATGTCCCCAAGCACAGTCAGCGCGACGTGTTCCGTACTGCATTCGAGACCGTGCATGCCGGTGACGTCTTCGTGCCGGAAGGCTGCGTTTTGATCGACACAGAGGAAGACGACGAACACGGCGAAGCGGTCAAACGACTGGCGACACTGACAAACCAGCAGGCGCGTATCCTGCAACTGATCTGCGAAGGTAAACTGAACAAGCAAATCGCCTATGACCTGTCGATTGCGGAAACGACCGTCAAAGCGCATGTGACCGCAATAATGCGAAAACTGGGTGTCCAAAGCCGCACGCAGGCGGTTCTGATCGCCAAGAAAGCGTCTTTTGCCAGTGTCTTGCAAGATCAAGGCTAGGCGTCATACTCTCACGTTATCGTCGCGCTTTTAGGGAGGAGGCACGATGGACCAAGCAGTCGGGCGGGCAACAGCCCGGGCCCGTACGCCAGGCATCGTCAAAACGGCTTTTGCACGCCACGACACCGGGCAGTCGATCGAGACACTCAGACGCCAGTTGGGTGATGACCCACTTGCGCTTGTCATTCTTTTTGTCAGCCCGAACGCTGATGCACCCGTGGTGATCGCGGATGCCGCGCGCGCCTTTGCGCCGACCCCGATTGTTGGATGCACCACCGCCGGAGAGCTGGCGGATAGTGGGTATTGCGAAGATCAGATCGTCGCGATCGGCCTGCCGCAATCCCATTTCGAAACACGCACGGTTCTTGTTCCGGACCTGAACGAATTCGATTCCGACAGCATCATCAAAGAGATGATCCACAACAGGAACGCGATGATGGCAAGCGCGCCCGAATGGAGCCACGAATTCACGTTCCTGATGATTGACGGGCTGTCGACAAAAGAAGATGAACTGACGTCGGAATTGGCTGTGGGGCTTGGGCCGGTACCATTGTTCGGTGGATCGGCGGGGGATGGAACCAAATTCGGGCGCACATATGTTCTGTATCAGGGACAGGCAAGAAGCAATGCCGCCATACTGACCCAGGTTCGCACGCGGTGTCCGATCAAGGTGTTCAAGACCGATCACCTTCTGCCCACCGCCCGCCGCATGGTGGTGACCAAGGCGGACCCGGCCAAACGCATCGTTCAGGAAATCAATGCCGAACCCGCGGCCCGCGAATACGCCCGCATTCTCGGCAAAGACCCGGAACAGCTCACTACATTCACATTCGCAGCCCATCCGGTCGTTGTGCAAATAGGCGGGCAACACCATGTCCGTGCGATCCAGCAGGTGGCGGGAAACGGCGATCTTGTCTTTTTTTCGGCGATTGACGAAGGCTTGGTCCTGACGCTGGCCGAACCTCGGGACATGGTTGAACACCTACAGGAAGAAATCAGCCTGTTGACCGAGAAGCAGCAACCCGACACCATTTTGGGTTGTGACTGCATTCTTCGCCGGCTGGAGGCCCAGCAAAAGCAGAGGACGCGCGCGATCTCGAACATTCTGTCTCGCAATCACGTGGTCGGTTTCTCGACCTATGGAGAGCAATTCAATTCGATCCATGTGAACCAGACCCTGACCGGTGTGGCGATATACCCGCCCGAGAAAGAGTAAGGCATGATCGAGCATCTCACAGATCCCTCGGACTCACTTGATCGTCAGAACGAGAAGCTCAGGAAAATCGTCGAAGCCCTGATGCGGCGCGTGGAAGAATCCACCAATGCCTCTGGCGCGGCTTATGCTCAGTTCCAACGGGCGGCGGTGCTTGAACAAGAGGTCCGCGCCCGAACGGATGATCTTGAGCGCGCGCTTGAGCTTCTGAATGACTCCAACGCCAGGTTGGCGCAGGCCAACAAGGAAACCGAAGCAGCGCGCGCAGATTTGGCAAATGCGATCGAAACGGTGCAGGAAGGATTCGCCCTGTTCAATCGTGACGAAGAACTGGTGCTGTGCAACAGCCGGTTCGGGATGCATATGCCCGACATTCAGGAACAGCTGAACCCCGGCTTGCGCTTTGCCGACTACGTGGAACTGGTCAGCCAATCCGGGTTCCTGTCCCTGCCAGAGACAATGACCCCGGGGGACTGGGCCAAAAGCCGCCTGGATCGTCACGCAGATGACCACGTGGTGTTCAATGTTCGTCTTTCTGGCAATCGGTGGTCGCAAGTTTCCGAACACCGCACGCCAGACGGGGGCACCGTGATCTTGCAAACCGACGTGACAGACATCATGCGGATCGAACGGCAAGAAAGGGATCGCATTCTGGATGACAAGGCGCGGTTGATCCGCGCCACGCTTGAACATATCGATCAGGGCGTCTGCATCTTTGACAACAAGCACCGCATGATCGGGTGGAACACCCGCGCAAGCGAGCTTTTGGCCATTCCGATCACGCAGTTTCAGATGGGCACGCGGTTTGAAACCCTGTCCAATCGCCTGGGCGACAATATCAGCTTTCAGAAAGGCATAACCGAGGCGGATCTGCTGGATTGGGTCAGCCGACCAACCTATCGCCGCCCCCTTCAGTTCCAGATGCATCGGGGGCGATCGAAAATCCTGTCGGTCTTTGCCCAGGAAATGCCTGACCGGGGCTTTGTGATTTCCTTTACCGATGTAACTGCGGAGCGGAAGTCTGCTGAGGCTTTGTACGAAGCCAAGGAAATGCTGGAACAACGTGTGGCTTCACGCACAATGGAGCTTGCGGATGCGCTGAACGAGGCTGAACGGGCGAATGCGTCAAAATCGCGTTTTGTGGCTGCCGCCAGCCATGACCTGTTGCAACCTCTGTCTGCGGCAAAACTCTATGTTGCGTCACTGGGCAGCGGTTTGGACAAAGACACAGCGCAGACCGTCGCAGCAAAAGCAGAAAGCGCCCTGAACAGTGTCGAACACATTCTCGAAGCCCTGCTGGACATCTCAAAGCTAGATTCCGGGCGGGCCAAGGCGCATCTGTCCACGGTGTCGGTGGGCGAACTTTTCTTGCAGATGGAAGACGCATTCAAGCCCGTCGCCCAGGCCAAAGGTCTGAAATTGCGTTTTGTCGACACAAAGGCTCTGGTCACAAGCGATGCCAGTTACCTGCGGCGGATATTGCAGAATCTGCTGTCAAACGCGATCCGGTACACCGAGACCGGGAAAGTTCTTGTTGGTGTCAGGCATCGCAAGAACGCAATTGCCTTGGAGGTCTGGGACACGGGCATCGGTATAGCATCAGACCAAAGAGATATCGTGTTTCAGGAATTTCAGCGCCTGCATTCGGATGCCAGCGCTGCCGAAGGCATGGGGTTGGGTCTTGCGATTGTCGAGCGGGCCTGCGGGTTGCTTCAACATCCCATCCAGCTGTTTTCCGAAGTTGGAAAGGGAACGGGGTTTTCGGTCGAAATACCTTTGGCCCGGGCAAAACCAGAGGTTTCTCTCTGCTCTTCAGTGGTACAAAAACCGAACTCGAATGTGCTGGGCAACACCGTCGCCCTGTTGATCGAAAACGATGAAAACCTGCGCGGCGCCTTGACCATGACCATCGAATCCTGGGGCGTCGAAGTTCTTGAATGCGAAAGCGAAAGCGAAGCGATTGGCCTTCTGCGCGAAATAGGTATCCTGCCAGATTTTGTTGTCGCAGACTATCAATTGAATAACGGGAAAACAGGGACGGACGCCATGCGTGCCCTGACGGATGAATTCGGGTATTTGCCCGGCTGCATTATTTCAGCCAATCGATCACAAGAGCTTGTCCAGCAGTGCAAACAAGCAAAGCTGCCGCTGTTCTACAAACCGATAGATGCGCAACAGCTCAAATCGACGCTGGAGGCCTCTGTTGCGCGCGGCATCTGAGTTCTTCCGGTTGTCGCCTGCGTCACAGTGCCGTCCTGTGTCTTTCAGAAATCTTCCGTCCGCGGGTTCGCGTTGGTCTGATCCAGCATCGATACAACTTCCGCCTTCCACCCCGCTTTTATTTTCAGCGCCAATTGCGACGGGGGGCGGTGATCCGGCGACAGGATGGCGTATTCGTATCTGAGGGGGTCCTTGAAAGGCAGGAATACCACACGGCCATGCGAGATATTCAGCTTTCGTTCCGTCGCAACGGTCAACGGATCGACAATCGAGCAGCACTGCCCCGATCCAACAAACGGAATGAGCGGAAGAAAATACTGGCACGTCACACTTGGTTTGTAAGTGGCTGAAACCATCTGAAAAGCGCGCTGAACTTTTTTCTGGAAAGGGTGGGTGTCGTACAGTCCACCCATTGGCACATCATCGAGATCCGAAATCTTCAAAGCCTTTTCTTGCGCCAACGGATTGTCCCGATCCATTGCGCAAAAGCAATCTCCGCTGATGATCTCTGCCGTGAATTGCGGCTTCTTTCCGACCGGGTGTTCGAAATCAGCAAACCCGAAATCAATGTTCTGAGTGCCAGCAAGTTCCATTATCTGGGGCGAGCTGCGGGTTGACAGCGTAACCCGAATGTCCGGATTTCCGCCAACCGAGCGGCTGATGAAATTCGGAAAGGCAAAAATGGACGGTCCCGGCATGGCGGCAATGTTCAGGTTGCCTGAACTTCCTTTAAGAAGCCCGTGCATCGTGCTGGAAACCGTTGATAATCTGTCCAGTATCCCAGTGGTTTCCGCCAACAGGTAATGCGCCTCGGGCACCGGGATCAAACGCCGGCCTTTTCGTTCGAACAGGGTCAGTCCAAGACTTCTTTCCAGGTTCTTGATTGCCAGGCTGATCGCCGGTTGTGTCCGGTTCAGCTTCTTTGCGGTCTGAGAGATGGACCCGGTTTCCATCACCTCACGAAAAACAGTCAATTGAGCAAGGTTCATGTCCAAAGCATAAGCTAAACTTTCGTTTTGTTAAATATAACAAATTTGTATTTATGTTAAAATTGCATAGGCTGAACGGATCAGAATTCGGACAAACCGAATCCAATGATCCACAACTGGGAGCTTACGATGAGATTGATGAAATGCCTGACGGGTTTGGCTTTGGCGGGTGCATTGGCTGCACCGGCGCTTGCACAGGACCCAACCTTTTTCCGCATCGGCACCGGCGGTGCAGGCGGCACTTATTTCCCGATCGGAGGGACCATCGCCAACGGAATTTCGGCCCCTCCGGGCTCACGCCCCTGCGAAGAGGGCGGCCAATGCGGTGTGCCCGGGCTGATCGCTATCGCACAGTCAACAACTGCGTCAGTCTTCAACAATGCCGCCGTGCAAAACGGCGAGCTTGAGGCCGGCCTGGCCGCGGCTGATGTAACCCGTTCGATGTATCTGGGTGAGGGCAAGTTTGAAGGCAAACCCCACCCGAAGCTGCGCATCGTCGCAAACCTGTTCCCGGAAGACCTGCACCTGGTTCTTCCCGCAGGCCAGACGATCAACGATCTGAGTGACCTCAAAGGCAAGCGCGTTGGTATCGCGCAGGCCGGTTCGGGCACGCAGGTGGCCGTGTTGCAAATGCTGGAAGCATGGGACGTCAACCGTGACAATATGGATGAGGCCGAGTTGAACAACAGTCAGAGCGCCGAACGTCTGGCCGATGGCCAACTTGACGCCTATTTCTACGCAGCAGGATGGCCGGTTGCCGCAATGGTGCAGCTGTCTTCGACCAAGGGCATGAACCTGCATTCCTTCAGCGATGAAGATTTGGCAAAGATCAACGAGATCATTCCTGCCTATATCCCGTCCGCTATCCCGGGGGGTGTATATGAAGGCATCGATTCCGAAACCAAGACCCCTGCGGTAAGCGCGATGCTGGTCGTGTCATCGGATCTGTCCGAAGACCTAGTCTATCAGCTGACCAAGGCCCTGTGGAACGACAACACGCGCAAGCTGCTGGACAACGGCCACGCAAAGGGCAAGCAGATCACGCCTGATACCGCCCTCGACGGCGTCGAGGCGCTGGGTGTTCCGCTGCATCCGGGTGCCGAGAAGTTCTATAAAGAAGCCGGTCTTCTTCAATAACCAGACCTGACTGAAACCTGTTGTCGGTGCCCCGGTCGGGGCACCGCACTCTGGAATCATGCGAAATCGGGGGGCCATCATGTCCGAGACCCAGAAACTTGATGACCACGAACTGACGGCCGAGGAACTTGCGGCCATCGAAGAACAGTTCGACGAAGGCGCCGCTGTCCGGCAGGTCACGCCCACGGCAGGCAAGGTGTTGCGTGTCGTCGCCCTGATCTTTGCATTCTACGAATTCTTCACGGCTGGTTTCGGCCTGCCTGCCGACCACTGGCATATGGGCATCTATCTGGCTCTGCTGTTCATTCTGGTCTACGCCACGATCCCGATTGTCGGAGCCAAAAGCCTCTATGCTCTCAAAGTCAGTCGTTTCCGCATCGGCAACGTCCCTCTCTATGATCTAGTCTTCATGGCGCTTGGCATCATCGCCGCGCTTTACGTGGGTTTCGCCTGGCGCGGCATACCGTTCCTGGGGATCGAGGAACAAACCTTCCGAATGGGCAACCCAAACAGCTATGATGTAATCCTCGGCGTCATCATCATCCTTCTGGTACTGGACATCGCGCGCCGCACGCTGGGTTGGGTGCTGCCGCTGATTATCTGCGTATTCATTTCATACGCGCTGCTGGGCCCCTATTTTCCCGGGTTGCTTCAACATCCGGGCGTGAACTTCAAAACCTTCGTATCGTCAATGTACTTCCCGCAGGAAGGAATCTATGGCGTGACGCTTTGGGTCGTTTCGACCATCGTGTTCCATTTTGTCCTGTTCGGCGTGATCGCTCAGCGAACGGGGCTTGGGCAACTGTTCATTGACAACGCAACCATTTTGGCGGGCCGCTATACGGGCGGCCCGGCCAAAGTGTCGGTGGTATCCTCGGCCTTCTTCGGCACGATCTCGGGCTCTTCGGTGGCCAACACCGTTTCGACCGGCGCGCTGACAATTCCCAACATGAAGCGCCTTGGATACCCCGGTCACTTTGCGGGCGGGGTCGAGGCCGCGTCTTCGGCTGGCGGCCAGATCACACCGCCCATCATGGGCGCTGCGGCCTTCATCATGGCCGAGTTCCTCGAGGTGCCTTATACCACCATCGTGATCGCTGCGATCTTCCCGGCGCTCTTGCATTATGTCGGCGTCTTTGCCGTGGTGCATCTGATGGCGCGCAAGCTGAACCTGCAAGGTCTGGCGAAAGAGCAATTGCCGCAGCTCAAGGCCGTCTGGGCCGAAGGCTGGGCCAATATCGTGCCGCTGATCGGCCTGCTGGTGGTTTTGTTCACTGGATACACACCCTTCATGTCGGCCTTCTGTGGCATATCGCTGGCGGTGATCGCGGGCATGTCGCGGATCAAGCAGCCGCCAACTCTGATCTACGCAGCGGCGTTTCTTGCGTTCGTGCTTTGGAAGTTCTCCGACGGTGGGTTCGACCTGTCCATGACCGCGATCCTGTGCGGATTGTCGGTTATCGCCACGCTGAACCCGCAGAAACGGATCGAAGTGCCCGAGATGCTGGCCGCGGTCGAACTTGGGGTAAAGTACTCGCTGGCCGTGGGGGCCGCTGCCGCCGCGGTGGGTATCGTGGTGGGTGTGATCAACACCACCGGTATCGGTTTCCGCATCGGATTCATGGTGACACAGGGTGCGGGCAATCTGGCATCCGATCTCTACAACATGATCTCGTTCGGCAGCTTCCAACTGTTTGCGATGGAAGACCTGCAACTGTTTATCTCGCTGGTTTTCATTGCCATCGTCTGCATTCTGATGGGGGCCGGCATTCCGACCACCGCACTGTACATCATGCTCGTTTCGGTCGCGCAGCCTGCGCTGGCGCAGTTGGGGGTTCCACCCATCGCCAGCCATCTGTTCGTGCTGTATTACGGCGTGGTCTCCGAGATCACACCTCCGGTCTGCACGTCGGCCTATGCCGCCGCAGCGATTGCGAATTCCAACCCGTTCCGCACCGGTCTGTCCGCCTTTACGCTGGGACTGGGCAAGGTGATCGCGCCGATGGCCTTCGTCTATGCGCCGGTTTTGCTGTTCGTGTCTTCCACAGGGTTCGATCTTTGGGAATTCACCTATACCGCCGCCAGCTGTATTGCCGGTGTCATCGCGCTTTCGGCGGCGGTCGTGGGGTATTGGTTGCGGCCACTCAACCGCGTGTCGCGCATCCTGATGGTCGTTGCCGGGATTATCTTCGTTGCGCCCACGCTGACGGCTGACCTGATCGCTCTGGCGGTGGCGTCTCCTGTCATCGTCACACAGTTGATCGCCCGCAGCCGAATTCAAGCAACGATCTGACATGCCTGAACAAGTGACCATCATCGGCGCCGGGATCGTCGGCCTGTGTTGTGCGCTCTCGTTGCAGGAGCGCGGTATTGCCGTGCGTCTGATCGACCGTGGAGATCCGGGGCAGGAGACTTCGTTCGGCAATGCCGGTGTCGTCTCGCCCTGGTCGGTCATTCCACAGGCCACGCCGGGTATCTGGAAAACGATTCCTCGGATGCTGCTGGATCCGAAAAGCGCGTTGACCGTCAGGCCTGCGTTCTGGCCCAGGATGATACCCTGGGGCCTGAGGTTCCTGAAGACTTCGAGCGAGAAATCCGTACGCAATATCTCGGACGCAATGGAGTTATTGTGCCGCCCATCGGTAGATCTGTACCGAAGGCATCTGCAAAATACCGGGCACGAAGACCTTATTGTTGATTCCAATTATATCCACGCGTTTCGCAACCCGGATCAGGCTGACCTGAAAGAACTGGGATACCTGATCCGGCAGGAAAAAGGCGGACGGCTTGAGCGGATCGGCGGGCCAGAGCTGCGCCGGATCGAACCCGCTTTATCCAGGGATTTCAAAGCAGCGATCCTGATCAAAGGGCAGGCGCGGGTTACTTCACCCGGCCGGGTTGGCGAGGTTTTGGCCGACAAGGCCCGTCGACAAGGCGCCGAGTTCGTGCGGACAGAAGTCAATGAAATAAAGCGCACCGAAGACGGCCAATGGCATTTGACCTCGCCGGCCGGTGCGCTTCACGCCGATACTGTCGTGTTGGCCGCCGGGGTTTGGTCTGCCGCGTTGCTGAAACCTTTGGGTTTGCCCGTGCCACTGGTGGCCGAGCGTGGATACCATGTCCAATTCCCGACCCCCTCTGCCAGCCTGGAAAACTCGGTGATGGATGTGGACGCCAAGGTGGTGGCCAGTTCGATGCAGGACGGTTTGCGTGTGGCGGGCACGGCCGAATTCGGCAGCATCGACGCGCCGCCAGATCCACGCAAACAGTCGCTTCTGACCGCACAGGCCCGCGCAATGATGCCGGATCTGAACACCTCGGATACGCAGTTCTGGATGGGTCGACGCCCGTCTTTTCCCGACAGTTTGCCGGCGATTGGTCCGGTTGAGGGGCACAAGGGCCTGTTCACCGCCTTTGGTCATTCCCATTACGGTTTGATGATGGCCCCCAAAACAGGTGAGCTGGTGGCTGATTTGGTGTCAGGGCAACGCCTCAACATCTCATTGGATTCATTCGCCTTGTCGCGATTTTGACGCGCAACAACCACCGTTTCGAAGAAGGATAGCCCCATTATGCCGATCTACCAGGGTGGACAGAATACCTGCGGAGCCTCTATCGGCGTTTTGTGTCTGGAAAGCTATTTCCCCAAACCGCCCGGGCATATCAAGAACCCATCCAGCCTGCCGTTCCCGGTGCTGTACGAGATGATAGATGGCGTCACGGTGCCAACGCTGCTGAACAACCCGACACCTGATCTGCTGAACCCATTCATACAAGGCGCGCAACGGCTTGAGGCTGAAGGCGTTCGCGCCATTACCGGAAGTTGCGGGTTTCTCGCCCTGTTCCAAAAAGAGTTGGCCGCGGCCGTATCGGTGCCAGTCTTCGCTTCGAGCCTGATACAGGTGCCATTGGCCTTTCACATGACCGGGGCCAGCGCACCGGTCGGGGTGATTACAGCGGATTCATCAGCGCTGACACAACGTCATTTCGAAGGCGTTGGGGCGGGGGGCGTTCCGGTGGCCGTGCAGGGTCTGGAACACACCAGCGAGTTTGCCGAAGTCATCCTGCGCAACACGCGCACCCGTATGGATACTGATCTTATCGAGGCCGAAGTGCTGGACGCTGCGCGCAGGCTGAAGCGCGATACGCCTGAAATACGCTCGGTGGTATTGGAATGCACGGATCTTCCGCCTTATGCAAACCGCATTCAGGAAGACCTGAAACTGCCGGTCTTTGACCTGACGACGCTGGCGCAAATGGCGCATAACGCAAGCGCGCGCACCGGGTATTGCGGGCTGATGCCGTGGGGTTGAGGCCGTTGCACGCTGGTAGTGTCCAAGAAATGCCAAATAGCCGCAAAAACAGTGGCTACCTGCTGATGCCTTTCGACGGACCGGTACAAGGGACTTCCCCTTGCTGAAACGGCTCGTTAAGAAGCCCTTCCACTGCCGTTTCAGGAGGCCCCCTTGGACCGTATCGCCCGCACCATAGCCACCGAGATCAACGCACGTTCCGATCAGGTCGGTGCTGCGATCAATCTATTGGATGACGGAGCGACAGTTCCCTTCGTCGCCCGCTATCGGAAGGAAGCAACCGGTGGGTTGGACGACACCCAGTTGCGCCTTCTGTCCGAGCGATTGACCTATCTGCGTGAGCTTGAGGCACGGCGGGAAACCATCCTGAAGTCGATAAAAGAACAGGGAAAGCTGACCGAAGTTCTTAGCAATTCGATCGCTCGGGCCGAAACCAAGGCACAGCTGGAAGACATCTATCTGCCTTACAAGCCCAAGCGGCGCACCAAGGCGATGATCGCGCGTGAAAACGGGCTGGAACCCCTGATCGAAGCCATTCTGGCCGATCGCGATGCGGACCCGGAAACACTGGCCGGGGCATATCTGAGCGAAACCGTTGCCACCCCTCGTGACGCGCTGAACGGCGCGCGCGACATTCTGACCGAACGATTGACGGAAAACGCGACATTGCTGGGTGAATTGCGGGCCTTCATGCAGCGCGAGGCGCTGCTCAGCGCCAGGGTTATCGACGGGAAGGAAAAGGAAGGCGCCAAGTTCAGCGATTACTTTGACCATTCCGAGCGTTGGGCGGATGTTCCATCGCACAGGGCATTGGCAATGCTGCGGGCGTCAAAAGAGGGCATTGTTTCACTTGATATCGCGCCGGAACCGGAGTTCGGGGCAGCCCGGGCCGAGACCATCGTGGCCGCACATTTGCAGACACGCGGCAATGGGCCGGGTGATGCCTGGCTGCGCAAAGTTGCCGGGTGGACATGGCGGGTCAAGCTTTCGCTGTCCATGATGGTCGAATTGATGGCCGATCTGCGCAGCCGTGCGCAGGACGAGGCAATTCAGGTCTTTTCACGGAACCTCAAGGACTTGCTGTTTGCTGCTCCGGCAGGTGCCAAGGCCACTTTGGGCCTTGATCCCGGCATCCGCACCGGCGTGAAAGCGGCGGTGGTTGACGCAACGGGCAAGGTCGTGGCCACTGACACGCTCTATCCCTTTCAACCCAAAAACGATTTGCGCGGGGCGCAGGCGACCATCCTCAATCTGATCTCGGCCCACCAGATCGAGCTGATCGCCATCGGAAACGGAACTGCGAGCCGAGAAACCGAACGGTTGGTTGCAGATACGCTGGCTCTGCTGCCCAAGACGGTAAAAGCGCCAACCAAGGTGGTTGTGTCCGAAGCCGGTGCCTCGGTCTATTCCGCGTCTGAACTGGCAGCGCGAGAGTTTCCCGATCTGGATGTCTCGCTGCGCGGGGCGGTGTCCATCGCCCGGCGATTGCAGGACCCATTGGCGGAACTGGTCAAAATCGAACCGAAATCCATTGGCGTCGGTCAATACCAGCATGACGTTGACCAGCACCGCCTGTCGCAATCCCTGGATTCCGCGATCGAGGATGTCGTGAACGCGGTCGGGGTTGACCTGAACACAGCCTCTGCACCTTTGCTTGCCCGTGTGTCGGGGCTGGGCCCGGCGCAAGCCGAAGCCATCGTCGCCCATCGCGATCTGAACGGACCGTTCCAATCGCGCAAGGACTTGTTGTCCGTCGCAGGTTTGGGTCCGCGTGCCTTCGAACAATGCGCCGGGTTTCTTCGCATAAGGGACGGCGCCGAACCGCTTGATGCGTCGTCGGTGCACCCCGAAGCCTATGAAGTCGCCCGCCGCGTCGTGTCCGCCTGCGGGCGGGATATCAGGCACATCATGGGCCATGAAGGGTCCTTGAAAGGGTTGCGGGCACAACAATTCGTAACCGAAGATTTCGGCCTGCCCACGGTTCTGGATATCTTTGCCGAGCTCGAGAAACCCGGACGGGATCCGCGACCCAGTTTTGTCACGGCCAGTTTCGCGGATGGCATCGAAGAGATAACCGATCTGAAGCCCGGAATGGTTCTTGAGGGCACCGTGACAAACGTGGCGGCCTTTGGGGCATTTGTGGATGTGGGCGTTCATCAGGACGGGCTGGTTCATGTCAGCCAGCTGGCGGACCGCTTCGTCAAGGATCCGCATGAGGTCGTCAAGGCCGGGCAAGTCGTGAAAGTGCGCGTGGTCGAGGTGGATGTGCCCAGAAAGCGGATCGGTCTTTCGATGCGCAAACAGGGCGGCGGCGGAAAGCGGCGCGCCTGATCTGCAATCTGCACATTATCCGGGCGTCACGACATGAAGGCGTTACCCACCGGAAATAGCGTGCAGACCGATACCGGCAGCCAGCATGCGTTGTTTTCATTGTGCGCTGAACTCGGTATCAGCAAGAGAGTTCACAGCGTCGCCAAACCGATCGAAACAGAAACGAAAGCTCATGCAGTACCACAACAAGCCATACAACAAGCTTCAGGTCGGTGATACCGCCGAGTTGGTCCGCACGTGCTCGGTCGATGATTTCTATGTGTTCGCCAACAACTCGGGCAATCACAATCCTCTCCATCTGGCCAGCGAAGACGGCGACGGCGACCACATCAACGAAGCGGTTGCCCCTGCCATGTTCGTGGGGGCCCTGATCTCAGCCGTTTTGGGGAACGTTCTGCCGGGGGCAGGGACGCTTTACAAATCGCAATGCTTTGACTTTGTGGAAAGGGCGCATGCCGGTGATGAACTGGTCTCCAAAGTCACCGTTCTGGAAAAGCGACCAAATCGGGAGGTTGTCTTTGACACGGTCGTTACGCGCCCATCGGACGGTGCCGTGATCGTCAGCGGGAAGGCCGTCGTGATCGCGCCGGAGAAAGAGATGGTGTTTGCCGAGTTGGATTTGCCTGGTTTGGTGGTGAAACGTCATCGTCACTTTGATGCCATGCTGGAAAAGGTACGCCCGCTGCCGCCTATGCCGACTGCTGTTGTGGCTCCGGAAGAGCCCAATGCCCTGGGTGGGGCGCTGTTGGCCGCGCATGAGACGATCATCACACCCATTCTGATCGGTGACCCGGACAAGATCGCGAACGCTGCCGCCGAAATCGGAGCATCGTTGGATGGGATCGAAATCATACCGCAGAGCGATCATTTCAGCGCGGCCAACACGGCGGTCGATCTTGTTGCGGAAGGTCGAGCAAAGGCGCTGATGAAAGGGCATCTGCATACCGACGAACTGTTAAAAGCCGCGCTCAGGCGCGAGAAAGGCCTGCGCACCGGTCGCCGCTTTACCCATGTCTTTGTCATGGACGTGCCCGGACAACCCAGACCACTCTTGGTGACGGATGCTGCGATCAATATCGAACCCGATCTGGAAACCAAGATTGATATTGTCCAGAACGCAATCGACCTGGCCCTGTCGCTGGGGATCGAAAACCCCAGGGCGGGTATTCTTTCTGCAATCGAAACCGTCAATCCGGCGATCCGATCCTCGGTTGATGCGGCTTTGCTGTCGAAAATGGCTGAGCGCGGTCAGATCACGGGCGGGCTTGTTGACGGCCCTCTGGCCATGGACAATGCCGTCAGCCTTGCGGCTGCACGTTCCAAAGGGATTGTGTCGGATGTCGCGGGCAAAACCGATATTCTGGTGGTGCCCAATCTGGATGCCGGGAACATGATGGCCAAGCAACTGACCTACATCGCCAATGCAGAAGGGGCCGGTGTGGTCATGGGGGCCAAAGCGCCCATCATTTTGACCAGCCGTGCCGATGACGACAAAGCCCGGCTGGCTTCCTGCGCCGTGGCAGCCCTGCACGACGCCTTCTCACTTTCACGCACCGGAGCACCCGCATGACACATGTCGTGACACTGAACGCTGGATCGTCTTCGATGAAATTTGGCCTGTTTGAACTAACCGATGACGATCCGATCATGGTGTGCACCGGGGCGGTCGAGCGGATTGGAGAACAGGAACCGCTTGTCAAAGCAAAGTCTTCCGACGGAAGTGTCCTTGCCAGCGGCACTGCCGGAGAAATCAGTGATCACGCCGCAGCCCTGGACTGGGTATTGAACCTGCTTGCGCGCTCATTTCCTAACAGCGACGTGACTGCGGTCGGGCATCGTGTTGTCCATGGTGGACCTGACATTGACGCTCCTGTGCCATTGACCAAGGCTTCCATTCAAGAACTGGACAAGCTGTCCCCGTTCGCGCCTTTGCATCAGCCGCACAATCTGGCCGGGGCCAGGGCGGCGATGGAACGTTTTCCGAACGCGGTTCAGATTGCCTGTTTCGATACGGCCTTTCACCGCAACCACCCCTGGGAGAACGACGTTTTCGCCTTGCCGCGCGAGTATTACGACAAAGGTGTTCGGCGTTATGGCTTTCACGGGCTCAGCTATGAATACATATCGGATCACATGGCAAAAACAGCGCCGCTTCTGCACGAAGGGCGCGTGGTCGTGGCCCATCTGGGCAATGGTGCATCGATGTGTGCGATGATCGGAGGGCGATCAGTGGGCTCGACCATGGGGTTTTCGGCCCTGGACGGGCTGCCGATGGGTTCGCGCTGTGGTCAACTGGATCCCGGCGTGGTCCTGTATCTGATGGACCAGGAAGGGCTGAGCGCTGACGAAATCTCAGACCTGTTGTTCCGGAAGTCAGGGTTGTTGGGCCTGTCCGGGCTGTCCAACGACATGCGTACCCTGGAAAAGGCGGACACACGCGAAAGCCGTCAGGCGATCAGCTATTTCACTTTCCGTATTCGGCGCGAGCTTGGCGCGATGGCGGCCATTCTCGGGGGAATCGATGCCTTGGTGTTCACCGGTGGGATCGGGGAAAACTCGCGTCTGGTGCGTGACCGGGTTTGCTCCGGGATGGGATGGCTGGGCATCGAGCTGAATCCCGACGCAAATGCGGACAATGACCGGATCATTTCAACCGATCTGTCCCGCGTCGTGGTCATGGCAATCCCGACCAATGAAGAACTGGTCATTGCCCGTGCAGCGGCTGACCTGTTGGCCAAACGCCCACGGCTCAGAACTGCCTAGCGACCTACGTCTCGACATAGGTCCAGCGGTAGGCCGGCGGAGTCGGTCCCTTGTTCCGGCCGCCTTGCTGCATCTGTTCCCACGCATGGGCCAGAATGCCAACAGATCTGGATAGGCAGAAGAGACCGCGTGCCAATGGGGGCGCAAAGCCCAACTCGGCATAGATCACCGCCGTGGCACCATCAATGTTCATAGGAACGGGCTTCCCCTTGCGCCGGGCCAGTTCTGCCTCGATCGCCTGCCCGATCCGCATAAACTGACCATCACAAGCCCCGTCCTTCACAGCATCACGGACCAACGCCATCAGACGTGGTGCGCGCGGATCCGTTGGCGTGTGGAAACGATGGCCAAAACCCGGCAAGATCTTTCCTTCGCTCTTGATCCACTCGTCCAGCGTTTGATCCAACCGGCCAGGATGTTGCGTCACGAAATGGTACAGCGTAACTGCTTGCTCACCAGCCCCGCCGTGAATATCCCCCAACATGTTCACGGCACTCGCCATCGCATTGTTCAGCGGCAGCCCACAAGTCACGGCCATGCGCGCCGTTGCGATGGAGGGCGCCTGAGGTCCATGGTCCACGGCGGCGACCAACGCGGCCTCGAACAACCGGGCCTGCGCGCCAGATGGTCGGTCGCCACGAACCATGAACCAGATCATTTCGCTGAAACTGAGATGTCCGATCAGATTCTGGATCGGCTCTCCGCGCAGGTCGATCCGTCCAGGTTCCATATCGATGATGGAAGTCGTCCACCAATCGGATACATCGCTCATATGATGCCTTCCTTGCTCAAGGCGTCAATTTCCGCGCCGGATAGACCAATTTCAGACCAGATCGCACTGTTGTCCGCCCCGAGCTGTGGTGGAGCGGTGCGCGGCATGTGCCGTTCGCCGTCCATGACAATGGGGCTGCCTGCAAGTTTCATGTCTTCGCCCTGCACCTTCAAAGACCCGATCAGGCCGCGACCAGCTAGCTGTTCGTCATCAAGCGCCTCGGGCACGGTCAATACCTGCCCGGTTGGCACTCCGATTGCGTTGAGTTCGCGTACCCAGTCTGAGGCCGCTCTGGTCCGCAGACTTTCCTCCAGCGCCTCACGCAGGGCGTGGCGATTGCGCTTGCGGTCTTCGCGTGTTTCGTAGTCCGAGTGGGCCAGCAGGTCTTGTCGTCCCAGATGCCGGGCCAGTGCCTGCCATTGTTCGTCGCGGTTTGCGGCAATGTTGATGGGCGCGTCAGCAGTTGCAAATGTTCCTGACGGCGCTGACGTCGTGTTTTCGTTGCCATGGGCCCCGGGAATGGCGCCGGCGATCAGATAGTTCGACACGACCCAACCCATTGTCGAGATCACGGCTTCGGACATTGCCACATCCAGATAGGCCCCGCGAGGATCCGCGTTCAGGGCGGCGGACACTGCAAAAGCAGCTGTCATTCCACCGATCGTGTCCGCCAAAGGATAGCCAACGCGATAGGGTGCGGTGTCTGGACCGCCGGTGACAGACATCACGCCACTGATACCCTGCACGATCTGGTCATAGGCCGGATCGCCCTGGCGGGGGCCGTTCTGACCGAACCCGCTTATGGCACAGTAAATCAGGCTGGGGTTCACATCGCGCAAGACGCCATACCCAAGTCCAAGCCGATCCATCACACCGGGGCGAAAGTTCTCTACCAGTACGTCGGCCGTCTGTACAAGGCGTTTCAGAAGCGCCTTGCCCCGTTCTGATTTCATGTTGAGCGTGATGGACTTTTTTTCAGCATTCTGCGCCAGAAAGCTGACGCCCATACCGGCCTTGTTTCTGGCAGGATCAGCACCCAGAACGCGGGCAAGGTCGCCACCGTCAGGGCGTTCGACCTTGATCACTTCGGCACCCATGAGCGCCAGTTGATAGCAGCAATACGGACCCGCGAGGACATTCGTCAGATCGAGAACCCGTATTCCTGCCAGTGGCTCAGTCACCGTCGGCAACCCCTGCAGCCCGGGCACGCGCGCGGCGTGCGCGATAGCTGGGCAACAGCACCAGCAGCACCGCGACAACAAGCAGACCCAGCGTCATCGGACGTTCCCAGATGAAAGCAATACCGTCATAGAGCTGCATCGAGCGGGCAAAGTTGTCCTCCATCATCCCCCCGAGGATGAAACCGATCAGCAGCGGCGCAAGCGGGTAGTCGGCAAATTTCAACGCGGTGGCGCAAACACCGAAGCCAACAAGAATCAAAAGCTCGGTCGCATTGTTCTGCCCGATATAGGCCCCCATCAGGGTGAAGAACAAAATGAAGGGGATCAGGTAATTGCGCGGAACCGAGAGAACCTTGGCGATATATGGGATCAGCGGCAGGTTCAGGATCAGCAGGACAAGGTTGCCAATGAACATTGACATGATCACGGCCCAGAAAATCTGTGGCTCGTCCAGCATCAGGCGTGGGCCAGGTGTCACGTTCAGGGCGATCAAAGCGCCAAGCAGGATCGCGGTGGTGCCGGACCCGGGAATGCCCAGTGTCAGCAGCGGCACGAAAGAACCGGTACATGCCGCATTGTTCGCCGTTTCGGGCGCAGCCAGACCTTTTATTGATCCTTTGCCGAATTCTTCCTGTTCCTCTTTCGGGGCAATGTTGCGCTCGACCGCGTAGCCGAGGAAGCTGGCAATCGTTGCCCCCGCACCGGGAAGAACCCCGATGAAGAAGCCCTGTACAGATTGGCGGCCGATCACCGGCGCGATGGCCTTGGCTTCACGGCCTGTGATGCGCAGGTCCTTGATCTCACCGTCATCCCCCTGAAGGTTCTTTGGTTTGAGCACCAGAAACAGCGCTTCGGGCAAGGCGAACATGGCCATGGCAAGCGTGATGAAGCCAAAGCCCGATTGCAGATCCATGATACCCATGGTGAAACGCGGCAGGTTGAACAATGCACCTTCACCGACCGTTGCCATGATCAATCCAAGAAGCGTCATGATGACGGCTTTGGCCACTTGGCCGGTGCCTGCGAAGGCTGCGATTGCGGACAGGCCCACGACCATAAGCGCGAAATACTCGGCCGAGTGGAACAGCAGTGCCACCGAAGACAGAGCAGGGGCAAATACCATCAACAAAATGGCCCCGATCGTACCGCCGGCAAAACTTGCAATAGCTGCAACAGTCAATGCTTTACCTGCTTTGCCCTGGCGAGCCATCGGATAGCCGTCGAAACTGGACGCAACAGTGCCCGCGACCCCCGGCGCATTAAGAAGGATCGAAGAGGTCGAACCGCCAAAGATGGCGCCGTAATACACACCGGCCAGCAGGATCAGCGCTGCGGACGGGTCGCCCATGGAAATCGCGACCGGGATCATGATGGCAATGATCGACATCGGCCCAAGACCCGGAAGCATGCCGATGAACGTGCCGATCAGGCACCCTGCGATTACCATCAGCAGGTTTTGAATTGAGAAGGCCGTTTGCAGGCCGATCAGAAGTCCTTCGAGCATGTCAGCCTCCGAAAAAGCCCGGCAATGGGCGCATGTAGATGCCAAGAACTTCCTGAACCAGATACCAGACCGCGCCGGTGGCGATCAGCGCGACGAGCAGCATGACGTGCCATTTGCGCTCACCCAGAATGAAAGACCCGAGGATCAGAAAGGCCGAGGTCGAGATCAGAAACCCGACGGGGCGCAGGCAAAGCGCGTAGACGACCATCAAGGCCAGTAGCATAAGCGCCTGATCAAGATGGTATTCTCCCAACCGCCGATAATCGATATCGGATTCCTTTGGTTCCGTCTTTTCAAAGCCCAGCAAAATGATCGTGGTGGTGATGATACCCAGAACCGACAGCACTTTGGGGAAGGTACTGGGCCAAATTGGGTTTCTCTGCATGAAAGGGGGCAGGCTGCCGTCCATCGTGAACCAAGCCGCATAGCCATATGTCAAACACACACCCAGAAGAATGAGTGCGATCCAGCGATCCAGCGCCATGAGACCCCCTCCTTGTTCTTGTTCGTGGGAAGGCAGAGCGGCGGACCCGCTCTGCCGAAAACGGACTTAGAGGAAGCCCAGCTTTTTCATCAGGTCGCCGATCTGCTGTTCCTGCTGCTCCAGGAACGTCTGGAAGTCAGCGCCCGAGTTGTGGATGTTGACCCAACCATTGCGTGCCCGAACCTCTTCCCATTCCGGGGTGTCATACATCTTGGCAATCGCTTCCTGGTAGGCGGCCAGCTTGTCTTCGGGCAGACCGGGAGCCGCGAAAAAGCCGCGCCAGTTCACGAAGGTGGTATCAATACCCTGTTCCTTCATCGTCATCGCGTCAGGAGCCGCGTCAACGCGCTCTTCGGATGTCACGCCGATAATCTTGACTTCACCCGCGTTTGCCAGATCGACCGCTTCCGAGAAACCGGTGGATAGGGCGGCGATCTCACCCGACAGCAGGGCCGCCATGGCTTTACCGCCAGCATCATAGGGGATGTACTTCACGCCAAGCGCATCCTTGCCCGCTGCTTCCATCACCATCGCGGCGACCAGATGGTCCATGCCGCCGGGAACCGAGCCGCCACCGATCGCAGTACCGCTTGGGTCGGCATCAAAAGCGGCAAGCAGATCCGCCATCGAGTTGATCGGGCTGTCTTTGCCCACAACGATCGCGGCATAGTCGCCGATAGTGCCCGAAACCAGCGTCAGATCGCGGAAGTTGTGAGGGAATACACCGGTCAAAGAGCGGATCACGATCGGCGTCGAATTCACCATCAGCGTACCATGGTTACTGTCGGCATTTTCGATCAGATATCCAATGGCTTTGCCGCCACCGCCGCCCGACATGTTCTCGTATGACGCCGTGCCGACCAGACCAGCTTTTGTCAGCGCTTCGCCCGTGCCGCGCGCGGTTCCGTCCCAACCGCCACCGGCACCACCGGGGATCAGAAAGTGAATGCTGTCCACGACCTGATGGCCATCAGCCAAGGCCGGCCCTGTCAGGCCAATTGCGGCCACAGCTGCGATCAGGGCGCGACGGCCCAGTGTGAATGTCGTCATGATGTCCTCCCATTTGACAACCAGCCGCATGGCGGCTCAGATTGGGTGGAACAAAAACACATCAACCTGACATCAACCTGTCACGCACGAAAAACAGCAAAAATCCCATGAAATTCCTTCTTGTGGAAGACAATCTTGATCTGGCGAACGCCATCTGCTCGCGCATGAGGTTAGACGGCCATGTGGTTGATCATGCGTCTAAATTGGATGATGCAACGGCCTTTGCCGAAACTCAGGAATACGACCTTATTCTGTTGGATATCATGTTGCCGGATGGGGACGGGCGCGACTTTCTCAAACGGCATCGCGCTGGTCATCTGGACACCCCCGTGATCGTTTTGACAGCACGCAGCCAGGTCTCGGATCGAATCGGCTCGTTGGATCTGGGGGCCGATGATTACGTCACCAAGCCTTTCGATCATGCTGAACTTGAGGCCCGCTGCCGTGCCGTTCTGCGCCGCAAATCCGGGAATGCAAGGACAACGATCGAAGTGGGCGGAATAATCTTTGACCCTTTGGCAGGTCATCTGACCGTTGGGGATGAGACTGTTTCCTTGCGCAACCGGGAACTGCGCCTTCTGGAACTGTTCATCAGTGCGCCGGGACAGGTGTTTTCGAAACAAAAGCTCACGGACCGGCTTTTTTCTTATGATGACGATGTCTCGGACAATGCCATCGAGGTTTACGTTGGTCGCCTTCGTAAACATCTTGAACCGTCGGACCTGAAGATCACCACGCTTCGCGGTCTTGGATACAGGCTGGATCATGCCTCCTGACCCCTATGTTTCAGGGTCTCTTCGGAACAGGCTGGTCCTGACTTTGATCGGTGGTGCCGCGATATTGGCGTTTCTTCTGTTTATCGCGGTTCGCAACTATGCCGCACAGGTCGCGCAACAAGGGCAGGACAACATCCTGGGGGCGGCAGCCACCTCGATTCTGGACGCGGCCGCCTTGCGCGACGGGCAGTTGGAGGTTGATATTCCCTATGCAGCCTTCGCCATGCTCAGCACACCGTCCGACGACCGGGTTTTTTACGCGATTTTTCAGGATGGCGCGTTTCTGTCAGGATATGAAGATCTGCCGCCGGCCAAAGGGCAATTCGACGGCAAGTGGAGCTTTCAAACCCGTCGGATACGGGGTGAAACCATACGTCAGGTCAGTGCGCGGCGAACCCTGGTGGGCCTGAACAAACAAACCGTCATCGAGGTCGCGTTGGGCCAAACGCAGGACGCCCTTGCGGAAACTCTGGACCAGATTTCACGCAACGCGGCGATCTTGGGCATCGGGTTCTTTGCTCTTGCCGCTGCGCTGTCGTTCTGGGCCACCTCGTCGACGATTGGCCAATTGAACAGGCTTACCACCTCTGTCACCCGGCGCGGCCCGCAGGACCTGAGCCCGTTCAAAAAGCCCGTACCCCGCGAAATGGCTCCTTTGGTGGCCTCGTTGAACTCTTTGATGGGGCGGCTGGATCAATCACTGAGCCAATCGGAAGATTTCATCGCCGAGGCGGCCCACCGGGTGCGCACCCCTTTGGCAACCGTTCGATCTTATGCCGATGCCACATTGCAGAGGGTCGAAAAGGAAGAAAACCGTGAAGCGTTACGCTCAATGGTGCGGGCCATTGATGAAAGCTCGCGCGCGGCGGGGCAATTGCTGGATCATGCGATGATCACGTTCCGCGCCGATCATCTGGAGCGCGAAGACATTGATCTCAATGCTTTGGTCCGTGATCTGGTGCAGCGTTTGACACCAATCGCCGAAATGAAGGACTTGTCGCTTTCCCTGAGCGGCGATCCAAAGGTTTCCTACTCGGGTGACCCCATTCTTATTCAGAACGCTGTGCGCAACATGATCGACAACGCACTGAAATATGCGCCTGCCGACAGTTTCGTACGCATCGAGGTTGTTTCGGAACCACGCATTCAGATAATTGTCAAAGACCGTGGGCCGGGGTTTCCTCCAAACGAGATCGACACTTTGACGCGCCGTTTCGAGCGCGGGAAGAATGCAAGCGGAACCATCGGATCCGGACTGGGCCTTACAATCGTTCAGGACGTTGCTTCTGCGCATGGTGGCACACTGGAATTGACCAACCGGCAGGGGGGCGGCGCGTGCGTTATCTTATCGCTTTGATTTTCTTCAGCCTTCCTGTCGTTGCTGCCACCCAAACCTGGGAGGACAGGCAGGTTTTCAACGCCTCGGCGGATGAGGCGCATCTACGCGTGATCTCAAGCACGGACACCTTTCTGTTCGAACCCTTGATTGCGGGTTTCATCGAAGAAAACCCCGGTATCTCTGTCGAATACCTGGTGACAGGCACCGCAGATATTGACCGAATAGTCCGTGCCGCGCCGGACGATTTTGATGTCGTCATATCCAGCGCGATGGACCTGCAACTGAAGCTGGCAAACGACGGTTTCGGGCGCATCATCGACGACATACCGCTGCCATCCTGGGCGCAATGGCATCAAAGCCTTTTTGCTTTCACCTCGGAACCGGCGACAATCGTGATTAACCGCGCGGCCTTTGCCGGTGGCCCCATCCCCGAGACCCGGCAACAACTGATCGAAATCCTTCGTTTGCGTCCCGATGATTTCAGGGGCCGTGTGGGCACCTATGACATCCGTCAATCCGGTCTGGGGTATCTGTTCGCAACGCAGGATGCCCGCGCGTCCGAGACGTATTGGCGGCTCATGGAGGTGATGGGTGGATTGGACGTACGCCTGTACTGTTGTTCGGCGGATATGATCGATGACCTCGTCAAAGGTGAGATTGCTGTGGCTTACAACGTTCTGGGCAGCTATGCCGAAGCCCGCGCCGGAAGCAAGGACACTGTGGAAATCATTCTGCCGTCGGATTTTCAGACGACCATGATGCGCACGGCCATGGTGCTGAACGGCACCTCGCAACCGGACGCGGCCACGTCTTTTCTAAAACATCTGATTTCCAACCAAACCAAGCGGGTAGGCGACCCCGTTACCTTGCCGCCCTTGGCAACACACGAAACCGGCACCGATCGCGAAACGATTGGGCTGGACCCGGCCCTCATGACATTTCTGGACAGGCTGAAACGCCGCCGTTTTCTGGCTGAATGGGAAAACGCGGTCATCCAGCGATAACCGCGCCCGCATCATTCGCGAAACGCGCGGTTGAAGTAGTCCGCCATTGGTTTCACGAGATAGGACAACGGCGTGCGTTCATCGGTCTTGATCAGTGTTTCAACCGGCATACCCGGCAAAAGTTCCTGGCCGTTGAGCCGGTCGATCTCGCCGTCATTCAGCACCACTTCGGCACGGTAAAAGGTGAAACCGGACTGTTCATCCGTGAACGTGTCCGCCGAGACGTTGTTGACCTGTCCTTCGAGTTCGGGCGTTTCGCGTTGATTGAACGCCGGGAACCGCAGGGCAACGGGTTGCCCGACATGCAACTGATCCACATGGATCGCATCCACCCGAGTTGCCACCAACAGCGGCGTGTCCTGCGGAACCACGTACATCATGGGTTCGCCCGGCTGAATGACCGATTGCAGGGCAAAGACCTGACTGCCGTAAACCGTTCCGCTGACAGGTGCGCGAATTTCAAGCCTGGCGAGTCGTTCCGCCAGGGACAGGCGCCGTTCCCACAGTTCTGCCACCTGCGCCTGAACGTCCCGCAAAGTGGTGATCGCTTCTTCCCGCCGGGTCGCGGTCAGTTCGACAATCTTGATCTCGGTTGATGCAATCTGTCCCTTCAGGCGCGCGACGGCCGCTTCCAACTTGCCGATTTCACCTGTCAGGCTGGCTTCTTCGCGTTGCAGCGCCAGCACGCGGCTGTTTTGTGTCAGACCCCTGCTCAACAGGCTTTGCTGATCCTTCAACTCCGCCTCGATCAACTCGGTCTGGCGGCGCAACGAGACCAACTGAGCCTGCGTGCCTGCGATCTCGCTTTCTATCTGAACCAACTGTTTGCGCAGTTGTTCGTCCTGCTTGGACAGCGTTTCCAGCCGGGCATCAAACAGATTCTGCTGTCCCTCAATCAGGTCGGGATCAATATTGTACTCTTTTTGAACCTCGGCCAGGCGTTCCGCCAAGTCTTCGGATGTCAAACCATCCCGTTCGGCCTCAAGCCGGGCACGGCGGGCCAGCAGATCAAAGAGTTGAGATTCTACAATCGTCTGTTCCGACGACAGAAACGTGTCATCCAACCGCAAAAGCAAATCGCCCGAGGCAACCGTATCACCGTCGCGCACGAAAATCTCGCCAACTACGCCGCCGTCAGGATGTTCAACGACCTGACGGTTGCTTTGAACTTCGATAACACCCGAAGATACAATCGCCCCGGCCAGCCGCGTTTTCACGGCCCAAAGACCCAATCCGCCGACCAGAATGCCAAGGGCAAGAAATCCCACCAGCGCAGGTATTTTGATGCCCCAGACGGGCACGGGTTTCTTGGTTGATTTTTTCGCCATTATTCACCTACGGGGCTAAGCTTGCGCTTAATCGCGCCCGCATTCTGGACCATTGCGTTCAGAACCTCGTCGCGGCTGCCGAACCTTACGACCTGGCCTTTTTCCACAACAGCAAGATCGTCACATTCCGAAATGGCCTGCGGGCGGTGCGTCATGATGATGGCGGCCTTTCCCGCTTCCTTGAGGCCGCGCACGGCTGCGTTCAAAGCTTCGGTGCCATCTGCGTCGAGGGCCGAGTTCGGCTCGTCCAAAATGAGAAGGACCGGGTCGCCATACAGCGCACGGGCCAACGCAATGCGCTGTTTCTGACCGCCCGACAACTGACTGTCATTGCCTTCCAGGAACGTGCCATAACCTTTTTCCAATGACAGGATCAGTTCATGTGCCTTGGCCTTCTTGGCCGCCGCAACCACCGCTTCTGAATCCGGGTTTTCCGACATCCGTGCAATATTCTCAGCAACGGTTCCGTTGAACAGAGTGACCTGCTGTGGCAAGTACCCGATATGGCTGCCCAAGTCGTTTGGATTGTATTGGTCCAACGTGGCGCCGCCCAACCGGATCTCGCCCGCCGCCGGTCTCCAAAGCCCAAGCAGAGCCTTGGCCAGGGTCGTCTTGCCCGACCCACTTTTCCCGATCACACCAAGCGCCTTTCCCGGTTCCAGTTTCAGGTTAACGTTCCGCAACGTTGGCGCAGTGGCACCCGGAGGGATTACCGTCAGGGATTTGGCTTCCAATTGGGACTTGGGGATCGGCAAACGAATCCGCTGTTCCTCTGGCGGTGTCTGGTCCAGAAACCGGTTCAGCGAATTCCAGGCCGTGCGTGCCCGTTCGACCAAACTCCATTGGCCGACAGCCTGTTCCACCGGGGCCAAAGCCCGCCCCAAGAGAATCGAGCCCGCAATCATCGCCCCTGGCGTCATTTCGTTTTGCAGTACCAGCCACGCGCCCAAAGCCAGCATGGCCGATTGCAGAAAAAGCCGAAGCGATTTCGTCAGCGACGTGAAGCTACCAGTCCAGTCACTGGCGGAAATGCTTTGACGCAAAGCTTCCGTACGCTGGTTCAACCACCGCTTGGTCACGTCCGCCTGCATTCCCTGAGACCGTACAACCTCTGCTGCCTGCCTCGCGTGTTCGGAAAAGGCATTCGCCCGCGCCGCCGCGGATTGTGCTTCGGCCACCTTACGGCTGGTCAGGGCCTGGTTGAGCAAAGCAATCACCACAAGCAGTACGCCACTTGCAACGGCCAACCAGCCAAGCAGAGGATGAAAAATGAAAATTGCCCCCAGGAAGACGGGCGTCCACGGAATATCCATTACTGCAAGCAACACGGGCGAAGAGCACAAGGTGCGAATGGCCTCGAGATCCCGCAGTGCAGTTGCCGGAGCCGATCGCACCTGGGGCACCAGAGACCGACGCATTGTCGCTTCGAAAACGCGTTCATCCAGCTGTGACTGGAACCGTGCACCAAAGCGGGCAACGATGCGACCGCGTGCATAGTCCAGCATGGCCATCAGCGCATAAAGCAACGCAACAAGCAAAAACAGTGCTGTCAGAGTTTCAACTGCCCGTGAACCAAGAACCCGATCATATACTTGCAGCATGAACAGCGGACCTGTCAGCATGAGCAGGTTGACGAAGATGCTGAACAAAAACGCCAAGGCCAGAAAGGCAATGCCCTGATTACGCACGTTGCGCAATTCATGGCGAGGGGCCGCTGATAGGCGGTGTTGAGGTTTCACAGTTTACAATCCACATCATTCGGACAGGCATCGCCGCATTTAGAAAGTTAGTTCAGCATTGCCAAGTTTGCACATGTTTTTTTGAGCAAGAAACCGCAGACAGCGGGCTGGAAGAAGCACTTTTCGGCCAACGCCACAAAGAATGTCTTAACCTTTGAACTCGGTGGTTCCGGCGCATGGAAACTATGCGGCCGCGGCCAGAAGCATTTGGCTAACTCCGAGGTCCGGACCAACGCAAGATCAGGTTGGCTGCGACGGGTGCACCGATGATGACAAGCACGATCCGCGTCAGGTGATGACTGATTACAAAGCCCAGATCAGCGCCCGAGACGATGGCCAGAACCGTCATCTCGGCCTGCCCTCCGGGTGCGAAAGCCAGAAAGGCTTCGACGGGCCGCCCCAAACCAACAGAGGTGACAAGGGCAGTGAAACCCGCCGCCAGAACTGCAAGTACGACAACATATGCAACGCCCGCAGCTACAACCCGGCGCAGCTCCCCCCAGGTTACGCCAACAAATTTTTCTCCAATCGCGCAACCGATGAAAAACTGCGCGACCAGCACGGCTTCGCGCGGCGGGCGAGAATGGATGAAATCCCCCAGCGACAAGGCGGCTGTTAGAATCATCGGACCAAGGATGGATGCGCCGAAAAGCCCTATTCTCTCTCCTCCCTTCCAGCCGATGAAAGCCGCCAGAACCATCAGCAGCAGTTCATGAACAGGTAGCTCACGCGCCGGCTGTCCTATGGGATTGGTGAGTTCCGCATCGTAGAAAAGCGTCAGAAACAATGGCGCCAAAGTGACGATGATCAACACGCGCGTACCGTGGATCAGGGAAAGGGTTCTTGGGTCGGCTCCGGCCTCGGTGCCGAAAATGATCATGTCCTGCAAACCGCCCGGCATCGCTGCGTAAAAGGCAGTTTTTTCGTCAAACCCCCAGATTTTTCGAAAAAACGGCACACCAACAAAAGCAATCAGGATTATGAAGACGGGAACCAGCAGGATCGATGCGGCCATCTTGGGCAGTTCGACGAAAAGTGCCGGCGTGATCGAGGCACCAACTGCTACGCCCAGAATCGTTCTGGCGGCGACGGAAACTTGCCCAAACCCTTGCATTGGCGCCTGAGCAAGCGCAGCGATCAGGCAAGCTGCCATGGGGCCGAACAAGAACGGCAACGGCAGGTCCAATACCCCGAAGACCGCTGTGCCAAGCGCTGCAATCCCAAACGTCACCGACCTTTTCACAAGGGGGGAAGGGTGGTCCTTCAAGATGGGCAAAACCTGCATTCCATTGCCATTGACCCGCAATGTGTTCAATTGTATTCACTTGGATACAAAGTGCAAGCAAGAACATGATGACCTTTCAGGACGACCCAATTCAGCCAGGCCCCCAAGGCAATTCCGTGTATCAACGGTTGCTGGACGAGATTCGCGAAGGGGCGCTTTTGCCCGGCGATCGCTTGAGAGAGATTGACCTGTCCAATCGGTTGGGCGTCAGCCGGACTCCTGTGCGCGAAGCGATCCGGCAGCTTGAGGCGGATGGGCTTGTCACGCATGTGCCAAGGCAGGGCGCAACGGTCCGAAGCCTGAGTTATGCCGAGGTGATGGAGCTTTATGAGATGCGTGCCGTGCTTGAAGGCACTGCGGCCCGCCTGGCGGCCCGAGCCGCGTCAGATATCGAATTGGACGAACTGGAGGTGCTGAACGACCAACTTGCCCAGGCAGGTACGGGGCCGGAGGCCGCCCGGATCAACAGGGTGTTTCACGCCACCCTGCTGGATGTAGCCAAGAACCGGTTTCTGGCGAAATCCATGCTTTCATTGCAAAAGGCGCTGCTGATACTCGGGCCGTCGCAACTGTTGGACAATGAACGGGCGGATGCCGCAGTCGCGGAACACAGGCGCATTATGGCAGCCCTCAAATCGCGAGACAGCGCTGCGGCCGAGATGGAAATGCGAACACATATTCAAGCCGGCCAGAGGATGCGCATTCGCGCACTTCAGGAGCGCGACCGCACAACCGATCAGGGCCAATAGGACAAACAGATTGTTTCTCCTCGTAACGTTGCTTGGAAAAACACCGTGATCGATGGCGGCAATTCGCGCAGCACCCTATGGGTTTTGGACGTTGCCGGACTTGCCCGGAAACTCCGGTGGTGCTTTGACGGTGGCAGCTTGTGTTGCCGCGGCTCCGCTCTGGCAAAAGCCCAACCCAAATCCTGGCGAACCGCCTGCTTGGGGTGGCGTTTTTGCTTTCACCCTGCTGTTTCGTTTCCAGGGCTGGCAACGCGGCCCCGGAAGGCCGGGGGGCTGATCGAAATCGCAAGCCTATTCAGCGCACTGAGCCAGAAACGGCACCGTCAGTTTGACAGAACGGGCCGCCGCCAGCGCCAAAGCACATCTATATCCAAAAGCTGTCTTCGTCCAAAAGGGGCATATGCGTCAGACTTTGCTCGTCGCCCTCGATGTCCGTGTTTCCACTCAACAAGGCGGCCAATGGGTCTTCGGAAACAGAGAGCACCGCGTCCTGAGCCTGATGCAAGCTTACCAGCGTGTAGTCGTCTTCTGCGTCTTCGTGACCGTCAAGATCAGGGGCGAACTTCAGATAATCGACCGTTTCATCCCAATCAGACATTCCCAGGTTTTCTGCGCCTGTCGGTGTGTTCTGATCATCTGTCGCAACTCGAGCGAGTTTGGGCAGTCCGTTTCCTACTGTCCCACTGCCGTCGATATCAAAGCCATAGAAGGTTTCGACTGCCGCAACGTCAGGGATGGTGTTGGAACCGACATATACACCATTGGAATCCGTGACCCATTCCCCGTAGGACCCATCCGTATTCTTCCACAGCACCCGGTAGCCGCCGCCCGAAGCCTCGGCCTGGATGGCCTGCCAGCCGGGGAAACTGTTCGGGCCGACAGTGGCGTTGTTGAATGTCAAAGTCGTGGTGCCGTCAATCAGATACTCACCCCGGGTTGACGCCCCCAGCATTGTCCCGCCGTTGGATTCAACGTTGATCGTTCCATGACCCGTCAACCCGTCATTGTTCAGATCAACGCCATAGAAGACCTCTACATCCGCAACATTGTCGATCGTTGCACTGCTCTGGAATTCACCAGCCGCATTCGTGGTCCATTCACCATAGGACCCATCCGAATTCTTCCACAACACCCGATAACCGCCGCCCGAAGCCTCGGCCTGAATGGCCTGCCAGCCGGGGAAACTGTTCGGGCCGGCAATAACCTGGTTGAGCTTCAAGTCGATGCTGCCGCCGATTACATATGCGCCATTGGTTGACCATCCCAGCGCCGTGGAACCGTTGGACTCGATGCTTGTCGTGATATGACCGATTTGTGCATCATTGTTCAGGTTGGCGCCATAGAAGACCTCGACATCCCGAACGTCGTCTATGGTGCTGCTGCTGACAAAACGACCACTGGCATCGGTCACCCATTCCCCAAACGTGCCGTCCGTATTCTTCCACAGCACCCTGTAACCGCCGCCCGAAGCCTCGGCCTGAATGGCCTGCCAGCCGGGAAAACTGCCCGGGCCGGCTTTGGCACCGTTGAGGGTCAGTTCAATGGTGCCATTGATCAAATACGAACCCAGACTTGACGAAACGAGCGTCGTGGAGCCATTGGTTTCAACCGTGACCGTACCATGCCCCGTCAGCCCGTCATTGTTCAAATCAACGCCATAGAAGGCCTCAACATCAGCCACGTTGCCGATGCTGCTGCTGCTGAGGAACTGACCATTGGCATTGACGGTCCATTCCCCATATGTCCCATCCACGTTTTTCCACAGCACTTTGTAACCGCCGCCCGAAGCCTCGGCCTGAATGGCCTGCCAGCCGGCGATCGTGTTTTGACCAACAGCCTGACCATTAAATACCAGCGTCACGTTCGAGCTGCCTGCATCCAGAACGTAAATGCCCTGACTTGCATGTTTCAGCGTGGTGCCGGTCGTCTCGATATCCGAAAGCTGCATGGCCGCTTCGATATTCGAACGAGTATATGTCTGTGACCCATTCAGGAACTGAATGGCCTCGACATCATCTTCCACCGTGAAGGTGATGCGCGACACGGCATCGATAAATTCGTATTTCGTGCCGTTTTTGATGAACAGATAGCTGCTGATGGCGCTGACAAATCGGACTGTGTCAGCACCGCTTCCTCCGGAAAACGAGCCGGCATTGTTGGTCACAATGGCCCAATCGTCGCCCCGGCCGCCGAATACCTGGTCGGCGCCGGAACCGTTCGCCAGATAAATGGTGTCGTTCCCCCGGCCGCCATAAATGGTGTTGTTGTTGGTTCCGTCGGACACCGAGTATATTCGGTCGTTCCCATACTCTCCCTTTAATACATTCTGGGCTGTGTTCCCCACCAGTACGTCGTCGAACACTCCGCCAATTGCGTTTTCAATTACAACGCCATGCGCGATTGTGAAGCCACCCTTAATAAGCGAGGAAGCATGTGATACTACACCGCCGCCAGTCTCACTGTAGTCTAGTGTCGCTGGCCTCAGGTCGATCCAGGCATCGCGCCCGCTATTATTCCAAATGGTGTCATTTCCGCCGGCGTCCCATATAGCCTGATAGCCTGTGCCTGGAGCATTTGACGGAGGTAGAATGTATGTAGTGTCGCCCGTGTTGTAAGTGGTATTCGCGCCATACATTGCCTGCAACGCGGCAATGTCCAAAGCGCCAAGCCCAGTTGAACCTCCATAAATCGCGGTGGATGAGAGAAGTCCGTTCTGTTCGGTCCAGCCATCATTATACGACATCACCGTGTAGACACCCTGATTCAGGTCGCCGGCCCCGAATGAATTAAATGGCGATGTGACACCATCCATAACGGTTGTTCCCAGGAAGGTATCGTGCGGGTGAGCAAGCCCCAGAGCGTGCCCCAGTTCGTGAACCAACGTAGTAAAGAAGTACCCGCCCGGATCGCCGTTGCCATTAAGACCAGAATTAGCGGTCCAGTAATCGGTGTTGTAAGCGCCATAAAAAGGACCAGTATAACTGGTGTTTATCGGCGCATAGTGGTAGCCGAGCGTATAGGGGTCGTCAAAAAACGAGCTGGGCGCGATGACTTCAATAAGGTCAGCATTGGCAACACTGGTTTCGACAAAACTTATGTTGGCCACCGCTTCTATTGCTGCTAGCGCCGCGCGGAACTCGTTTTTGTACTCATTTGTCCATGCTTGCCCCAGTTGGCCTCCGAATTGTGTGCCAAACGCGTAGTTTATAACAGTGGGAGTAGACGGATCCCCATCACCGAAAGCAATATTGCCTTGTATCGAGTTGAGCGGCGAAGAAGCGGAAGGTCTTGGAATTATAGTCGTAGTAGCCATTGCTCAGCCCTGTACCTCGGAAGATTAGATTGCACTCGGATGCACGCTCAAATTGTTCTTTTTATGACAAACTACGATGCACCGATCCTTTTGAAACAGTAGGTGACACCATGTTTCAAATGACACTTTCTTTCAACGGCAGAACCGTCTCATAAGTGCAACAGAAGCCCCCGATCCTTGGCTGAACCGGGCATCTGCGACCGAATATGGTTTGGGCGTTCTGCCCAGTTTTGTTCCACTTTTTTAGACCCGTTTTCGAAGCTTTTCATCCCGCCGCAAGCTTTTGCTAATTCCTGCCCGGGCTTGTTCGATGGGCTCTGCTGTGTGGATATGCCCAAAGTGATGAACCGGTCAGCGTCGCCGAGGATGACATCCACGCCACTTTCGCCAGATTGCAGGCCCCGATTTGCGCCAATGTCAGACAAAGTTCCAAAAGCCCAATAACCGCGCCGCATGGACACCGATCGAACGGAGCGCCGAGAGCGATTTGCTACGTTGAACCGTTGGCGGCATACTCAGCGATGGCCGCCCGGCTGCCACGTTGCCATATCAGCGTCAGCCAGCGGGCAAAGGCGTTGGAAAACTGTGTACTGATTCCAAAGTCACCGCTGTAGAAACCCTGCTCCAGCCAAAGCTCAGGTTCGGTTTTGGACGCCCGCGCAGTGCTGTTCAGGCTTTCCCACTGGGGGTCATTAGGAGCGATCTCGGAGCCATCTTCACGAACACCCGCACACATCCGGCACCAGAACGCTTCGGCAAGCGCGAGCCCACTTACAGAAGAACCTGATGCAAGTGCATCGCGCAGCGACGGCAGCAAAAATCCCGGATGTCGTGCCGATCCGTCGAACGCGACCCTGCGTGTGGTATCGTGAATCGCAGTGTTTGAAAATCGCCTCTCAACCAACTCAAGGTATTCTTGCGCTGTTGCTTCGGGAACGGCTTCGACATGAGGCAGGATTTCTTCAGCTTGCACTTTGCCAAGGAATGCCACGATGTCCGGGTCCTTCATGCAGTCGGCAATCGTCGGAACATTCAGTATTTCTCCGACATTTGCCAGCAGTTGATGACCTCCGTTCAAAATGCGCAACTTCATTTTCTCGTAACCATGAACGTTGTGGGTCAGTGTTACGCCGACCTTTTCGAGAGCCGGGCGCCCGGCACAGAAGGCATCCTCGATGACCCATTGGCGAAAGTTTTCATGCGAGACGGGCGCTCTGTCATCGACGCCAAGGGCGTGGCATTGCGATACCAGTTGGTCGGTCGTCGCAGGCACGATGCAATCCACCATCGAGTTCGGAAACGCGCCATGCCTGTCGATCCAGCTGGCCAGTTCCGGGTCGGACATGCGCGCCAATCCCACAACACAGTTCCGCAAAATCGTTCCGTTGCCTTGAAGATTGTCGCAGCTGAGCGCCGTAAACGGCTTCGAACCCTCGGCTCGCCGCCGTCTGAGCGCCGCAACCATCGCGCCGAAGGCCGTACGTGGCTGATTGGGATTTTCTGCATCATGACGGATATCTGCGTGATCGGAATCGAATGCACCGCTGTTGGCATCCAGAAAATACCCACCTTCGGTAACGGTCAGCGAAACGATCCGGGTGGCCGGGTCGGCCATCGCCTGGATGAGGGCGGTGTTGTTTTCCTCGATCGGCAGGTAATCGATCATTGGACCAATCACCTCGGCAGACATTCCGTTTGGTCCCAGCTCGATCAGGGTTGTAAGGCAGTCCTGTGCAAGCAGTCGCTCTCGCATAGCAGCGTCATAGCTTCGCACACCCGCCCCGACGATTGCCCAGTCATGGGCCAGCCCCTGCTGCATGAGCTGGTGAACATACCAGGCCTGATGCGCGCGATGGAAATTACCCAATCCAATATGAACGATGCCCGGAGTCAGATCCGAACGTTTGTACAACGGGGTCTTCACGGTGGATGGCAGCTCAGAGAGGCTCTCTTGCCGCAGCTGTGTCGGGGATTTTGCGTTCGCCACAGGGTCCATCAGCTCATCCAGTTTCCACCGTCGACGTTGTAAGTCTGCGCGACGATATACCTGGCCTCTTCAGAGGCCAGAAAAACCGCCATGCCTGTCAGGTCTTCCGCGCGTCCCATGCGGCCATATGGAACAGCTGCCGCCACTTCACGCTTTTTCTGGCCAAGGAGTTTGCCTTCATGCTTTGCAAAAAAGGCGTCCACGCCATCCCAATGTTCGCCATCGACGACACCGGGGGCAATCGCGTTTACATTGATCCCATGAGAAATCAGGTTCAGCCCCGCCGATTGGGTCAGGGATATGATCGCCGCCTTGCTGGCGCAGTAGACAGCGACCAAAGGTTCACCCCTTCGCCCGGCCTGCGAGGCCATATTGATTATTCGGCCTTTGGTTCCGTGCTCGATCATATGTTTGGCAACGGCCTGCATCGTAAACAGCGCACCCGCGACGTTGATGTCAAAAACGCGATTGTAGTCGGCGCGTTCAATCTCGACGATTGGTGCGGCGGTGAAGATGGCTGCGTTGTTGATCAGAATATCGATCGGGCCGAAATGGGTCGCGGTTATTGCTATGGCCTGATCGATGCTCTGCTGGTCGGTCACGTCCATCTCGACAGCGAAAGCCGTCGCGCCGATCCCGGCGACCGCGTCCTGCGCGCGCTGGAAGTCGATGTCGGCGACGGCGACTCGCGCGCCCTCTGCCACATAGGCCTTGGCAAATGCCAATCCAATGCCCCGCGCAGCCCCGGTAATCAGGGCGGTTTTGCCCGTCAGACGTTTCATTCGATCCGCAGACCGTCTGCGTCAAATCTGTGGATCACATCGGCGCGTGGGGTCAGATGAATGCGATCCCCATGGCGGAAACCAACCTCGCCGTCTGCACGTACGGTAATCGTTTCAGCCAATCCGGTTTCGTGGATATGGAAAAATGTGTCCGAACCAAGGTGTTCCGAGACGCTGACGACCCCGGACCATTCTCCTTCGGTTTCCGAAACTGCAATGTGTTCCGGTCGAATGCCGATCGTTTGGGCGCCGCGCTTTGCTGCTTCTGGCCCTTCGATGAAGTTCATCTTGGGCGAACCAATGAAACCTGCAACAAACAGGTTGCGTGGCGTTCGGTACAGTTCCAGCGGGCTGCCAACCTGTTCGATCACGCCCGCCTGAAGCACAACGATCTTGTCCGCCATCGTCATGGC
Source organism: Ruegeria sp. YS9 (assembly GCF_024628725.1). Classification (NCBI taxonomy): domain Bacteria; kingdom Pseudomonadati; phylum Pseudomonadota; class Alphaproteobacteria; order Rhodobacterales; family Roseobacteraceae; genus Ruegeria; species Ruegeria sp. YS9. The sequence continues at coordinate 424,256 of NZ_CP102410.1, forward strand.
TTCGACCTGATCGTGGGTGACGTAGATCATCGTTGTCGCGAGGCGTTCGTGCAGCTCGCTGATCTCCAACCGCATGCCGACCCGCAACGCTGCGTCGAGGTTTGAAAGCGGCTCATCGAACAGGAACGCGGCCGGTTCACGAACGATGGCCCGACCAATGGCGACGCGCTGACGCTGACCGCCGGACAACTGGCCCGGGCGGCGATCCAGGTAGTCGGTCAGGTTCAAAACGCTTGCCGCGCCCTCAACACGCTTGTCGATTTCAGCCTGATCCAGTTTCGCCATGCGCAGCGGAAATGCGATGTTCTTGCGCACGGTCATATGCGGGTAAAGCGCGTAAGACTGGAACACCATTGCCAGCCCTCGTTTGGCGGGCGGCACATCTGTTGCATCTGCGCCATCGATTTCTATGTGGCCGCTGGTGATATCCTCCAGCCCCGCGATCAGGCGCAGCAGCGTGGATTTACCGCAGCCCGAAGGGCCGACGAAAACGGTGAACTCGCCATCTTCAATGGTCAGGTCCAAGGGTGGAATAACCTCAACATCGCCAAATTTCTTGGTCACAGACTTGAGTTGTATACGTCCCATGAGTCGTGTTCCTTATTTCACAGCGCCGAAGGTCAGGCCGCGGACAAGTTGTTTCTGGCTGAACCAGCCAAGGATCAGGATGGGTGCAATCGCCATGGTCGAGGCCGCGCTGAGCTTGGCAAAGAACAAACCTTCCGGGCTGGAATAACTGGCGATGAAGGCCGTGAGCGGTGCAGCATCAACGGCAGTCAGATTGAGCGTCCAGAAAGCCTCGTTCCAGGCCAGAATGAAGTTCAACAGCACGGTCGAAGCGATGCCGGGAATGGCCATTGGGGTCAGGACATAGAGGATTTCCTCTTTCAAAGTCGCGCCGTCCATGCGCGCCGCTTCCAAGATCTCTCCGGGAATTTCGCGGAAATACGTGTAGAGCATCCAGACAATGATCGGCAGGTTGATCAGCATCAGAACCACGACCAGCCCGCCCCGGCTGTCCAACAGGCCGAGTTGAATGAACAGCAGATAAATCGGATACAGGACACCAACCGCGGGCAGCATCTTTGTGGACAGCATCCAGAGCAGAATATCCTTTGTGCGTTTGGAAGGGACAAAGGCCATCGCCCATGCGGCCGGTACGGCGATGATGACGCCCAGAAGAGTCGAGCCTCCGGCAAGAATGACCGAGTTCCACAGGAACCGCATGTAATCCGAGCGCTCTTGCACGATGGCGTAATTCTCAAGCGTCCAGTCGAAGTTCAGAAACAGCGGAGGGCTGGCAATGGCCTGCGCCTCGGTTTTGAAGCTGGTCAGGATCGTCCAGAGGATCGGGAAAAAGATCAGCAGACCAACGGCCCATGCAAGGACAGTGTTCAGCGATTTACGGCGGGATGTGACGGAGCGGGCCATGAACTTATCTCCTCACGCGTCCAGGTTCTTGCCGACGATGCGCATCAGGAAGATCGCAACGATATTGGCAAGGATGATGGCGTAGACACCTCCGGCTGATCCAAGGCCGACATTCTGGCTTTCCAGCACGCGCTGGAAGATCAGGTAGGTGAGTGTACGGGTGCCGAAGGCGCCGCCGGTGGTCACGAAGATCTCGGCGAAGATCGACAAAAGAAAGATAGTCTGGATCAGGATCACAATGGTGATCGCACGGCCCAGATGCGGCAGGATGATGTGGTAAAAGCGCTTCAACGGCGGCGCGCCATCCATCTCGGCGGCTTCCAGTTGTTCACTGTCCAGCGACTGAATCGCGGTCAGCAGGATCAGCGTCGCAAAGGGCAGCCATTGCCACGAAACGATCATGATGATCGAAGTCATCGACGCCTCGGACAACCACGAGATCGGCTCGGCGCCGAAAAAGCGCCACAGATGCGCGAGCAACCCGTTCACGGGATCCATGAACATGTTCTTCCAGACCAGCGCAGATACGGTCGGCATGACAAAGAAAGGTGCGATGACAAGGATACGAACAACGCCTTGCCCCCACATCGGCTGATCCAGCAGCATCGCAAGCAGAATGCCAAGAACGACTGTGATGATCAGAACACCGCCAACAATGACCAGCGTTGCCTGCACCGCGGGCCAGAACGTGCTGGACGAGACAAAGCGGACATAGTTGTCGAACCCGACCCAGCCCAGATCACCCCCCCGCAGAGGCAGATATTTTTTGAAAGAAAAGTACAGCGTCATCGTCAGCGGCACGAGCATCCAGCCAAGCAGCAGGACCACCGCGGGTGCCATCATCAGGCGAGCAACGGATCGGGAATGTTGAGTAGCCATAACGCAAACCCTCTCTGTTCAGGCGCAACTCAGCCTGCGGGAAAAACGCGAATTGTGGAAGTGGTGAGCGGGGGACAGATCACCTGTCCCCCACCGGGAGGGAAGCCTCAGTATCCTGCGGCTTCCATTTCTTCAGCCGTAAAGGCCTGCGCCTTTTCAAGCGCTTCTTCTACGGTCTGCTGTCCGGCATAAACCGCCGAGAATTCCTGGCTGACCTGCGTGGCAATACCAGCGAACTCGGGGATCGCAACAAACTGGATGCCGGTATAGGGCGTCGGTTTGACACAACAGTTCTGCGGGTCGGCCGCAAGGATCGACTTCAGCGTCATTTGCGCGAAAGGAATGTCCTTGTAGTTGGCGTTCTCATAGAGCGAGCTGCGCGCACCCGGAGGGACATTGGCCCAACCTTCGTTTTCCGCCACCAGTTCGATGTAGTCCTTCGAGGTTGCCCATTCGATGAACTGCTTGGCCGCATCCTCTTTTTGGGTGCCCGCCGGAATGGCCAGTGCCCAGGCCCACAACCAGTTGGCGCGTTTGTCGATACCTTCCGAATTTGGCGCCAGTGCAAACCCGACCTTGTCTGCGACGGTTGAATCATCCGGGTTTGTCACGAAGGACGCCGCAACGGTGGCGTCGATCCACATACCGCACTTGCCTTGCTGGAACAGAGACAGGTTTTCGTTGAAACCGTTGGTCGCGTAGCCGGCAGGGCCTGATTCATTCATCATGTCGACAAAGAAGGTCAGCGCCTCTTTCCACTCAGGCTGGTCGAACTGAGGCTTCCAGTCCTCATCAAACCATCGTGCGCCGAAGGAATTCGCGGTCACGGTGATAAAGGCACCGCCTTCACCCCAACCCGCCTTGCCACGCAGGCAGATGCCGTTGATATCGTTGTCACGGTCCGTCATCGCAGCCGCCGCCTCGCGGATGAACTGCCATGTTGGCGCCTCAGGCATCTCCATCCCGGCCTTTTCCATCAGGTCGGTGCGATACATGATCATCGAGCTTTCGCCATAGAACGGTGCCGCATACAGCGTACCCTCATGGCTCAGGCCACCCGCCATCGCAGGAAGCAGATCGCCGACATCATATTCCTCTGACAGTCCATCCAAAGGAACCAACCAGCCATTCGCGCCCCAAATCGGCGTTTCGTACATGCCGATGGTCATGATATCGAACTGACCACCCTTGGTGGTGATGTCGGTAGTAACACGCTGACGCAGGACGTTTTCCTCCAGCGTCACCCATTCCACGTCAATACCGGTCGCCTCGGTGAAGTTGTCGGTATAGCCCTGCATCCGGATCATGTCGCCATTATTGACGGTTGCGATCGTGATCGTTTCTGCATGGGCCGCGGCCGTTGCGACTAAGGTCAGTGCCGTCGCCGCACGAAGTGCGTTCTTCAAATACATCCTTGTCCTCCCTGAGCTTGGATGCCGTACTCGGAAAGTAGTGCGTAATTTGTCGCGGCGTCAATAAAAACTTTACGCGCGTTAAAAAATGAAGCTACGCAGAATCCCTCAAAACCAGTCGTGCGGGGAATAACGTTTCCGATCGCGCCTGAAGTTTCCCGCCACTTTCAATGAGTTGGAACAGGGTTTCAACACTGCGCGCCGCTACATTATCATAGTCATGCGCTGCCGTTGTCAGGGATGGACATGTAAATTTTGCGAACGGGTGCCCATCATTCGAAGCTACACGCAACGTGCAATCCTCTTTCCGACCGACCCGAATCCCCTGTTCGTAGCAAGCGGCAAGAAAGCCGATGGCGAGCCGGTCATTGCTACACAGAACCGAGTTCGTCCTCAATTGACCTTCCTCCAAGATCTTCATCGTGCCTCTGTGTCCAATTTCTTCAAACGCCCAACCTTTGCCATCAACCTTGAGAATATGCGGCTCATGTCCGAGGCGCTCCATGATTTCGACATACGCCTTGCGCCGTTTGTTGGCATTGGGGTTTGCGGGTGTTCGCATTTCGAAGAAGGACGGGGGTTCACCAGTGCGGGTCATGTATTCGACGGTTTGCGACACAAAGCTAAAGTTATCCGATCCGACAAAGGCTGCTCCCAGACCATCAAGATTGCTGTCGAACAGAACGGTCGGCACATTGGCACAGAATTTCTCGATCGCAGATCTGTCCGAAATTCGGCCCAAAGGGGCCAAAAGAACACCGGCGGGTTTCATCGATTGCAAGCCGTCCAGAATTTCGTTCTCCAGCTTCTGCTCGCCATGAGAGCTGAACAGGGACGGCCGATAACCTGCCGCAATGCAACTTTGTTCCAGATAGCGTGCAATCTCGACAAAGAACGGGTCCGCCAGATAGGGCACGACGATTCCGATATTCTTGGTAAGCTTCCGGTTCTGGTTCACCGCGTAAATGTTGGGGCGATAGTCGAACCGTTCCAGCGCCTCTTCAATTCGGGCCCGCGTCGTGGGGCGAACGCTGTCGGGATCGTGAAAGTATTTGGAAACCGTAGGGCGCGAGATGCCGCTGAGCGCTGCAAACTCTTCCATGTTCTTTATCTTGGTCATGCCAGTCTGCCTGCTGGTATTGTTCGTCGTGAACTTATCATAGATTTACATATTCTTTGCGCGCGCTAATAAATCAATAGCCAGAGCGGCCTCGTGCTACCAGCGTGCGACAAGGCGTTCAAAGGGTTTCGAGAGCGACGCCAGTCTTTTGGCAAGATTCATTCAAATTGATGACAAGGCTGGCGAAACGTACCCAGGAAGGTCTGTGTGTAGCTTGGCCGGCGCTTACGGCCGAGAACTGTGGACTGAACAGCAGGCTTGGACGGGGTAAGAAAAAGGCTAGAATATTATGATCGAACACTAAACCCAAATTCTTGACGATCTTATCTAAGCGATTGGTTTTAAACTATGGATGCTATTGCCCAACTGACCAATTGGATGATTGCCGAGGGGCGTCGTTCGGATGACCCGGAAAAAGTTGTGTCATATTTCTGTTCGTCTCTGATCGAGGCGGGTGTGCCGCTCTGGCGGGTCAATATCGGTCAGCGTTTCGCCAATCCGCTGCTCATCGCATGGGGGATCGTCTGGACACCGGATGGCACCGAAAGCTATGACGTGACACATGAGACCATGCTGACGGATGGGTATGTCGGCAGCTCATTCGAGTACATTCTTGAACATCGGAAGCCACTTCACAAAAGTCTGCGGCAATTGAACCCCAGGACTGAGCACTCATCATATCTTGATTTCGCTGAGCTGGGTGGCACCGATTACTATGCTACGTTGCTTTATTACGGAGACGGATCGCTGCACGGCTGTACTTTTGTCACCCGGTCGCCAGACGGGTTCTCGCCCCAGAATCTGAAAATGATAGAGGATGCACTGCCCGCTCTGTCCTCTGCTCTTGAACCTGTCACGATGCGCAAGTCGTCCAAAGGCCTTCTGAGAACCTATCTTGGCGATGGGCCTTCTGATGCTGTGTGGAACGGGCGGATCAAGCGAGGGGAACGCACGACCCTTGATGCAGTTGTCATGTTTTCTGACCTTCGTGGTTTCACCGCTCTTTCGGACAGGACATCCGAAGAAGACGTTTTCGACATGTTGAGTGGATACTTCGATCTGGTTGTACAGTCTGTCGAAGAGAATGGCGGCGACATTCTCAAGTTCATGGGAGACGGCATTCTGTCGATATTCACTGTCGCGACACAGGAAGATTTGAACGACCAATGCAAAAGGGCAGCACGGGCTGCTCAAAGCGTATTGACCGGTTTGGCCGCACTGAACCATCGCCGCGATGAGGCTCAGAAGCCGCCGTTGGACATAGGCATCGGGATCAATGTCGGGCAGGTCAGCTATGGCAATATCGGCAGTCCCGGCAGGCTGGATTTCACTGTTCTGGGTAGAGCGGTCAACCTTGCAAGCCGTATCGAGGGGTTGACGAAATCCCTGGGTCACAGAGTTCTGGCGACGTCAGCGGTTGCCGCTGCTTCGCCCGACCTGTTCACGGCTTGTGGGTTTCACGAAGTGCGAGGGCTTGCCGGATCCATCGAGTTGTATTCGCTCGTCGACAAGGAGCATCAAGGCAGCCCCATGCCAGATCGCCGCATTGACCCGGACAACACGGATTGAGAGCGGTAAGCTTCTACCTTGTCCGCAAAGGCCGGCTTCGATTTGGGCTGAGGGCGGCCAGGCATGCGCACTGCAAAGATCGGCAGCGCGCAGTCCGGTCCATGGAATCGGGCCTCGCCCTGCGCTGAGTATGGTGCCGTCGCTGGACCCTTGGACGAGACGTATTCGAGTTCAAGGATCTGGGTGCAACCGAGACCGGTGCTGCGGACACACCTGGCATTTTCGCGTCACAAGGCAATCCGGGCCGAGGTCATGGCTTTTCCGTAACCACCGGCCATGAGGCCCGTGATTGCACCGTTCTCGATGTCCAGATCGACCTTTATCAGGCTCGGGCTCGCCGGCTTCATAAACACCCCTTGTTCAATTTCAAATGATCGCTGAGACGTGCCGCCAAAATCATGCAACACGCATGCAAGTGGCCCGGCCGCCATCCCCGTGGCGGCTTCTTCATCTATCGCGTATCTGGGTGCGAACATACGGGTTGTGGCGTCTCGGCTTGTTGCTGAGGGGTCCTTTGTGAACACATAGTAACCAATCAGATCCAGTTGCTCGCTGATTTGCTTGATTTTGGCGAAATCCGGTCTGACCTTGGCAAGGCCTGCCGCATCAGAAAGACCGACAACGATGAAGCTGTTGCCGGTGTTGACTAAAACCGGCGCAAACCTCTGATCCAGATCAGCATTGTCGATCCCGAGAGAGCACAGTACATCGTCGAGTTTCACGCCCTTTTCGATCCATTCCTGAGCCCCCCAATAGCGTGGGGCCAATTGTTCCATATAGGCGGCGCCGTCTTTCACGAGTATGCGCCTGGGGCCATCAACAGTTTCCTTGGACGTATCGGGTTTGGGAATCCGGCCTAGCGCATCGAGGTGAGAGAAGGCGGCGATTGTTGCATGACCGCAATGAGCGATGCGCCGGTTCGGTGTGAAGAAATCCAGCTTGAAGCCTTCCGTTTCGGAGCGAGAGACAAACGCCGTCTCGGACAATCCAACCCTTGCCGCCACGGTTTGCATATCTCGTTCGCTCAGATCATCAGCGTCCAGGACGACACCTGCGGGATTTCCTCCGGTGCCACCGTCGACAAACCCGTGCACGATTTCAACCGTGACTTCCTTGGCAGTGTTTGCTTGCGTGTTCATTGATCGTCTCCAAACATGAGGCCGCGCCCTTGATCGAGGCGCGGCCAGTTGCGCATCAGTTGCCGGCGGCGGTTATACGGTTCAGGAATGCAGTCATCTGTTCCGCAATCTCGGGCCCGTATTCTTCCAGCGCGAAGTGTCCGGTATCAAGCAGATGAAACTCAAGGTCTTTCAGGTCGCGCTGATAGGGCAGGGCGCCTTCGGCCGGAAAGATGTGATCGTTCTTACCCCACATCAGCAGCGCCGGGGGTTGATGCTCGCGAAACAACGCCTGCCATTTCGGGTACTCGGCAACGTTGGTGCCGTAATCCAGGAAAAGTTCAAGCTGAACCTCCTGATTGCCATCGCGATCAAGCAGGTATTGGACGTGCCAATAGTTGTCCGGGCTGATCCGTTCCGGCCTTTGTACACCGTGGGTGAACTGCCACTTGGTCGCATCCAGAGTAAGAAATCCACGAAGCTGGTCGCCATTCTCTTTCGAGGGGTCGGCCCAATAGGCTTTGATCGGGTCCCAGAATTCTCGCAGCCCTTCCTCATACGCATTGCCGTTCTGAATGACGAAGCCGGTAACCCGTTCGGGCTGTTCCGCAAACATCCGGAATCCAACCGGGGCACCATAGTCCATCAGATAGACCGCGTATTGATCGACACCCTTTCGATCCAGCAGGGACGTCATGATTTCGGCGATATTCGCAAAGGAATACTCGAAGTCTTCGGCTTGCGGCATGTCCGACGCCCCAAATCCGGGAAAGTCGGGCGCGATCACGTGATAATGCCTGGCCAGCTCGGGGATAAGGTTGCGGAACATATGTGACGAGGTCGGAAAACCATGAAGCAACAGGACGGTTGGCCTGTTCGGGTCTCCGGCCTCACGATAGGCGATATTGACCTCGCCGATTTTTTCTGCGCGGAAATTGACCGCTTGGGTGGCTTCAATGCCGATCTCATTGGCGATTGCAGGGGCCGGAGCGAATGGCACCGCGATGGTAAGCGCGAGCAGACTGGCGCTCAGGGTGGATTTCAGATTGCGCGACATGGGTGTTTCCTTTCTTGGGGTTCTTGGGGTTCTTGGGGCGCGTCTGAACGCGCGGGGTTCAGCATCGATCAGCGTTGCTGGCCGGGCTTTTCTTTTTGATCTGCGTTTCGAGCTTTCAGTTCCGCCAATTCATCGCGAAGCGGTGCCAGATACTCTTCAAACTCTTCTAGGGTCAGGCGTTGGGGGATGTGCTGCGGGCAGTTCCAGTCCATCGCTTCAAGCTTGATCACAATGGCCCGCTCTGGGTGGCCCCTGTAATTCGGGTCATGCAAACGTTGCATCAGGGCCGGATCATCTGCGCCATCAACAAGTTTCGCCCGGCCCCAGATCTTGAGGCGTCTCCGGTTGGGATAGTCCATCAGGATCAGAGAAACGCGGTCGTTGTTCAGCAGGTTACCTGCGCTCAGATATTGCCGGTTGCCGCGAAAATCCGCGTAGGCCAGCGTCCGTTCATCCAGCACTTTCAGAAAGCCTGCCGGTCCGCCGCGAAATTGAACATAAGGCCAGCCGGTTTCAGAGACGGTCGCCTGATAGAAGCCGTCCCTTTGTGCGATGAAGCTGGCCTCGACCGGGCTGATGAGGTCTTCCTGTTCGGCGCCGGCCAGAAACTTTGCATAGCCTTCAGCCGATCCGTTCCTGGCCTGTGTTGCACGTACGGAAGGCGTAAAACTGATTTCTGCAAAAGGACGTGACATTGAATTCTCCATCTCAGCCGGGCAGAGCCCTGGGGTTGAGGTGAAGCTAGTCAAAGCTTTGGTGTTGCAGAATATCCCTATTTGGCAATATATTATTCCGAAATATGGAATAGTCGTTTGGATAGATTTCACGCTCTGAGCGTTTTTGTGAAGGTGGCCGAGTTGAAAGGCTTCGCTGCCGCAGCGCGCCACCTCAATATGTCGCCACCAACGGTAACCCGACTGGTCTCCATGCTGGAGGACAGCCTGGGGCTTCGCCTTTTTGTGCGCACCACGCGATCAGTCATGCTGACAGACAGCGGGCGAAGATTCCTTGAAGATGCCAGACGCATTCTGATGGATCTCGAGGAGGCAGAGCGTGCCGCCATCGGATCCTATGCCGAACCGACCGGGGAACTCAGTGTGACCGCATCGGTGTTGTTCGGCCGAATGTTCGTCAATCCGATTCTGGGAGAATTTCTGGAACTGCATCCAAAGCTCTCCGCGCGCACTCTTTATGTGGACCGTGTGGTCAATCTGATTGATGAGGGCCTCGACGTCGGCATCAGGATTGGAAACCTTGCAGATTCAAGCCTGATGGCCGTGAGATGCGGTGCGGTGAGGCAGGTCGTGTTTGCCGCTCCGGCATATCTCGATACGCGCGGCGAACCTGACACACCCGACGACCTGGCCAATCACGCCATCATTAATTCAACTGCCCTGCACCCCTCGGCCCAATGGCATTTTCAAAAGAGTGAGACGGTCGTGACAAAACGTGTAAGTCCGCGCATCAGCATGAACACCAATGATGCGGTGATCGAGCTGGCCCTGCAAGGGCATGGCATCGGGCGGCTCTTGTCCTATCAGGTGGCACCCTACCTTGGGGACGGGCGGCTCAGGACCGTTCTGAATTCGTATGAACCACCCGAGATCCCCATCCATCTTGTGCATCAAGAGGGCCGTACCGTGTCTGCAAAAGTGCGTGCATTTGTCGATTTTGCGGCCAAGCGTCTCAAATCAGATCCCTATTTGGACGGATTCCAACACAGGCCTGAGAGCTAGGCATTAGATCCGCCGAACCCCGCCAGCCGGTCGCTGCCAGAGCCGGATCACGGCCTGACCGGCAGATCACTCTGGGCATGCCCTGTGAGGTGAGTCCGCGCGAAACCTGCGAACATGCGCAACACAGCTTGCCACCGGACGGATTTGCGAGCACGAAACTGAAATTTCAGGTCCCGGGTACACACGCCTTTCGAAGCGATGGAGCCAGCATTGAGCATGCCATCACGTTTGACTGACGGCTTAGTCCGTCTTGCCCCAAGCATCGTGCGCGATCAGAGCGGCCTCGACCCGGTTTCGGGCGTGGAGCTTGGACAGGATTGCCGTCATGTAGTGTTTCACGGTTTTTTCCTGAAGATCCAGTTGATCTGCGATCTCCCGATTGCTCATCCCCTTCGCCACACGTCGAAGTATTTCTTCCTCGCGATGCGTAAGATCATCCAGGACATCACTATCCTTGGAATTCTCCGCCTCTCTGTTGATCTGAAGCAGCACGCGCGAGGCCAGCCCGGGCGACACGAATCCTTCGCCCGCGGCGATGCTGCGCAGTGAGGCGGTCAATTCGCTGGCTGTCACACCTTTGACGATGTAGCCGATTGCCCCGGCTTCCAAAGCATCCGCAACGTCACTGTTGTTTTCCGAGACCGTCAATATCGCGATGAATGGCGGGTTTGCCATAGCCGCGATTTTTCGCGTCGCATTTATGCCGCCCCCGGGCATCGAAAGATCGAGGATGGCGATGTCAGGTTGATGAATGCCGACAAGTGAAACTGCCTCATCCGCGCTCGAGCCGGCAGCGAGAACTTCGAAACCATCGGCTTCGTCCAATGTCCGGTGCAAACCGTCCCTGAAAATCGGGTGATCATCCGCTATTACGACAGATGTTGTCATGACGTACTCATCTTTCTGGGAAATAATGTCATTGTGACAGAGGTGCCTTTGCCAGGGCTTGACCAGACTTCGAACCTGCCACCGATACTCTCAACCCGATCTCGCAAACCCAGAAGCCCCTGGCCTCCATCGTCGCGCAGTACTTTTCCGTCCGAGGGGTCAAATCCGGGCCCGTCATCGTCGACATGAATGACGACCCGATCGTCATGCGCCTTGCAAATGACGGTGCATCGAGAATTCGGAGCATACCTGGCGGCATTGGAAAGCGTTTCCTGAAGGAACCGAAAAACACACAACTTGTCGGAGACGGACAACTCGATCGTCTGGCTTCCCTGAAGTGAAACTTCTGGCCGCAGCGGGCTGTGTTCCGAGTGATCTTCTATGGCTCTTTTCACCACATCAATCAGCGCCAGATTGTCGATGTCCGGAGCGGACAAGCCCCGCGACAACGCACGAATTTCGGCCAGGGACTTCTGCAAAGACTGTTGTATTTCCTCAGCTTCCGCAGGCTTTTCTGGCCTGTCCGAGAACGCCGCCTCCAACCTGAGGGCCGCAAGGGACAGGTATTGAGCTGGGCCGTCGTGAAGTTCTGAACCAAGTTTCTTCAGAAAGCGATCCGTTTGCGTGGCATATCGTTCCGACGCTTCGACCACGCGCGACCGCAGCCTGACGTTCTGCTCTGCCATCTGCTCGCTCTCTTTCAGGCGCCGCTCCAACAGGCGCCCCTGGCGTCGAATGGTGTTGTCACCGATTGCCACGATGGAAAACAGAACGATTGTACTTGCCGTAAACGCTGATCCGACGACCAGCCAGCTTGTCCGCCGGGCTCTGGCCATATCAACTTCCAGCTGTTCCGCTTTTTCATAAAACTCTGCAACTGCAATGATATCGCCCGACCAGAGTTCTCGGATCGGGCTGTACACTTCAAGCAGCGGGATCCCAAGTGCTGCTTCTGCGGCGCTTTCGGCATGGTCGAGATCTTCGAACGAACCCGAAATCTCTCCACTCCAGGCTCGGCTCAGATCGTCAGTCGGATCGAAACGGCTTCCAATGATGGTCGGATCCGACGCGTGCGCGATCACGCCGCCTTGCTTCCAAAACTTGAAGGACACAATGCGGTCACGCAGTGGCTGGGTCATGAATATTTCGTCCAGTGCCCGCCTTGCTTGATCGGAAAGACGATCCCCGTATGCAAGTTCCTGGCTGAGAGGGGATACGATGCTCTCCATATATAGCGCCGCGGAGTTGGCGGAGTTTTGGACAACTGCATTCTCGATCCGATTTGACACCCACACGCCAACTATCGCGGTGGCCGTTCCCATCACGACAATGCAGGCCGCAAGAAAAACTCGCGACAATGACCAATTGCGAACTGACAGATCGGAAATCTCGGGTCTCATTTCACGTCCAACTATGAACGACAATCCCTGTCCGCGCCACCGACCTTGGTCTGAACTCATAAGCGTTCGGTTTCAGAACTTGGCCCCTGTCATAACCCTTGTTCGCGCAATCGCGCAGACGGCGGACGGAAGGCACGCGTGGCCTTGCAGGAGCTAAACGGAGTTCGCCCGAACTCCGTCCAGACGATCAGCGCCTCGGCCCCGGAGCGTTTCTCGGAGGGGCCAAGCCTACTGGCGTAGTTTTTTGATATGTCACCCGGGCAGAGCAATGGACAGGCGTTCGACCAAAGCTCTTTGTACGATGGCAAATCTCGGAGTGCGCGCTATCTCGTCCAGTGTCGCCACCCACAGCGGAACGTCTATTCCGGGATCAATTTCTGACGACCGATGAAGCCGAGGATCCGCATTCCCAATAAACGAGGGCAGAAACGCTTTGCCCACCCCGGATGCCGCCATCTGCTGAAGCACCAAAAAGCTGTCTGCCCCGTTGGTCATCTCATCGGCGCTGACATGTTCGGCCAACCATTTGGCGGGAAGCGAGCGGCTCAACGCCCCATCAAGCCTCATCCATTTTCGGTTTGGGGAACCATCGTCAAAAACGCCGAATGACAATGTTCCCGCTCGTTCGCTGACAAGCCCTTCTTCAAGTTTGATCGAGGGTCGCACGGCGATGTCCGCAGTCAACCTCGACAGATCATGATGGCTGTTGCCACTTAACAAAGTCAGTTCCAAGCCGGGGTAAAGCCGCGATATCTCAGTCAATATTTGGGGCAGTACAAGCTGACAAAGGCTGTCCGTGGACGCAATGCGGACCTGACCCGCAGGGGACCGGTTTGCACCCACAATTGCCCGCTCTACGGAAAGTACCGCCTCTTCAACGCTTTCCATCGCCGAAAGAATTGCACTGGCCTCGGGCAGGGCGGTGTACCCTGACGGGTGTTTTTGAAAGATCACGCATCCAAAACGGTCTTCAAGCGCGGCGACTCTGCGCAGCACCGTTGCATGAGTAACACCCAGCGCCCCGGCAGCCGCATTCAGCGATCCGTGTTTCCTTACGGCCAGCGCGTACCGAAAATCATCCCAGTTTTGGTTGTGCATAAATTAACAAGTAACGATGAATAACAAACAATTACAAGAAAAAATGTTCAGGCTAGTATTCGACGCATTGAACAGGGAGACGCACAATGATGAAGAAAATCTCGGCCATTGCGGCAGGTTTGGTGTCGGTAGCCATCATTGGATCAGCCATCGCCCATGAAAGCGAAAATCCTGCGGTGAAGGCTCGGACCTCAATCATGCAGCTCTATGCCTTCAATCTTGGCACATTGGGCGGCATGGCCAAGGGAGAGGTTGAATATGATGCCGAGGCAGCAACCCGGGCCGCAAATAACCTGGTTGTTCTGACGCAGATCGATCAATCTGCGATGTGGCCTGCCGGATCCGACAATGCGTCCGACCCGTCCACCCGAGCCTTGCCAGCCATCTGGGAGAACTTCCCGGATGTAAGCGCAAAAGGTCAGGCCATGGCTGAAGCAGCCGTTGCGATGCAGGCGGCGGCAGGCCAGGATGTCGATGCCCTGAAGGCGGCGATGGGTGATCTGGGCGGATCGTGCTCGGCCTGTCACAAAGCTTACAGGGCGCCGAAAGACTAATGGAGCGCGGGCCATGCGGCGTTTGTTCATTTTCGCCGCAGGTATCGCTGTACTGGTCGGGCTGGTCGGTTTGGTGCTGACCCGTCCGAAAACAGTTGACCAGACACAACTGAACGGAATTGTCCCTGATCTCAGTCGAGGTGAGGCCGTGTTTTATGCGGCTGGATGCGCGTCCTGCCATTCTGCACCGAACTCAACGGGTGAGGAAAAGCTGGTGCTCGCTGGCGGCCGTCGGTTTGCGTCGGATTTCGGCACGTTCATAGCCCCGAACATATCCAGTGATCCGGTTACCGGCATCGGATCGTGGTCCGCATCGGATCTGGCCAATGCTCTGCTTCACGGGACCGGGCCCGAAGGACAGCACTATTTCCCCGCATTTCCCTATACGTCCTACGCCAACATGTCAGCCGAGGACGTTGTTTCACTGCATGCCTTCCTCGGCACTCTGCCGGCGGTTCCAACCCAAAGCGCAGCGCACGAGGTTGGCTTTCCCTTCAATTTTCGACGCGGGCTGGGCGGGTGGAAGCTGTTGTATCTGAAACCGGGCTGGGTTGTGCAAGGCGATCTGACTGACCAGCAAATTCAAGGCCGATACTTGGTAGAGGCGTTGGGACATTGCGCAGAATGTCACACGCCGCGCAACGCGCTAGGGGGCCTGAAACGCGATCTCTGGCTGACAGGTACACCAAACCCCAGCGGAAAGGGACGCATCCCCGGGCTGACTTCTGCCCAACTGGATTGGTCCGAGGCTGATATTGCCGAATATCTGAAATCCGGCTTCACGCCGGACTATGACAGCGCGGGTGGTGAGATGGTGGAAGTCATTGAAAACACATCCCGCCTTACGGATGACGACCGTCTGGCGATTGCGGCCTATCTCAAGGCCGTGCCCGCGTCACCGACAGGCTCGCCGTCAGAGTAACCCTCTTTGGCGCCATGCGGCCGATGCCAGATGTCCTTGCCAGCAGTCAGCACGAAGCCGCAAGGCCTATTCCCTTTTCGCCAAACTCCTGTTTTACGTTCTGGTCAACGGAGCGCAGCACACGCCCGCGTTTCTGTTCAGTATTGATTGAGAGTCGTGGCCAAATGACACAAAAAATCGCTCTTTGGTCCATTCCGATATCCCTGGCGGTACTGGCCCTGAAGCTGCTGGCCTGGTGGCTGACAGGTTCGGTGGCTTTGTTGTCGGACGCGATGGAATCCACCGTCAATGTCTTGGCGGCCCTGCTGGCTTATTTTGCGGTTCGGGTCGCAAACAAGCCCCCTGATGAAAACCACCCCTTTGGTCACAAGAAAGCCGAGTATCTTTCCGCCGTCGTCGAGGGCGTATTGATTGTGTTGGCGGCGTTCTTGATCATCAGAGAGGCCGTGCTGGCACTTCCCAATCCGCATCTTGAGGATGCGCCTTTTCTTGGAATCGCCGTCAATGTCATTGCAACGGGCGTGAATGGCGCATGGGCCTACTTGTTACTCAAAATCGGCAGGCGCGAGGGTTCGCCTGCATTGGAGGCAAGCTCGCGGCACATTCTTACTGATGTCATGACGTCAGCGGGTGTCATCGCGGGGCTCATACTTGCACTTGTCACCGGCTGGCTGATCCTTGACCCGATCCTAGCGATACTGGTCGCGCTGAACATCCTGTGGGAAGGTTGGAAAGTCATTCGTGCGTCCGTTGACGGGCTGATGGATGTAAGCCTTTCTGACCATGACTTGCAGGTTGTTTCCAGCACCATTGAAAGCAATCTGGGTGAAGCGCTGGAATATCACGACCTCAAGGGGCGTAGATCCGCGAATGTCATCTTCGTCGAGTTTCACCTCGTTGTGGACGGCGCAATGTCGGTCAGCGCGGCCCATGACATCTGCAATGAAATCGAACACGCATTGGAACGTCTTTATCCGGGCTCTGTCTTTTTCATTCATCTCGAACCCGATGACGAGTTGAAGGGCAACGGAGCAAAACCCAGCCAGGTTCCTTAAACCACTCGGTGCAATCGAATACGACGCAAGTCGTGGTCATGGATGGGACGTTCGGCCTGCAATTCATCAGACCTGAGCCCGATGTCGGGACGCAAAGCCCCGGATAATCTGTCACCGACACCATGAGATGGGTCGAACAGAACTGGAGGCGAAAGAATGAAACTTCAAGGAAAACTGGGCCAGCTTCTCAGCACCGCAGCACTGGCTTCGTTGATTGCCGCAACGCCTTACGCGCCGAAGTTTGACGCGGAAGGGCGCTTGCACCTTGAACCAGCCTATGCCTTTGCCAAAAGCGGCAGCGGAAAAGATGGGGATGGCGGCGATGACGATCGGGGGGATGATCGTGGCGGCGAACGGGACGACAACTCGGGGTCGGGCAACAGTGGTCGCGGGGGTGATCGCGACGACGACAGGGACGATGACCGCGACGACGACAGGGACGATGATCGCGACGACAATTCCGGATCCGGCAAAGGTGGTCGCGACGATGATGACGATGATGACGACGACGATGATGATGACTCGAAGCGGTCGAACCGAGGCAGCGGCAAAAAGGATCAATCCCGGTCAGGAGGCGGGTCATCGCGCACTGCCGGCGTAACCAAGGTTGAGACGAACGCCAACGGCATCGAAGTGCGTTATGCCGATGGAACCAAAGAAGAAATCGAAAACGGTCGGTATGAGAGAAAGAATGCTCAGAACCGCACTGTGGAAGAACGGCTGGCGACAGGCGCCGATGTCTCAAGGCTCCGGTCATTGGCAGATGGTATCTCCATCGACAACGTGCGCGCGTCCGGCCAAGGAGGTTCTGCGGGAAGCCGCCCGACGAAGGTTGAACGTCAGGGCAACAATATCGAAGTAAACTATGCCAATGGCTGGAAAGAAGAGATCGAGTTTGGCCGTTACGAATTGAAGGACCCGTTCAACCGAACCGTTGTCGAGAGAAATGCAACCGCCGCTGACCGCCGGAGATTGCAGGCGGCAGCCAACTAGGCAACAATAACAGGTCGAAAGACAAAAGGCGGCTTCTCATCGTCAGAGGCCGCCTTTTCCTATCGTCATTGCCGCCGGTTATTGGCGTACTGCATTGCGATCAAGGGCTTCTTGCCCAAAGTGCTGACGCAAGATCCCGCCTAATACGACAGGCACGGGTTTAAATGTCGCAACCCGCCATGACCCGAAGTTTCATGTATGTCCTGCCCCTTTCGCGCTTGCAACAACAACCCATCCACTGGTTGTAAACCCTGATCTTAGCGTTCACCGCGCCGATAGGGTGCCATCAGCGCAGCAGGCACCTCGGCCCTGCGGGCGACGAGAACGAGCGCGACGATGGAAAGCACATAGGGCGCCATCAGGAAGAGTTGATATGGCACGCCTTCAATCGCCGTTTGCAGCCGCAATTGGTATGCATCGAAAAAGGCAAACAACACGGCGCCAATCAACGCCTTACCGGGCCGCCAGCTTGCGAACACAACCAGCGCGATGCAGATCCAGCCGCGTCCTTGAACCATGCCCGGAAAAAAACTGTTGAACGCCGTTGTCGTCAGGAACGCGCCACCCACTGCCATCAACGCTGATCCGACAACCACTGCACCAATGCGAATGCGAATGGGGTTCAGCCCCTGCGCCTCGACCGCGTGCGGGTTTTCGCCGGTCATGCGAATGGCCAGCCCCAACGGTGTCCGGGCAAGGACGTAAGCCATCACAGCCACCGCAAACAGCGCCAGATAGGTCGGCAGGGCCTGGGAAAACAGGATCGGACCCAGAATGGGGATGTCGGAAACACCCGGAACATCGAGTGGCTGGAAAGGTTCTATCGTCGGAGGCAGATCGCCCACTTCAACAAGCAACCGGTAAAGGTAGTAGGCCAGCGCGGACGCAAACAGCGTAATGCCAAGCCCCGATACATGTTGCGACAAACCAAGCGGGACCGTCAGCATGGCGTGCAGCAATCCCATCACCGCGCCGCAAAGCGCGGCAATCATCAGGCCCACCAGCAAAGGTGCGCCCAAGTAGACGGCAAGCCAACCGCTCATCGCGCCCATGGTCATGATCCCCTCGATCCCCAGATTGAGAACACCCGAACGTTCACAGAGCAACGCGCCGAGGACTCCGAAAATAAGCGGCGTTGCAATGCGCAGCACGGACGCCCAGAGGCTGGTATTCAGCAGCAGATCAATTGCATCACTCATCGGCGCACCCGGTAAGTTGTGAAAAGAAGGGCCACGATCATGGTGAGCAGGCAGAGCGCCACGATCACATCGGCAATGAAGCTGGGAACGCCGGTTGCGCGGCTCATGGCGTCGGCCCCGACAAAAACTGTGGCAACGAATACGGCGGCGGCAACCACACCGGCCGGATGCAATGCGGCAAGCATTGCGACGACGATGCCGGCATAGCCGAATCCGGGGCTCATGGTCGTGGTGACCCCGGCTGTAACACCCATGACTTCGACGGAACCTGCCAGACCCGCCAAAGCACCGGAAAGCAGAGCCACACCCATGATCGTTCGGGGCAGAGAAACTCCGGCAAAGGCAGCGGCACTGGCGTTCAAGCCTGCGGCGCGTGTTTCAGCGCCAAAAACCGTGCGGGCCAGGATCAGCCAAACAACACCTGCTGCCGCGATGGCAAAAAGCAGCCCGATATGAAGGCGCGTGCGGGGGATAAGATCCGGCAGGCGGTACTCTCCGCTCACTGGCACGGAGGAAGGCCAGCCAAAGGCCATCGGATCGCGCATCGGGCCTTCGATCATGAGGCCGACGAAAAGGATCACAATGAAGTTGAGCAGCAGGGTCGTCACCACCTCATCCACCCCGAAACGCAGGCGCAAAAATGCGGGGCCTGCTAACAGGGCCGCGCCCGCCGCCATGCCCGCCAGCATCAAAATCGGAATACCGATCCACCCGGGAACCCCGAGTGAATGCCCGATCCACGCGGTGATCAACGCGCCAACGAAAAACTGCCCCTCGCCGCCGATGTTCCAAAGCCGCGCACGAAAAGCGACGGCCGCGGCAAGCCCGGTGAGTATCAGTGGCGTGGCGCGGGTCAGCATCTCGGTGATCGAAAGGCGCGAACCAAGGGCGCCGGTCAGCATTTCACCATAAGCAGTCAGCGGGTTCACACCCGCCGCTGCGATTAGTCCCGCAGCCAATAACAAGGCGGTAATGATCGCGGCCAGCGGCGCAATGACCACAAGGTACAGCGGTACATATGTGCGTCGTTCAAGCCGCATCATCATCTTCCTTCCAGACTCCTGCCATCATCAGGCCAAGGCGTTGCGGATCAGCCTCATCAGCGGATATCGGTTTCGACAATCGACCCTTTACGATGGCCTGTATCCGATCGGACAGGGCCACGGCTTCTTCCAGTTCCTCTGAAATAAGCAGAATCGCGGCACCCTCGGCCCGCGCGGCCAAAAGCTCGGCATGAACAGCGGCAATTGCCCCTTCATCAAGGCCCCGCGTCGGCTGGTTGGCGAGTACAAAACGCGGTCCGTTGGTCAGGACTCGCCCCAGGATCAGCTTTTGCATGTTGCCGCCAGACAGCAGCCGTGTTCGCGTGTCGGGACTGGCCCCTCGGATGTCAAATCGTTCGATAAGACCTGCGGTGTATTCTCGGGCGGCGCGTTGTCGGACAAAGCCTCGGCGCGAAAACTCCGGTGTGCGCAGACGTTCAAGAACTGCGTTTTCCCACAGGCTCAATTCACCCACGACACCTTCTGCATGGCGGTCTTCCGGTACCCTGCCGGCGCCAGCCCGGATCATGCCACGCGGGCCCAGATGGCCGATATCCTGATTCAGCAGCGTCAACTGCCCGGCGCTTGGGTGGATCAATCCGGACAACAGCCCGCCAAGCGAGGCCTGACCGTTGCCTGATACGCCAACGATACCAAGGATCTCGCCAGCGTGGACGGTGAATGACACGTCGTCCAGCCGCAATTCACCGTCTTCTTCCACGCGCACATCGTTTGCGACCAGAACCGGCGCGCCAATCTCGTGGTCTTGACGAATAGGCCGTTCCACTTTGCGGCCAACCATCAGTTCCGCCAACTCTCCGGGGGTTGTTTCAGAGGTCCTGCGTTCCGCAACCAACCTGCCACCACGAAGAACGGCCACACGGTCAGAGGCCGCCATGACCTCATGCAGCTTGTGACTTATGAAGATAAGCGACAGACCCTCTTTCGTCATGTCGCGCAGCGTCTCGAACAGGCGCATTGCCTCGGGCCGGGCCAGAACGGCCGTGGGTTCATCCAGGATCAGTATGCGCGCGTCTCGATACAGCGCTTTCAGAATTTCGACGCGTTGACGCTCACCCACGGATAGGGACTTGATCCTGTCGTCGGGGTTCACGGGCAGACCAAACCGATCTGCGATCTGCAACAACTTTGCGCGCGCCTCGCCACGTGCGGACCGTGCGCGTGTCAGGGGTTCTGAACCAAGCATGACGTTTTCAAGAACCGTGAGGTTGCCCGCAAGCGTAAAGTGCTGGTGTACCATGCCCACACCCACCTCGATCGCTGCGCGGGGCAGGCCAGGTGGCAGCTCTTCGCCGAACACCCTGACAGTGCCTTCATCGGCTGCGTAATGACCGAACAGGATGTTCATCAGCGTCGTTTTTCCCGCGCCATTTTCACCCAACAATGCAAGGATTTCACCCTCGGCCAGTGTCAGGGTCACATCATCATTGGCGGTAAGCGTTCCAAAACGCTTTGTAATGCTGTGAAGTTCCAGAACCTTGTTCATGTAGGCAGGCCTGCGATTGGAGACGGAAAGGTTAGTTCGGGCGCACGCGCCTCGATCAGAGCGCCAAGTTTCAGCAGCGCAACATCCGAACCGGGTGGTCCCATCAGTTGCACACCGATTGGCAGGCCATTTGCCATGCCAAACGGCAATGCCAAAGCCGGCAAGCCTGCGACATTGGCAAGTGCCGCGTTCGGGGCAAAGGCCTCCAGCCGCGCCATGTGTTCATCTGCGGAGGCACCAGACAGATCCAAAGTGCCAATAACGGGCGGCGCAGACGATAGGACCGGCATCAGCACGGCATCGGCAGAACTTAAAGTCTTGCGAGCACGATATGTCAGACGCGCAAGCTGCCGTGAGGCCGCAAAAAGCGCGGTGGCAGATGTGGCACGGCCTTCGGCGGCCAAGGCGGCGGCAAGCGGTGGAACCTGGTCATCGCGGATCCCGAGTGCAATGAGCCACTCGGCCAGCGAAACAGCCAGTATCGTGCGGGCAATTGCATGAGCCTCGGCCCCCATCTCGTCCGGGGCGCAAATGTCATGCACTTCGCAACCTGCATCGCGCAGAGCGTCAGCCGCATCTTTGGCGGCTTCGCACTGGTCAGATCCGCAACGCTCGGGCAATGCCAATGCGATGCGGGGGAGGTCCGCCGGATATACCGGGGCCATGGGCTGGGCTACGGCTTGAAAGGCGGTTTCCACATCGCGAACGGACCGTGCCAGAACCAGTTCTGACGCTATCCCCATCAGGTGATTGGTAAAATCAGGGCCTCCGGGCACCGCACCACGTGACGGCTTGAGCCCGGTCAAGCCGCAGCACGCGGCAGGTACTCTTATAGATCCGGCCGCGTCCGTGGCATGAGCAATGGCGACGATGCCGCCTGCAACCGCAGCCGCAGCGCCGCCAGATGAGCCACCGGGCGTCAACGCGGGATTCCACGGATTGCGGGCCGCAACCATGCCATCTGGTTCACATGTCAGGGAAAGGCCGAATGGCGGTGTTGCCGACACGCCAAAAGGGATCAGGCCGGTCTGTCGCCATTCATGCAGCAGGCAGCTGTCAGTTTCGGATTTTCGCCCTTGCGCGCGGATTGCCGCAGACCCGGCAGCAGCGAGCAGCCCTTTAGCGGAACCGCCGAGGTCTTTGACCAGGAACGGAACCCCGTGAAAGGGCCCGCGCTGGTCCGATGGCGCTGCATCTGCTGCCCTCGCGCCGGCGCGGGCCATGTCTTCGTCCAGAAACACCACGGCGCCCAGATCCGCCTGCGCGTGGCAGGCGGAAAGGCTTGCTTCCATCGCGTCGGCGGCAGTGATCTGCCCTGCCGAAACGGCAGCTGCAAGAGCCGTGGCATCGGTCACGTCAAAACCCCCGGGATCAGGAGGGCTCGCTTTCGTCGATCGGAACGTCCCATTCGCCGGATTGGATCGCGGCCTGTTTGGCCTCCATCGCAGGGATGGCGTCGGCAGGCACTTCGTCAGCGACATAGATCAGCTCATTGCCGCCATGGGCCATGAAGGAATATTCAGTATAGTTGCGCCCGGTGGGTTTGCCGGCCTGAACATCCGCCACGATGGCTTCGATGGTTGGCCCATAGTTCCATATCGCGTTTGCAAAGACCGTACCGGGATAGCGCGGTGTATAATCGATAAGTGAACCGATGGCTTTCACACCACGCGCCTGAGCCGCATCCGCCGTACCGATCCGTTCACCAAACAGGATGTCCGCGCCCGCATCGATCTGGGCAATCGCGGCTTCCTGCGCGCGGGCGGGATCGAACCATGCTCCGATGAAACCGTTGAGGAAGGTAGCGTCAGGGTTCACTTCACTGACGCCCATCCGGAAAGCGTTGATCAGCAGGTTCACCTCGGGGATCGGATAACCGCCGACCGAACCATAGACATTGCTTTCCGACATTCGGCCGGCAAGCATTCCGGCCAAATAGGCCGCCTCGTGGTTGCGGGTGCCGAAAACACCGAAATTGTCGCCCTCCGGTCCGCCGGAAGACCCCATCAGAAACGCGGTATCGGGGTAGTCACCCGCCACTTCGCGTGCTTCGCGTTCCACCGCGTAGGACTCGCCCCAAATGATTTGCGCACCGCCTTCGGCATATTCGCGCATCGCACGGGGATAGTCGGTCGGAGCTACACCCTCGGAAAACTCATATTCGATCAGACCAGCCTCGGCGGCTTCCTGCATCGCCACATGGATCCGGCTGTTCCATGCGTTTTCGACCGGAGACATATGCACGCCAGCGACGCGGATCGCAGATTGTGCATTGGCGCGGCGGACATAAGCCGGCAGGGCCAGCGTGGCCGCAGCACCGACCATCAGTTGACGACGTGTTGTGGTGAGTTTCATCGGAGTATCCTCTTCTGTTGGTGGCAACTATTCTTGTTTTTGAGCTTCCTGAGTATTGGGCCTGGGCGCGTAATCCGCTGGATCCAGGGTCGAGGGGCGGCCGGGCAAAGAAAGCGCGGCCAGTCTTGGTTCGGTACGCGCCAGCACCTTGCCGTTTTTGATGACGGCAAGACGTGTGGCCTTCATGCGAACAGCTTCAATCGGGTCACGCGCTTGCAGCACAACCATGTTGGCCGGGCCACCTTTGCGAATTGTCGGGTCAGGCAGACCCATGGTCCTGGCACCGTTCTGGGTAACGGATGTGAAAGCCCATTCCATCGCTTCGCGGGATGTCATCGGCACCGCATGCACGCCCATATGGGCCACTTCCAGCATGTCGGCGGACCCAAGAGAATACCATGGGTCCATGGTGCAATCCTGCCCGAAGGAAACGTTCACACCTGCTGCACGCAATTCTGGTACACGGGTCAGGCCACGGCGGCGCGGATAAGTGTCCGAGCGGCCTTGCAGCGTGATATTGATAAGCGGGTTCGGTACGACGTTCATGCCGCTTTCCGCGATCAGCGGAACAAGCTTCGAGGCATAGTAGTTGTCGTATGAATGCATCGCGGTGACATGGCTTGCAGTCACACGACCCCCGAGCCCAAGGCGCGTGGTTTCATAGGCGAGGGTTTCCACATGGCGCGACATCGGATCGTCGCTTTCATCACAGTGCAGGTCCAGCATCAGCCCACGATCTGCGGCAATCTCGGCCAGCCTCGTGACCGATCGGGCGCCTTCCGACATCGTGCGTTCAAAATGCGGGATACCGCCCACCACGTCGACCCCCATATCGAGCGCCCGGATCAGGTTTTTCTCTGCATTTTCTGCGCGATACAGTCCATCTTGCGGGAATGCCACCAATTGCAAATCAATATACGGGGCAACCAGCTTGCGCACTTCCAGCAAAGCTTCGACACCCACCAACGGAGTTGACGAAACATCCACATGCGAACGGATGGCCAGCAACCCCTGCGACACGGCCAGATCGCAATATCGCATGGCCCGCTCAATCACCGCTTCGGGCGTCAGCAGGGGCTTCAGTTCTCCCCAAAGCGCGATGCCCTCCAAAAGCGTGCCCGAGACATTCATACGTGGTGTCCCCAGGCTCAGGGTGGCGTCCATATGGAAGTGCGGGTCGACGAACGGAGGTGAAACCAGGCGGCCCTTTGCATCGATTTCTTCGCGCGCCTCACCCAAGATGTCAGCGGCAATTTCCGCAACACTGTCGCCCTTGATCGCAATATCCACCGGTTCGCGGCCATCCGGCAAGCTGGCCTTTCTGATGATGATGTCAAACATTCATCTGCCCCCTAATTTGACCACATGGTAAAAGTATTCAAAAAAATTGCCATTTATTTTTGCGATGTTTTGGAATCGGCGCCTTTGACAGCCTCTCAGCTGCTCATTATCAAAGCGCGACTGATTAAATTTTGGCCATCTATAGCCCGGGATTTGGGGCAATGGCGGCCCGAGCCAAAGAGCGCCCGGTTCATCCGCGAGATTGTTTGCCGATGCAAACAAAAGCTCCGCCCGCCACCGCACAGCGATATTCGATGACCGGTGCGGCGAACAGGGGCGCTAGCCCTCTGAATTGAGTTCAAGCAGAGCGTTGTTTGATGAAGACATCGACAATCCACCATCTGCACGCGCCGTGTTTCATCTCGACCGGAATTGGTGATACCTCCTTGCACGTCATGACCAATGTCGCACCAACGATCCTTTCCACGGTTTCCAGCCAGTTTATCGATGACTGGCTGACGGCATTGCGTACGCTATGCCCCGAGGCTCAGATGGCATCGCTTCTCGGCCGGTCGGGTTTGGTCGCGGATACGCGTCACCCTCATGG
The DNA here is from genome assembly GCF_024628725.1 of Ruegeria sp. YS9. Classification (NCBI taxonomy): domain Bacteria; kingdom Pseudomonadati; phylum Pseudomonadota; class Alphaproteobacteria; order Rhodobacterales; family Roseobacteraceae; genus Ruegeria; species Ruegeria sp. YS9. The sequence goes on from NZ_CP102410.1 coordinate 449,480, forward strand.
TCGCGTCACGCTGGATCAGATCGTATGTCTCTATCAACTTGCCGCAGTTGAGACCGGTGATGAGATGATGGGGCTTTGGAGCCGCCCAATCCGGCCGAGGGCCCTGCAACATCTTTTGACGACAGTCCGGGAAGCCACGTCACTTTCATCAGCACTTTATCGCTTTTCGACCTTCTGGAACTTGTTGCTGGATGACTACCAGTTTGATCTGGATGACGCCGATAACATGTTGGTGCTTACCCTGAAGCCACGGGGCGCGGCTCAAGTTCAGCGGTTCGGGCATATGCTGATACTCAAACTTGCCCACGGGCTCATGTCTTGGCTGGCGGGGCATGAAGTTCCGGTCAGGGGCGTCGATTTCGTGTTTGACCGCCCCGACTTTGATCAGGATTACGCGGTCATCTTTCCGGCGCCGCTACGGTTTGGCCAAGGCGCCACCGCGATTTCGTTCGATCCGAATGCACTGGGTCCAGTGCAGGCGCGCAGCACATCTGATCTTGACCGGTTTTTGCAAAACGCGCCCCGAGACTGGATCTTCACCAGTTCGCGAGAGCACACCCAATCGCTGCGGGTGCGCACATATCTGGGTCAAACGGGCTGGGGCGCAGCAACCCTGACCCAGACAGCGTCCGCGATGCACATGACCCCGCGCACCCTGATCCGCAGGCTGCATGCGGATGGAACATCGTTTCAGGCCATCAAGGATGCCCTGCGGCGTGACATCGCAATCCGTGATCTTCAGGCGGGGCGCAAAAGCGTTGAGGCCATCGCCCATGATGTCGGATTCTCCTCGGCTGCAAACTTTCACCGGGCCTTTCAACGCTGGACCGGCAGCACCCCCAGCTCGTATCGCAGGACGAATATCTGAGACGCGCTTTTTGTCACTTTTGGACAATACCCTGTCACCACGCGAGATAGAGCAAAGAAGTTTCTCCTGCTAAATATTGCGCAATACATGGCGTTCTCACCTGGCTCTCCTCTAGAAGCTTGACCCGCTGCCTGCTCAGCAGGTGCTGAAGTGTGGCGTCATGTGAAAAGAGCCGCTCACAAAAGGACCGACCAATGTCAGACAAACTCGCCACCATACTCCAAGCCGCACGCGACCACGCCGAGCAAGTCATCCTGCCCAATGTGGACGCCTGGAACGCCGCAAAGACATGGCCCCGTGATGCGTCTGACAAGGCCGGGGCCGCTGGCCTGACGGGGCTCTACGCCCCCGAAGAGTTTGGCGGCCAGGCCTTGCCGCTGTCCGAGGGCATTCAGGTCTACGAACAGCTGGGGCTCGGAGATGGCGCTTATGCCTTTGCCCTGTCGATGCACAACATCTGTACCTTCGCGGGCTGCGGCTATGGCACGGATGCCTTCAAGGAAAAATGGGCGCGAGATCTGACCTCGGGCCGCAAACTGGCGAACTTTGCCCTGACCGAACCGCAATCGGGGTCGGACGCAACAAACATGTATTCGCGCGCCGTGATCAATGGTGACGGCACATGGACGATCAGCGGCGCGAAAGCATGGGTCAGCCTGGCGACCGAAGCTGATATCTATTTCACCGTGGTTAAGACCAGTGACGCACCCGGCCACAAGGATATGGCGATGATCGCCATTCCCGCCGACGCACCGGGCCTCAGCTTTGGGCCGCTTTATGATACCCCGTCCTACAACTTCCTGCCCTTGGCCGAGATGTACATGGACAAAGTGGTGGTGAGCGAAGACAACATCATCCTGCCCATTGGCCAGGGCCTGCAAGGCTCGCTCATGGCGATCGATATTGCCCGCGTTTCGATTGCGTCAGGATGCTGTGGATTGATGCAAGCTGCGCTGGATACGGCGTTGTCCTATTCCAAGAACCGCAAGATGTTTGGTGGCAAGAACCTCGATCTGGACGGGATCCAGTGGATGCTGGGCGAGGTTGCAACAGACCTTGAAGCCTCAAAGCTTCTCTACCGAAAGGCGGCAGAATCCCTTGGCACGCCCGAAGGTCCATTGATGGCTGCCCATGCGAAAAGGTTCGTGCCCGATGCCGCCGTGAAGGCTGCGAACACCTGTACGCAAGTGTTGGGTGGTGCGGGGCTGTTGCAGCCCTACGGTCTGGATCGTTTGTCCCGCCTTGCGCAAATGCTGCGGATCGTGGACGGGACGACGGAAATCAGCCGCGTGGTTATCGGGCGGGCCTTGCAAAAACGTGCGGCAACTCTGCCTGATCTGCCGGTGCCGAAAGGCTTTGGCGAGACCGACTGAATGTCCCACATCTGGCAGAACGGCGCCAATCGGAGATTCTGCGCAGACTTCAGCAAGATCGAACGGCCAGCCGCATAAGTGCGGCCGGTTGCCTGAATGGTTGACCGTGGTGCTAGCTCGCCCTGAGCAATGTCGCACAAAGCGTAAGAGGATTTGCTTTCTGACGACACTGACATCAAGGCCGGTTCAAGACAAAGTTCGGCGCTATCCCTGCCTTCATGATCGCTGCTTCAACATCATGCCCTGCGAAGAAACCGTATCCCGAGATGAGAGCGGAAGCTATGCCGGCTTCTCGTGCGCCCAGTATGTCGGTGTGAAGGCTGTCGCCAACCATCAGAACCCGGGGCTTGTCGATGTGCCCGAGACGTTGGAAAGCAATATCATAGATATTGGCAAAAGGCTTTCCAAAAAACTGAGGGGCGACGCCTGTCCGGTCTGCCAGCCGATGCGCGTAAAGACCGGGTTCCTTGGAAAAACCATACTCGCGCGGAGCGACAATGTCAGGGTTGCCGACCAATACCGGGCGGGGGCGCTCCAGCAAAGCGGCCTCCAACATGGCTTGCCGCGATTCAGTCCAAACCGCCGACCCGATCATCAAAAAACCGTCGACGGTTTCGTAGGGCTTCGGATCGTCCTCCAGATAGGATAGTTTCAGCCCCTCCAGATCGCGAAGGCCGGCACTGGGGGTCGCCATCAATCCCCAATGCAACTCACTTTGGCCGTTCAGTTCAGACAACAATGTGACCCGGCTGGTGATCACGTCTTGTGGGGCGAAATCGTAACCAAGCCTCGTGTACTTCTCCAGTAGAGTTGCGTGGGGAAACCCAGCGGCATTCGACACAACCAGAACACGTTTGCCGGCGCCTTTCAGCGACCTGACCCGATCCGGCGTGCCCGGGATTGCCGTATCACCAATATTGAGAACCCCGAAAGCATCGAGGAGGAACACGTCAAACTCATGAGCTATGTCCTCCAGCGTGTCCGCCTGGCGATAGCTCAATTCAGTAGATCTGGTTTGCGGCAGGCGATGTCGTACAGCCTCGTAGGCGTCAAAAGCATCTTGCACAGAGAAACCGGTCAAATGATGGCCCCTCGTACTTTCGCCGAAACCCATTCGCTGATCATAACGGCGACCAGAATTACAATCAGGATCAGGCTGACTTGCGGCCATGCCAGAACGTTGAGAGAAGCTGAAAGTTGCAACCCGATGCCTCCAGCTCCAACCAGCCCAAGCACCGTGGATTCGCGGATGTTGATATCCCAACGGAAAACGGCAATGCCTGCAAACGCAGGCAGGATTTGCGGTACGATCCCATAGGCCATGACCTGCCAGCGTGAAGCACCGGTCGCCGCGATTGCTTCGACCTGCGTGTGATCAATTTCCTCAATCGCTTCGTAAAGAAGCTTTGCGCAAAACCCGATTGAACGAATGGCGATTGCTATGACACCGGCGAACACTCCGGGACCAATAATCGCGATCAGAAGAAGCGCCCAGATCAACGAGTTGATGGAGCGGGTCGAGACAATGACCAATAGCGCAATCGGCCGGATGAACAGAGCGGACGGCGTGGTGTTGCGGGCCGCCAAAAAGGCGACGGGGACTGCCATGCACAGGGCGATGATTGTACCCAGGGTGGCGATATTTAGCGTGTCCCAAATCGGGCGACCCAGCTGGGTGATGTACTCCCATTTAGGAGGCGTTGCCCGGGTCCATATATCATTGGCGATACGGGGCGCGTCCCAGACGAAAAACCAAGTGGTCGATTCCGAAATCAGCTGCCAGCAGTAAACAAAGATCGCCACGCCCAACAGCCAGCCGAACCAACGAACCAAGCTCTGACCTGTTGTCCGGCGACGCCAGATTTGCGCATCGTCGCGTTCAAGTATCGGCATTACTGAACCCTCGCTCGAATAATCCCCGAAAGGTATTCCAGAGCCATCACGATGCCGATGATAAGAATGAGAATGGCCGCCGCGGTGTCGTATTCATAGCGGTCGAATGCGGTGTTCAAAGTCGCACCAATTCCGCCAGCCCCCACGAGCCCGAGGATCGCGCTTTCCCGGAAGTTGATGTCGATCCGATACATGGAAAGGCCCACAAGTCGCGGCATCACTTGCGGCTGAACTCCATAGTTGATCCATTGTGGCCAACGCGCTCCAGAGGCCTTGATCGCCTCGGCCTGAACCTTGTCCATGGCTTCGATATCTTCGGCCAGAAGTTTCGAAAGAAACCCTATGGTGGCGAAGGAAAGCGTCAGAAATCCGGCCAACGGGCCAAAGCCGAAGATCGCCACAAGCAATATGGCAACGATAATCTCTTGCAATGCCCGGCTTATCGCAACAATGCCTCGGCAAATCATGTAGATTGGCAATGGCGCGATATTGCGTGCAGCCCCCAGCCCAATCGGGATCGATATCAGGATACCCACGACCGACGCGGCCACGGTCATGACGATACTTTCCAGAAGGCCGCTCCAAATATCTGACCACCGTGAAATGAAGTCCGGGCTGGTGAATGCAAGCACAAACGCCCAACCCCGATCCAGCCCTTCATAGACACGGCCCCAATCGACTTCGATGGTCATAAAGGCTGCGATCAGGTAGGCGAAAAAACCAAGAAGCAATGCCCAGCGGAGCACTGGGTTCTTGACAAAGGCAGGCTTACGCCAGCCTTTTCCCAGCATGTCGTCCAGTTCTCGATGGCTCATTCTGCGGCCTCGATATCTTCATCTTCGTCCACTTTTTCGATGGTTGCTTCCCAGTCCTCTTCCCCATAGATCTCGGTCAGCTTCTCAGGGGTAAGGCCGGTGGGAAGTCCATCATACACAATTTCGCCAAAGCGGAGTCCCACGACGCGGGGAACAAACATCTGAGCGAGCGCCACATCATGGATATTGATGATGGCCGCCAATCCGCGTTCCTGACATAACTCGGTGATCAGCCGCATGATTTGACGGCTGGTCTTTGGGTCCAGCGACGCAGTTGGCTCATCGACCAGCAACAGTTTCGGGTTCTGTATCAAGGCGCGGCAGATGCCCACCCTCTGGCGTTGACCACCCGACAGTTCATCCGCCCGTTTATCCGCCATGTGCAACAGCCCCACCCGATCGAGCAAGCGGAAGGCTTCGTCCACATCCGACTGCGGATACCGCCGCAGAAAACTGCGCCAGAACCCTACATAACCCAGCCTGCCGGACAATACGTTTTCCATCACTGTAAGGCGTTCGACCAAAGCATATTCCTGAAAGATCATGCCCATTTGGCGGCGCACTTTCCGCAGCGCACCCGAGCCGAGTTTGGTCACGTCTACGTCATCCAGAAGGACACCGCCGCTGGTCGGTTCAACCAACCGGTTGACACAGCGGATCATGGTCGATTTGCCCGCGCCCGAGGGCCCGATCAACGCAAGAACCTGACCTTTTGGAACCTCAAGATCAATCGCCTTCAGCGCCTGATCTCCGGTCTTGTATGTTTTCGTCAGCTTTTGAAGACGCAGCATGAAATGCCCCAGATTAGGGTGAAGAGCGGGCCCTTTCAGGCCCGCCGGATGAGCCGGAAGTTACTGGCAGGCGTAAGAGACGCCATTTGCTGCGTCAATTTTACGAATGACGTCCCAGAATTCCTGATAGGTCATCTCGAGGAATTGGCCTTCGTTCGACTTCGAGAACTCCGCCTCCAGAGTCGTGCCTTCCCAGTCGAAACTGAAAAACGCATTGCGGATCTTTTCCTGCAACTCGGGCGTCAGGTTGTAGACGGTGCCAAACCCTGTGGTCGGGAAGGTCTGCGACTTGTAGATCGTAATGACATCATCTTCCTTGATCACATCGCGCGAGATCATCCGGGACTTGACGGAATTCGCAATTGAGGCCGCCAGGTAATCCTTGTTGGCGACACCCAGAATCGAGTTGTCGTGCTTGCCCGAGTAGACAGGTTCGAAATCGCGTTCGGGCAGAAGATCAAAATCGCTTTTCAGGATCGCCGAGGGCGCTTTGAATCCCGAGTTGGATGTAGGCGATGTGAAAGCCAGTTGCTTTCCCTTGATGTCTTCGACCTTTTCGATGCCCGAACCCGGATAGGTGATGATCTCCATCTCGTAACCAAAATTTCCGTCCTTCGAAGCCATGATCGTGAACGGACGGAACCCGGCGCAGTTTACCGCAAGTGGGTTGGAACCGGTGTTGAAGCCTGCAATATGCAAACGGCCCGAACGCATCGCCTCGATCTGGGCCGCGTTGTTCTGGACTGGAAAAAAGACGACATCCTTGCCAGTTTCCGCTTTCAAATGGTCAAGAAAGTCTGACCAAGCAGTTTTGTATACGGCGGGGTCTTCAACCGGCGTATAGGCAAAAATCAAAGTGTCCGGATCTATCTGCTCGGAAGGGTCCGTGGGGATATCCGCGATCAAATCACCGTCGGCATCACAAAAACGCTCGTCCAAGTCACCGCGTGGACAATCCTGCGCCGACGCCGTTCCACTTATCGACATGAGCGCGATTGCAGATGCCCCAAGCAATAGTTTGATATCAATCTTCATGTTTTCCTCCCAGTCATGTGCGGTGCTTTTTGTCCGCCGTTAATCAGTCATTTCACATCTACCCGGCAACGAGAACGTCGACCCCGGCGCCCTCAATAGCGTTACGCAATTCTCCTGTTGGTTTTTTGTCGGTGATTATCGAATCCAGGTCACTAAGGTCTCCTACCTGAGACAGGCCTTTCCGGCCAAATTTCCCGGAATCAACAAGAAGGTGCCGTTTCTCGGCTCGCGTCAGCATCACCCTCTTTACTGCCGCAAAGCCCCGCACTGTTTCTGAAGGGCCATCCGTCGAAAACCCCGAGGAACCGATCATGCACCTGTCGACGTTGAAACGGGACAGAAACTCCAGCGTCTCGGTTCCGATCGTTGCGGACTCGGTAGCCAAAAATTCCCCTGGGCATAACAGCACTTGTGCAGCCCCATGGCCAAGGGTCATAGCTACGGGAATGGAATTGGTGATTACCGTGCAAGGGGTATCAATATAAGCCAGTTCACGTGCCATTTCGATTGTGGTCGAGCCGGAATCGATCATGACCGTTTCACCGCTCTGGATCAGTTCCGCCGCTGTGGCGCCTATCCGTTCGCGTTCCTCAACCTGAGCGTTTGTTCGTTCATCCAGACCCGGATAGTGCCCTTGCGCGGCGGCCGACGCCCCCCCGTGTGCCCGCGCTATCAAACCGTCATTCGACAGCGCATCGAAATCTCTGCGTACCGTCTCGGTGGAGACGTTGAACCGCTGTGCAAGTTCATTGATGCGAACGTGCGGGCGCAGCTTCAGTTCCAGCAATATCTGTTGGCGCCGGTCGGACTTCTTTACCCGGCTTTGGTTCTTTTCAGACATTCTGCCGCGCGTTTTAGTTTTGGACATCCGACGACCCGACTTGGCTTCGAAGCCTACTTTTGTGGGCTTTCGGTCATAATGCAATATTTTTTGTTGCATAACCCACGGAAGGTTGTGAGAATTCGAGCGAACACAAGTATTTCCAAGCGCAAAGCAAAGGTGCACAGACTGACCAAATTCAGAATACGAGCCAAGGCAAAGCGTTAACCGGCCAATTTGCCAATAAGGCAGCTTTCTTTTGGTTTCTGGTCGTGTGGCATTGAGGAGCAGCATGGGCGACAGCGAAACGGCAGACCAGATTGCGGCGCTTCCGATGCGCTGGGACAAGACTGGCAAGTTGCGCGTTCTTATGGTCACTTCGCGGGATACCGGCCGGTGGGTTATCCCGAAAGGATGGCTAATGGACGGCAAAGAACCATGGCATGCCGCCGAAATCGAAGCGCAAGAAGAAGCAGGCGCTGTCGGCACCATTTCGAAACAGCCCATCGGTCATTTTTACTATGATAAACGATACGAGGGGCGAAGCAGCGTTCGCTGCCGCGTTACTCTTTATCCCCTGGTCGTCGAAAAGCTGAAGCGACACTGGAAGGAAGAAAGTGAACGCACACGTCACTGGTTTTCGCCGGCAAAGGCCGCAAGGTTGGTTCAAGAAAGAGACCTGTCAGATTTGCTGAACAATCTGACAGACGATCCAGAAGTCAAAATTGTCATAAAGAAACTTCGAAAGGCTGCATGAGGAAGGGCATGAAAGAACCGGGAAACCCGGACGCATCAAGCTCAAAGGGAGGAAAAAATGAGGAAATTGATATCCACCACGGTTGGATCGGTGATCGCCCTGGCTGCGTCACTGTCGGCGGCACAGGCCGATAAACTGACACTTTACTGTTCGGCGCAAGAAGATTGGTGCCAACTGATGGCGCGCAGCTTTGAAGATGCCACGGGCATCGACGTCAACATGACGCGGAAGTCGTCAGGTGAAACTTTTGCACAAATACGCGCCGAAAGCTCGAACCCGAAAGGGGACGTTTGGTGGGGCGGTACGGGTGATCCGCATTTGCAGGCCGCCGAAGAGGGCCTGACGATGGAATACATTTCGCCGATGCGCGACCAGCTTCATGATTGGGCGATATCCCAGGCAGAAAGCGCGGGCAACAGAACGATCGGCATCTATTCGGGCGCACTCGGCTACGGCTACAATTCCGATCTTATCGCTGCCAACAACCTGCCCGAACCGGCCTGCTGGAAAGACCTGCTGAAGCCCGAATACAAGGGCCACGTTCAGATGGCGAACCCGAACTCATCGGGTACGGCCTATACCACGCTGGCGTCGATGGTGCAGATCTTCGGCGAGGATGAAGGTTTTGAGTTCATGAAAGGTCTGCATTCGAACATCAACCAATATACCAAGTCCGGGTCCGCGCCGATCAAGGCCGCCGGTCGGGGTGAGAACACCATTGGTATCGTCTTCATGCATGACGCCGTGAAGCAGGCCGTTTCAGGATTCCCGATTAAGGTCGTCGCGCCATGCGAGGGCACGGGATACGAAATCGGCTCGATGTCGATTATCAAAGGGGCGCGCAACGAAGAAGAGGCGAAAAAGTTCTATGACTGGGCGCTGTCTCCAGAAGCTCAGAACCTTGCTCTTCAGGTCAACGCGTTTCAGGTACCGTCGAACAAGAACGCAAAAACTTCGGAGAGCGCGCCAGACATGAGCCAGATCAAGCTGATTGATTATGACTTCAAAAAGTATGGTTCCTCAGACGAACGGAAGCGCCTGTTGCAGAAATGGGACGAAGAGGTTTCGACTCTGCCGCAGTAAATGACTGACCGGGCTTCAAAAACGACCCATCCGGTCCTGATCTTCTGGATCACGGCCGGGTGGGTCGGATTCTGCCTGTTGCCTTGGTATATGGTCGACGGCGGCCTTTGGTCGTTCGAGTGGCTTTTGGACGGCTACCCATTCGATGAGGATTACGCGCCCGCTGCATTTTTGATCGGGCAGGGCGAAAAACTTTGGCTCGCGCCGCTCCTGATCGCACTGGCCCTGCCGCTTCTGGTGTTGAAGCGCACCAAATCTGATCCAGTTTACGCCCGCATACTGATCCTGTCAGGGGCGCTTGGCTTTGGCTGGCTGATCGCTCAGGGGTTCAGCATTGGCATCAGAGGTTTCAACTTCAATTGGTTGGAGGCGATGTTTGGCGAACTGGGCGACCGTCAGTTCGGCATGGGCTATGGCGCGATGATATGCGCCTCAAGCTTTCTGTTCCTGCTGACTCAGGGGATCGCGGCAAGGGGTGCCATTAACGGTGACGTCTTTGCCGTAAGCGCCATCGGCGGCGTGATTACAATCGTTACCGCGTTTGTCTTTTTCCCCATCGCCAAGATGCTTTTCGCTGCCTTCATCACCGAAGACGGCGCGTATTCCATCGCGGTTTTCTTCTCGAAGTTTTTCGATGATCGACTGTGGGGCCTGGGGTGTTTTCATGGTGCCCGATGCGGTGCGGCCTGGAACTCACTTTTCCTTGCCATCCTCGTTGGCTTCATCACAACGATCCTCGGCCTATGTTTCGCGTTGGTCGTGACGCGTTCGGGTTTCCGCTACAAGCGCGCGTTGCGCGCTCTGACCGTTCTGCCAATAATCACCCCGCCATTCGTGATCGGCCTGGCGCTGATCCTGCTTTTTGGCCTGTCCGGGTCCGTCACCCGGTTCTTTGCCGAACTGTTCGGCACGCAGCCGACACGCTGGCTGTATGGAATGCCGGGCATCCTGATCGCGCAGACACTCGCGTTTACGCCAATTGCCTTTCTTGTTCTGATCGGTGTGGTTGAAGGTGTCTCTCCGTCGATGGAAGAAGCGGCGCAAACGCTCCGCGCCAACAGATGGCAGACATTCAAAACGGTTTCCTTGCCCCTGATGCGGCCTGGTCTTGCGAACGCATTTCTTCTGGGTTTCATCGAAAGTATGGCCGATTTCGGAAATCCGCTTGTATTGGGCGGGAATTTCGACGTGCTTTCGACCGAGATATTCTTTGCCATCGTCGGCGCTCAGTACGATCAGGGCAGGGCCGCGGTTCTGGCCATGGTGCTGCTGTTCTTTACTCTTTCCGCCTTTTACGCGCAGCGTGTCTGGCTGGGGAAGAAAAGCTATACAACCGTCACCGGCAAAGGGGATGCCGGCGTTCATCCACTGATGCCCACTGGCCTTTCTGTTCCGGTACTGCTCATCGCTCTGGGCTGGGCGCTGTTCACGATTGTTGTCTACGCGATGATCATTTACGGCAGTGTTGTCGAGCTGTGGGGCGTCGATAACTCGCTGACGATCAAACACTACATCACTGCATTCTCGGTCCGCTTCGAAGACGAGGGAATTCGCTGGACCGGAGCCGCTTGGGACAGTTTCTGGACCACCATAACCATCGCGGCCATTGCTGCCCCATTGACTGCCGCCGTTGGTCTGGTGACCGCTTACCTGCTGACAAGACAAAGTTTTGCAGGCAAGAACGCTTTCGAATTTGGAACAATGCTGTCCTTCGCCATCCCCGGGACAGTGATCGGCGTCAGCTACATCCTGGCCTTCAACGTTCCGCCAATTGAAATCACGGGTACGGGTGTCATTCTCGTTGTCAGCTTCATCTTCCGCAACATGCCGGTTGGCGTTCGTGCGGGGATCGCGAGCATGTCGCAGCTTGACCACAGCCTGGATGAATCCTCGCTGACCCTTGGTGCAAACTCGTGGCAGACGTTCCGAAACATCATTCTGCCGCTGTTGCGCCCTGCGATACTTGCTGCGCTTGTTTACAGCTTTGTGCGCGCCATGACGGCGATCTCGGCCGTCATCTTTCTGGTCAGTGCAGAATATGACATGGCGACCAGCTACATCATCGGTCGGGTCGAGAACAACGACTATGGCCTTGCGATCGCCTATTCGACGACGCTGATCTTCGTGATGCTCGCGGCGGTCGGCTTTTTGCAACTTCTCGTCGGTCGGGTCCAGATTGGTCGGCGCACGCAGCACGGAACGGAGACATCGCCATGACCGACACCAAAATCGGTTCCAAGGCTGCCCCAGTACGCTTTGAGAACGTGTCGAAAGTGTTCGGCAAGGATGTCGTCGCCGTCGACAACATCGACCTGCACGTCGAGGCAGGAAAACTCGTCACACTGCTTGGCCCGTCAGGCTGTGGGAAAACAACGACTCTGCGCATGATTGCCGGGTTGGAAATGGCGAGCTCGGGCAAGATCCTGATCGGTGATCGGGACGTGACCAAATTGCCTGCCACCGACCGTGACGTATCCATGGTGTTCCAGTCATACGCGCTTTTCCCTCACATGAGCGTGCTGGAAAACGTGATGTACGGCCTCACTTTCTCGGGCTTTGCAAAGGATGAAGCCCGCAGCCGCGCTCTGAACGGGCTGGAACTGGTTGGTCTTCAGGGGTTCGACAACCGTCTTCCCTCTGAACTGTCAGGGGGTCAACAACAGCGTGTTGCAGTCGCCCGCGCGCTGGTTCTTGAGCCGCAGGTTCTGCTGTTCGACGAGCCGCTGTCCAATCTTGATGCCAAGCTTCGCCGTCAGGTGCGAGAGGATATTCGGGCTATCCAGCAAGATCTTGGTTTGACCGTTGTCTACGTGACCCACGATCAGGAGGAGGCACTGGCGGTCTCGGATGAGATTGTTGTCATGCGCAACGCAGCAATCGCCCAAATGGGCACACCACGCCAGCTTTATGATGCCCCAAACGACCGATTTGTTGCGGATTTCATAGGCGAGGCAAACCTTTTGGAATGCCAAATCGTCGATATCAATGGCGACGCGGCAACGATAGAAATAGAAGGCTATCGTCACACGCTACCACGTCGCGGATTGTCCGAAGGACCCGCGACCATTGCCGTGCGACCCTCTCGTCTGGTCATCGGCTCAGACCAAGGCATCCCAGCCACGGTGGCCAAGGCGACCTATGTTGGCGTTCGGATGGAATACACGCTGACCGGTGAATTCGGTCAGGTTTTTGCCGTTCACGATGACGTCGATGCGCCGCTTGATCCCGGCACCGAGATCAAAATGGGCTTTGCTGACAAAGGCCCCGTTCTTTTGCCGGATTAAATGCCGAAACTCATTATCATCTCGCACCCCGAGGTCGCAATCGATCCGGCCGTCCCGATAACCGAATGGGGCTTGAACGCTGTGGGCCACAAACGCGCTACTGAATTTGCATCCGGTGAAGTCTTGTCCAACGTGACGCAGATATGGACCAGTGGCGAGCGGAAGGCCCGCGAAACAGCTGAGATTCTTGCTGCACCACGAGCGCTACCCGTGAATTGCAACTTGAGTCTTGGTGAGAACGACCGCAGCGCAACCGGTTACTTGCCTCGGGACGATTTCGAGGCCGCGGCCGATGCTTTCTTTGCTCAGCCGGATAGGAGCTATCGTGGTTGGGAAACAGCTGTCGAGGCGCAGAGACGCATTCATCGAACAGTATCAGAGATAATCCAGTCGCATGATGCCGGGGATCTTGCAATCGTGACCCATGGGGCAGTGGGCACATTGCTTTGGTGCGCACTCTCGGATTGTTCGATAGACCGCACGTACGACCAACCCTCACAAGGCCATTTCTGGCAGGCTGATCTGGCGACTCTCAAACCTGATTCATGTTGGGTCGCCTGGCATAGGCGCTAAGCGTTCCAAGCGTTCTCTGCGATCTCACGCAACGTCTCGAATACATCTGGCGTGCCTGCGATCACGCGCCCGCCGTCTCGGATCATCGCATCCGCGTTCTGATCCTCGACAACGCCACCCGCTTCTGAGACCAGCAATTGCCCAGCCAGGCAATCCCAAGCATTCATGTGCTCCTCGACGTAACCCAGAAGGCGCCCGGCCGCGACGTAAGCCAACGAAAGCGCTCCGCTGGCGTTTCTGTGAAACATCGCCCCGTGTTCGATCAGATCCTCGATCACAGGTAAAACATGACGGCTTTCAATCCGGTTCGAATACCCTACGGCTACAGTTCCGTCGCGCAACGCCACTCCTGATGCGACGCGTATCGGTGATCCGTTGAGTGTCGCTGTTTCCCCGCGCGTTGCGACAAATGTTTCATCCATGTTCGGATCATGGATCACACCAATCTCCGTTTGGCCGTTGGTGACACCAGCCAGAACAATGGTCCATGCTGGAATACCGTTCACGAAATTCGTGGTTCCATCGATTGGATCAATAACCCAGTCAAAGCCACTCTCTCCCGTTGCCGCGCCATGTTCTTCACCGTAAACGCCATCTTTGGGCCAAGCCTCCGCGATCCTTTGACGAATGAAAGTCTCGACGTTCCTGTCTGCCTCGCTAACCCAGTCCTGAGCGCCTTTTTGATCAACGACAAGATTGACCCGATCTGCAAAGAGCTTTTTGGCCATTACCCCGGCCTGCCGGCAGACTTCGGTGGCAAAATCTCTGCGTTCTGAAAGTCGAGACATAAGTGCTCCTTTTTCGGTTGGAGAGTTGCCAGCAACATTTTCTGGCGTATCCGATCTCTTCCGCGCCCAGAGTGCTGGGGCAGGGCATTCTGCTGATCAACTATGCTCCAGTAAGATACACTACGCCGGTTTCCAGGTTGCGAAAAGGCTCACTGGTATTCCGTTTGACGTAGACTTGAAGCGCTTGAACCGTCGAAGCATTCAAAAAGCGAAAAAATCTCAAGGTGTTGAATTCAACGGGGGACGAGTCTCAATAATTCGATCCCGCTATTTTTTGCATCTAAAATACGCATAATGATGATTATGGTAATTTTATTTGGTGCGGGTGGAGGGACTTGAACCCCCACGCCTTGCGGCGCCAGAACCTAAATCTGGTGCGTCTACCAATTTCGCCACACCCGCATCCAAGCGCATTAGCGCTGAATTGAAGCGGTCAATAACAAAGCTTGCATCGGAGTGCGAGAGGGAAAATTCGAGGAGTTTAAAGTTTGTGACTTGCCAAGCTGTCTGGTCGAAAACTGCAACCTGTTTTCGACCTTATTGATACCGCAAGCAACAAAACGGCCGCGAAACCAGAGGCGTCTGACCCCCCCTGCAACTGGATTGCAAGCAGTTGTATGACGTTGCTTTTCCGCTTTTGAGTCACAGGTTGACGCTCGGCACAGTTAAGCCGGTCAAAAACGCGCTAACGTTGAATAAACGCCAGAACTACAGGTCGAAACTTGTGCCGCCAAAAATGGTGGAGAATCAGAGTTCAACGGACCAGAGTTGGTGCAGTCTGATCCGGAAAACCGTCGCAGACTGTGATGCTGGATCTGCCCGGGCACATGGCTCCATCCGCCAGATTCGGTGCTTTCAGAAAAGCCGCACAACGTAAATATCTGTTTTTATTTGAAAGTATGAAGCCAACAGGCTTTCAACCCTCAATTCATTCGAGTGGACCTGAAAAGACATCAGCTTTGCCCATTTGCCTGTGCCGATTATGCCTGCATACAAGCTTGCCAGACGTTTCACTGTCTGTTCTGCCGCTTTGAAATACTCGCGTCGGTTGAGGCATTCTTATGCGAGGTCGACCACATTGCCGCCATAATTCAACCGCTAAAAAATCTTATTCGCGCCAAAATAACACCGCCTTGAAGGTACTTGTTGTTTATCAGGAGTTAATGAGTCTTTTTGCCACTTTGGCGCCGGTACGAGTATTTTTGCTCAACTCCAATACAAGGCTTTCTGCTGTGACCGATTTGAATCCCTCCGCTGCCGCCGAGCAAGAAGCCGTCTTCTTCGCTCGTGAGAGTTTCCTTGGTGAGCTCAAGACTCTGAATCGCGACCATCCGACCACAGGCTTTGGCATTTCCCTTCGAACGCATTCGGGTGAACATTATCTGCTTGCGAACGCCCGCATGCCGTTACCCGCCGCAAAATCCGAAGGTTTCCCGACCGGGCGCCGCGTTGCATGCCTCGAGAACGGCGACCGCTTCAGCTCGATCGAAGTACTGGCCGATTCCAAATCGTACGAGACCATTTCACCCCGGGCCGAAGCCGAAATACTGGGCAATGCATTGGACCTGATCGCGCGAATCGACACTCTGACAAGCGTTCCGGCGGGGCGTGTTGCACACGAACCCCAAATTGCTGCAACGGGAACCGGAGGTTAAGTATGGCGCGCAACGATCACCTTTTGTCTGTAGGCAACGAAGCACTGGCACCGATGACGGCGACCATGGCTTCACTGACGGCTCAGATTGATCAACTGACTGAGGTGGCTGATGCGCGCTCCTCGGCACGGCTGGCGACCCTCAAGACCCGGATGGAAAATTTTACCGCCAGCGTCACGATGGTGGGCCAGGTCAAGGCCGGAAAATCCTCGATCGTCAATATTCTTGCCGGGCGCCCTGGCCTGCTTCCGTCAGACGTCAACCCGTGGACGTCGGTGGTTACGACCCTGAACATCAACACGCGCCCGCCCGGTGATACAAGGGCCAAGTTCACGTTTTTCGAGCAGGAAGAATGGGACAACCTGATGGTCGGCGGCGGTCGTCTTGGTGAATTGGCCAATCGCGCCGGCGCAGATGACGAGATGGAAGACATCCGCCGTCAGATCGGTGAAATGAAGGCCAAGTCAGAGGAACGTCTTGGCAAGCATTTCGACCTGATCCTGGGCCAAAGTCATCAGTATGATCATTTCGATGAGGAACTGATTCAGCGCTATGTCTGCCTGGGCGATGAAGATGATCCCGATATTGATCCAAAAACGGGCCGGTTTGCCGATGTTACCAAATCAGCCGAACTGTATATGGACATTCCGCAATACCCCATCGCGCTAAAACTGTGCGACACACCCGGTGTGAACGATACGTTCATGGTGCGCGAACAAATCACGCTGCGCAGCCTGCGCGGATCTGAAGTCTGCGTTGTGGTGTTGGCGGCAAGTCAGGCCCTGACGACGATGGACATGGCCCTGATGCGCATTATCGCGCAGTTCGAGAACCGGCAGATCATCCTGTTCGTCAACCGGATCGACGAACTTTCCGATCCTGTGAACCAGGTGCCAGAGATCCGTGACCGCATTCAGGACACGCTGAAACAGAACAATATCGACACCAATACCAGCGTCGTTTTTGGCAGCGCGTTGTGGGCCGAAGCGGCGTTGACCGGGAACCCGGATATTCTGACAGAAGAGTCGCGCCAGGCTTTGAATACGTTCTACCTGGCGGCCGGTTTCGGTGATCAGGCGGCCTCGCTCGACAAAATCTGGGCGCTTTCCGGTCTGCCCGATCTGCTGCTGGCCATGAATGAGCGCATTGCGGAAGGTGCCGGAGCGCGCCTGATGGACCGCGTCCGCCATCGGGCCCGTAACATTGCCAGTCAGATCCGCGCGACTGCGGTTGCCAAGAATCTGTCGGAAGGCGAAGGCCTTGCACGGGATCTTGACGGTGTGTCGCCCGAAGAAGCGATAAACACGGTGTCAGCTGAATACGAAAAGAAAGCAGCCGAGTTGACAAATGCGTTGCGCGGCAAAGTGTTGGAGCGTCTGAAGTCAGCCGAGGACAATTTCGTCAAACGCGCGACGGACTCTCTGATCGCGCATCTTGAAAAAAATGGCGAACAAGGCACGTGGCAATACGATCCCGCAGGTTTGCGGACGTTGCAAAAGGCTGCCTATTTCAGTTTTGCCCGCGCCATGCGAAAAGACGCCGGGGCGTTGTATGCAACCGCCGCTGCGGATGTTGAGGCGCTTTATCACAAAATACTTGGCAACCATCTGGGCGAATTCAGCATCGAAGCACCCATTGTTCCCCGTGTTCCGCCACCTCTGGGTATCGGCCGGACGATTGCACTGGACTTGCAAAGCACTTGGTGGCGACGTTGGTGGCAACGCCGAAAGGGGTTTGAGGCATACGCGGCGGATTACACGCGGCTGATCGCGTCCGAGGCAAATTCGATCACCAAGGATATCGAGGAAAACCAGATTGCAGCGGTGCTGGAAAACGTCCGTGCGATTCTTACGGATTTCCTGCGTGAGCAGAAGGAAACCCTGCTGAGCATCTCGTCTGCTGCCGACAAGAATCCGGGTCAGACTGCGGCAGCGATGGCGGGTTTGCAGCCTCAGAAATCCAAGGACGAGATTCTGGGCGACATACTGAAAGATCTAAGCAACGAAGCGGCATAAGTAGAAAAATGGCAAAAGATACACAAACACGCTTTGTTTCACCGAAGGCATGGGAACGCATCGAGCAGTGGTCCCGCCGCAAGCCGGTTTTCGCCCTGATGGGCGAATTCAGCGCCGGGAAGTCCACGTTGATGAACTTTTTGCTGCGGACGCAGACCTTGCCGACGCAGGTGACGGCAACCCAGTTGCCACCGGTTTGGTTTAGCTGGGGCAATCAGGCGCCCTATATCAAACGTCATGATGGAAGTATCGAACTGATCGAGCTGGATCAGCTTGAAACCGTTGGTGTCAATGACGCACAGTTCATCCGTATCTATCTTGAGGCCGATATTCTGGAAGCAGTGGACCTGATCGACACGCCCGGCATTTCGGATCCCAAGATCTCGACGGATGTATGGCAACGTGCGGTGGGTCAGGCAAACGGCGTCTTGTGGTGTACCCACGCGACGCAAGCCTGGCGCGAAACCGAACGCGCGACATGGGTTTCCCTGCCCGAACGGTTGCAGCACAATTCTTTGCTTCTGGTGACGCGGGCAGATGCCCTGAGCCTCAAAGACCGCCAAAAAGTACTGCGCCGCGTTAACCGCGAGGCGGGTCACCTGTTCAATCGGTCCATTCTGTTCTCGGCTCGCGACGCGATCACTGCCCGGGACAAGACAGGCGATGCCGAGATGTGGTCACGCAGCGGCGGAGGCAAGATGATCGACAGCTTCCTGGAGATCACGGAACAGATTATGGACAACCGCGCCGACCAGCTGGCTCGGTACCAGATCGACAAGAGCCAGGCCGACGCACCCAAAGTCAAACCTTTGCGCCCTGCCCGTTCATCAAACGAGCCGACAGCCAAAGACGAAGCCACACCCTTGAGGTTGGTAAACCCGCTTGAGGCCGCCGGGCAGTCGAACGCTGAAGGCGAAACAGTTGTTACCAGCTTCCCGGTACGGCCTGCCCGGGTCGAGCGGCGCTCGGATGAGGCCGAGCGGGTTCGGATCGATGCGGAAGAGGCTGAACGGCTGCGCGCAGAGATGACGTCAGAGCCGGTACCGTTGCCCGTTGAACCCGACACAAGCGATGATCTGCGTTCCTTGTTCAAGGACACGTCGAACGATCCGCTGGAATTGACGAATGTCGCGGGCCTTGAGGATGACGAAGACGAATTCGAGCTGTCCGTTGACGCCGATCTGGAAGACTCATTGGATGATGCCCCGAGCGCCCTGGAGGATGCTGAAATCAGCCCCGCGCCTCTTGCGGCTGTTGACGAGTCCGATGATGTGCTCGCCTCGCTGAACACTTCGATGCAAGAGACCTCGATCGTGCCGGATGGGGAAGACGAGGAATCCAAGCAGGCCGATTTGGCGGAAGATCGCGGCATAGAGGTTTCCGTATCCTCGATTACGGCATTGATGGCCGCGCAAACCGGCAACAATGCGGATGACTATGAGCCGGAACCCGAAACCAGCGGTTTGATTGAAGCTGCCACTACCGAACAGGTTGATGCAGTTGAAAGAAGCGTTGCCTCGCTGGGTGGCTTACCCGAAGTTGCGGTTGGATCGCCCCTCAGCGCGTCGGATATGTGGCAGGAGGTTTCGAGAAATGAAGACCTGCCGCAGGATGCAGAAGGGCTGAAGAACGTATTCAAGGCTTTTCTGGCCGAGTTCGATCAGATCGCCATAGAACACAACGAAAAGCAGACCAAAGAGGCACTTCGAGCCATTCCGAAAGCCAAAGAAAACAGCGGCGCTGAATGGCATGTATTGTAAGGGCGCCCGAATCGAAGTAGCGAGAAACTAATAAATGAAAACAATGGCTTAGATGTCTATTCAAACCGCACTGAACTCCGCCATGGAAACGATACCCGACTGTATTGCAGCCGGGTATATCGACATGGAGACAGGGATGCTTTTGGGCAGTTCTGTTTCTGATCCTGACTGCGCGGATTCGTTGGATGTTTTGGCGGTGGCTGTGGCGAATCTGTTTCAGGGGCAAGGGGTTGCAGCCTTTGAAGCGCTCTTGCGTCAGGCTGGCAGTGCGGACGAAGAAAACGCTGGTTTCGGGGAAGTCGCCGTTTTTTCCAAGGATAGGCTGAACATCTTTTTGCGGACCAAGGAATATCCTGATCATGTGGTCTGCTACATCTGTCGCAACAGTGCGAATGTCGGACTGGCGCTTACCAAATCACATCTCAGTCTGGGGCCGGTCGCGGCTGCGGTTTGAACGGGACCAGAGGGGGTCACGGCATGATGGACACGGACATTCTCGACCTGCTTGAAGACATCAGGCGGACCTCGGTCGCACGGCTGTCTCCGACCGTAAGGATCGCAGGGGAAACCGCGGCCGCGCGCCGGTCTGCGGTATTGCGGGCAATCCGCGGCACAGTATTGCCACGCCGGTTGGAATTCACCGCCGCAAACGGGGATTGTCTGGCAATCGAGGTGAACAGCTCTCGGATCACGGATGTCTTCAAGGTACCGGCAGGTGAGGTTCCGGACTTTGAAACGGAACCACGCGCCGAACTGATCGAGAAGCTGGCTGGATTGGTGTCGGAGATCTCGGCCTCGCCTGCCCCGCTTGAGTTGACGTCGGGCAGGCCGGACACAGCGCTTGAAGTGGATGAGGTAGGTATCACCTTCAGCGAAATCGAGAACGCCTGCGCCGCCATCGAGCTTCCGTCCGAACCGATTGTATCCGTCGTCCCGAGCGCTGAGAAACCTGTTGATGACTTTCCGCCCGCCGAGGCAACTCCTGATGCAGCGGAAACACTTCCACAACGTTTTTTTGAAGCGTCGAGCCGCTTCGCCTCGGGGCGTGTGTTCGTGGACAGGTCGGACGAAGCCGCACCGCTTTTGGAAGGCGTATGCAAGCCATCTGAGCCGATGTATCCCGACCAGGAAACGCTGGCCCGTTTTGTGGCTGATCTTGCCGGCTGGGATGGTGATTCTCAGCATGAGAGTGAAGACCCGCAACTGATTGTCATGCGGCCATCGGGCGGGAAAGGGGCCGGTCTGGCCGTTTTGAGTGACGGTGGTCAGATCGCGGTCGCCATCCACGAAGCCCGCAAACTGGGGGCGGTCGTCAATCTGTGGACCTCTTTGCAGGAGGCAGAGAAATGATTGCCTCCGTTGAATTCAAATTTTCGACTACTTCAATCTGTTTTTTATTGTAGCCAGGGTAATGAGTAATGAGTGAAACACATCGCCGCGAACTTATTCGCATAGCAGAAGAAATGAACGGGATCAGCAACGATGAAACGCGCCAGTTCATTTCCCGCATCATTGGTGATCTTAGCAATCTGAAACCGTCAATTGCGTTTGTCGGGCAAATCAAGGCTGGCAAGTCGCGTCTGATCAACGGCTTCACCGGTCAGGCAGAGTATTTGCCTTCGGATGTCAACCCGTGGACAACTGTTATCACCGATATGCATTTCGGGCACCCGTCCGGCAGGACGCAAGGTGCCGAATTCCATTTCTTCGACAATTACCAATGGCAATCGCTGATCGCCGAAGGTGAAGAACTGCGCAACATGTTTCCCGATGACGAGGACAGTTACAAGCGCGAGATGATCGAGGAACAGGTCGAGGCCATGAAGGTCCGGGCGCGTCGGCGTCTGGGTGACAGCTATGAGCAGCTGCTGGGCCAACAGCACGATCTGGACGAACTGACGTCAGATGACCTGGCCAGATATGTCTGTGCCGGGGATGATCCGTCCGAGGACGGGGCTTTGGATCCGGGCAGTGATCGCGGGCTTTACAGCGACATCACCCGCAAGGCCGAGGTCTATTTTGAATTGGGCCATTTTCCGTTTCCACTGACGGTTACTGACACGCCCGGCGTGAATGACCCTCTGCTGATCCGCGAAGAAATTTCACGACAGTATCTGAAGGAATCCGATTTCTTTGTGGTGGTTCTGTCCGCGCATCAGGCATTGTCGCGCGCGGATCTGAAACTGTTCCGGTTGATGCAAGCGCTGGAACTTGGGCAGATCGTCGTGTTTATCAACCGAGTGGATGAACTGGGCGGCGGCGCCGAAGACGCTGCCAAGGTTCGTCTGGACGTATTGGACGGGTTGGAAAAGGCGCTCGGCAACTCGAACATCGATGTCCTGATGGGCAGCGCGCAATGGGCGCACTATGCTTTGACCGGTGATGAAACAGGGGTGAACCACGACCACGTTCTGGCATGGCTGCGCGCCCACCCGGAACAGATGCAGCAATACCTCAAGGGTGTGGCCGAGATCAAACAAGGCCCCGGACCGATCAGCCGCGAAGCGGTTCTGCGCTTTGCCGCAATGATCGCGTCCGGCCTGCCCGATCTGCGCCGTCATGTCACCCAGGCTTTGACGGACGGACCGATCAACGAACAGTTGCGAATGGCCTGGCAACATCTCGACAGCTTCGCGCGCGGAGAGCTTGAGCGCTCTCAGGTTCGTTTGCGGGCGCTTCAAGATGAAGACGGCTTGGATGTTCGAAATGCCGATGAAAGCGACAAGACACTTGGCGACCTGCGCAAGCTGATTGCTGAAAAAACGCAGGAGATCACGCGTGACATGGATGATGTCCTGTCGAATCTGCGCGGGGTCATGGATGACACTGTCTCGGAATCGGTGGCTATCGTTGTGCGCGGGCCGGACGGCCAGTCGCCTCTGCTGGCAAAAGGTGGAGAGACCGAGCTCAATTTTACACCATTGCGCGAACGTATGCGTGAACTGGTACAGGGGGCATCGCAAGTTGTTCGGCAGCGCATGCTCAGCGAGCTTTACGCGATCGACATGCATTGCAATGCCGCCTTGCGGGCATTGCCGGGATGGCAAGAGCCGGTCGACAATCGCATGAACACCAGTGCTGTACGTTGGTTCCGGCCGGACACCACCGCCCTGACCCGTGGCATTACCGTTGAATTGCGTGTAAACTGGTTGTCGCGTCTGATCTCGCGCAATAGCGTTGTGGCGCGCGCCGAACGAATGATCGTGCAGGAGTTCGAGCTGATCGGGGATGACCTGATCGACACGACTCGCGACGATCTGTTGGAACGGCTGAACACGGTTCTGGACCACTATATGGCCCTTCTGGCCGGTCATCTTGAACACCGTTCCAACTCAGGAGAACTGAACGCCCAGGCGGAGGCGCAAGGTGCATTCGACAGGGCGCGTCGCATTGCAGCCGAGCTGGAGACGGTTTTTGGAACACCCGATGCGGATGAAAGACAAGCAAAGGCTGCGGAATGATTGAGTTTCCCGGAACTGAAAAGGAAGTACGCCAACTGGAGCGCTTCCTGACTGCAACTGAAAACCTGACGCCGGACGCGGCGTTGGAGGATATGCGCGCGCGGGCTCTGTCCCACGCCGAACGTCTGTCAAATGCGGTCAATATCGGTTTCGCCGGGGAATTCGGCGCAGGCAAGTCAAGTCTGGCGAACATGCTGGCTGGCGCGGACATTCTGCCAACCGGCCCGCAGCATCTGAAATTGCCTCTGGTGATCGTCGCCTACGCGGAAGCGCCTGAAACGACTGTCGGTTGGTGGAACAGGGAGCCAAAGACCTATTCAGGCATAGTGCTGGAAAAAGCCGCCCAGGAAGAGCCAGATTTCATATCGGTCGGTATCAATACACCGGCTCTCAAGGAAATATCGCTGTTTGATCTTCCGGGCTCGGGTGCTCTCGATGATACCTACAAGCCGACTTTGGATCTGCTGAAATTCGTCGATTGTGCCATCTGGTGCACAAATGGAACCAATGCCTGGCGCGAGACCGAGCGCCACTTGTGGTCTCAGGTACCCCCCGAACTGAGGGCCAACAGCCTGCTGGCCGTTACACATGCCGATCTGCCACCGGTTCAG
Source organism: Ruegeria sp. YS9 (assembly GCF_024628725.1). Taxonomy (NCBI): domain Bacteria; kingdom Pseudomonadati; phylum Pseudomonadota; class Alphaproteobacteria; order Rhodobacterales; family Roseobacteraceae; genus Ruegeria; species Ruegeria sp. YS9. The sequence continues at coordinate 473,062 of NZ_CP102410.1, forward strand.
GGTGCCCTGGACCGCGTCCTTGCGCGCCTGAACAAGGAAAAGGAAGGAATGTTCCGCGCTGTTGTCCCAATTGGTACGCCGGTTGCGGTGCGTGCCATGGCGCAGGAGCCCGAGCCCGACTTTGCGCTTTGGGAAACCTGCGGCGGACAGAACCTTGCGGAACACGTGCTGGAAGCGGCCTCTGACCGGCGTCGCGGCGATCTCGAGGCTGCGCGGAAAGATTTGCAGCAGGACTTCCTGCCTTATCTTGAGGCGCTGAAGGGCGCAGAGCCAGAGCCTGTTTCGAATGATACCGCATCGATGCAGTCAACGCTGGAGACTGCCCTGCCCCCGTTGAACAATCCCATTCTCGAGGACTGGCTGGCCGCAATAGCAAGCATCTATGAAGATTTACGCGAAACATCCGACATTGAACCGGCAACGTTTCTGAACAGCTGTCAAGAGATCGTCGAAGATTTTGCGGAACGGCTGGAACAAGGTGGCGAAATCGACCCCGAAGCTGATTGGATTCCCGCAGAATTTGAAAAGGCGACAGATTTGCTTTTGTTGCTGCAATTCGAAAGCGGAGACGCGCCGTTGAAGGACGCAATCAGCATTTTGGCGCAGCTGGGCGACAACCTTGCCTGGGCTGGTAGCACGGTTGCGGTGGCACAGCCGAAGACCGGCACCTGACGTCTTCCCGTCAAGATTGAGCTGCATTGCAGCGATTCGAAGGGCCGAGGAATCGGCCCTTTATTGTTTCGAATTCGTGGACCAACACGCTTGATTTGGGGTTTCAGTTTTCAATTAATCCATATCGCAGATCTATATGTAGTGGCCGCAACCCATCTGTGAACAATATCTGCCATCTCACGGAAAACGATCCATAGTGAAGCCATCAGGCGGCCCCAATAAAGTCAAATTTGAAACGTCTAACCGTTCTCAAGTGTCCTGCGGTTGTTTTTGGTTGTGAGTTCGTGGGCTGTCGGCCCGGTTTTTCTAAGCCGCAAAATGAATAGAACGGGCGGATTGAAATGAGCCACAACCAGGCTGTCGGTGCGACGCACGACGAACCAAAAATTGAGGGATTGCAGCCAGGCGCAAAGCTGTTGCGCGGGCAGTATGAAATTCTCCGCTATCTCAGCAACGGTGGATTTGGGATCACTTACCTGGCGCGCGACAGCCTGGAGCGCGACGTCGTGATCAAAGAGTGCTTCCCCGGAGCGCTGTGCCGACGCAACGGTGATCTGGTTGAGCCCAATGATCCATCCTACAAGGACGACCTGCGCTCGATCATTGACCTCTTTATTCAGGAGGCGCGCAATCATGCGCGCCTGGTACATCCCAATATCGTGGACGTACACCAGGTGTTCGAAGACAACGACACCGCCTATATCGCAATGGACCTGATCCGTGGGTGCGACCTGCTGGATTACGTGGAAAACCCGGAAAATGACGGCGGCCCGGATTTCATCGTTCAGGTCACCGAAAAAATGCTGTCCGCGGTATCTTTCATTCACCAGAGCGGCATGTTGCATCGGGACATTTCGCCGGACAACATTCTGATTGATGAAAACGGAGACCCCGTCCTGATTGATTTTGGCGCCGCACGTGAGCAAGCGGCGAACAAGTCGGCAGCATTGTTGACCCTGCGCGTCATCAAGGATGGATATTCTCCGCACGAATTCTATGTCCGGGGCGCGGATCAAGGGCCCAGCAGCGATCTCTATGTTCTGGCCGCCACGCTTTATCACGCGATCAGCGGTGAACGCCCCATCGACGGCCAGAGCCGCCTGAACGCTTTCAACAACGGGCAGGATGACCCCTACACGCCACTGACCGGTCGGTTCGAAGGATACCCAGACGGGTTCCTTGAGGCGATTGACAAGGCGATGGAAGTTCACGCCACGGATCGTCTTCAATCCGCATTGGATTGGTTGCGCATGTTCCGCGGCCCCGGTGTCATGTTTGACACTTTCGCTTATCGTCCCGTGTCCGTGATTGTCGGCATGGATCGCAAAGACAAAGAGGCAGAAAAGGCTCGGATCAAGGCCGAAAGCGAAAACGCCGAAGCCGTAGTTACGGCCCTGCTGGCCGGAAACTCGGACATCGTTCTTGGCAACGAAGACAAAAAAGATGGCGATCTGTCCAAGATTTCAAAGAAAGAGGAAACCCCGGTCGCTGTCGATACAGTGGTTCAGAGCGGGTCCGGCGGCAGCGGCAAGTTGATTGCAGGCGCGGCTGTTGTTGCAGTTGCTTTGGCCGCGGGCGGTTTCTTTGTGATGTCCGGCGACAAGACAGAAGACCAGGCAGAATCACCGGTCACGCAGCCCACGGCAGACGTACAATCCGCTGAGGCAGAGTCACCCGCTACCGATCCTTCTGTCACGGAGGCCACCGAACCCGAAGTGGCCGTCGCCCCCGAACCCAAACCGGAAGAGCCTGTCGAGCAGGCACAACCAGTACCTGCGGAGCTAGCTGCCACAGAAACAGCCTCCGCAGACACTGAACGTTCCGAGGTTCCGTCACAGTCGGAAGAAGCGACTGAAATTGCAGCAGTGTCTGAGATTGAGACACCTGCGACTGATGCAATTGCCAACGCCGGTGTTCCGGCGGAACAGCAGGTGGCGTTTGCGCATTGGGATGTCGATATCCCCTTCCAGACATCCCGCCGCCGCGGCTCGACCGGAGCCACGATTGCAGTTACGGGGGTGGACGCCGATCAGGACATGAGCGTGATCGGCGATTGGGTGCAGCGTGGCGCTGTCATCTATACCCTGAATGGCCGCCCGGTCCGTCAGGATGTTTCTTTTGCGGCGCAGGTTCTGGATAACCTGAAAGTCGACACCGATGGGTACACAAGGGTTGCAGCCCGCTATCGCCCGCTGGGTCAGACCCGGGCGCAAAACGGCTTGTTGGCCCTTCCCGCCATACGATCCGTTGGCTTGGAAAATGGTTACACCTTTACCGTCAGCGCCGATGGCGACGCCGGATGGCAAACAAGGGTGAACGCAGTTCCGGCTGAAGCGGCAGGAAACCTACAAAAAGGCGATGTCCTGCTGAATGAAAGCCTTTCCGGCATTACATTTGACGGCTCGGAAAGCCTTGATGAGATGCTGGCCGCACTCGTTTCAAGCGAGCAGTCTGAGGCAAAACTGACAGTGTTGCGCAATGGGGCCGAGACGGCCGCCACCATGCAGCTTGCACAGGAGTAATCTGACCGGTTCGAAAGTGATCTGCCAGTGTGTGTTTGCTGAGGGTGGCATCCAGCTTTGCCACCCTGGCGGGAACCGGCCCGCCGCAGAATGTACCAGTTCCCATGGGTATCCATTGAGTGGCTCTGCGCTGACGTGCAGGGAACAGTAGCAGCTTACGACGCGGATTGTCTGCGTCACCAACTTGAAGGTGTCGACACCATGTTCAAATACAAAAGCCCTCTGAGCCGGCTTCTCGAAGGTGCCGGCAAATCCAAAGAAGAAGGCGTTGCCGAGAACACGGCTGCGGTAGATGCCGCAGAAAGCGAAGAAGTAAAGCAGGAACCCATTGCGGATTTCAACGCCCTGCGCGCCGCATTGGCCGGTGGAAACATGACATCCGAATCCTATGAGGAAACGGATGAGCTGATCCCCGAAGAAAAGATGCCCGAGTTCGACGAGGCCGAGCCGGAGGCAGTGACCGAACCCGAGGAGTCGATCTTTGCCGAGGACAGTTCGGAGGAGGAAGACACGCCGGAAGAAGAAGACGCTCTGAAAAACGTTCTGGCGGAAGAGCCTGTCGAAGAACCGGTTGAGGTCGAGCAGGTTGTCACCCTGCATGTGACGGAAACACCCGCTGAAACACCGCCAGAGGAAACAACGGCCGAGGTCGTGTCCGAACCTGCCGAACCGGAAGTCGTCGAGGTTGAAGTCGCGGAAGCTGCGGTTGCGGAAGCGAAGCAGGTCGAAGACACGGCTGAACCTGTGATTGAACAGGTTGCACCAGCCCCAGCCCCGGTCGAGGATCGCCGCTCACGGGTCAAGACGACATTTCTTGGATTTGAGCGCGCCGATACGCATGTTCAGGACCTGATCGAATCCTCCGAACCCCTGGCAAAAGCAGAAGCGACACAAGCGACGTTCCCGGTGGGTTGGCTGGTGGTAACAGCAGGTCCGGGACGGGGTTCAAGCATTACGCTGACCGAAGGCCTGATGCAAATCGGGCGCAACGATGACCAGGCCATTCAGTTGGATTTCGGCGATACCGGCATTTCGCGCTCGAACCATGCCGTGATCGCCTACGACCCCGAGGACCGGAAGTGCTATCTGGGCCATGGCGGCAAGGCCAATCTCGTTCGTCTGAACGGCAAACCCGTTCTCAGCACCGTGGCCCTGTCCAGCGGAGACCTGATCCGCATCAGCGAAACCTCGATCCGGTTCATGGCCTTCTGTGATGACGGTTTTGATTGGCGGGATTCCTGATTGATGCTGGCAACTCCGGCATATGATGTTGCGCTGATCCTGAACCAGGGTCAGCGGGAAACGCAGGAAGACGCGATTGCGGCCCGCATGTTTGATGCGTCGGACGCGGGTTATGTTGTGATTGCAGACGGCATGGGTGGCCATGAAGCGGGCGAAATAGCGTCGGAAATGGTAGTGGCCGCATGGCGCGACGCGCTGGACGCAGAACTTGAGGCAGAAACCCTCAACGAAGGATCCGCGATGGATGCGCTTCCTTTGGCCGCCATGCAAGCCAATGCCGCGATCGCCAACTACACCGAGGCCCGGGGCCAGGGGTTCAACATGGGATCAACCATGCTGGGCGTCCTTCTTCTGGGGCGGCGTGTGTTCTGGATTTCAATCGGCGACAGCCCTCTTTACCTGTTCCGAGATGGAACGTTGACGCAGGTCAACGAAGACCACTCGATGGCACCCGTGATTGCTTCGAAATTGGCTTCGGGCAAGATTACTGAAGCGGAAGCCCGGGAAATGGACCGCAATCAATTGACGTCCGTGGTCATGGGCGGGGCCATTCCCAAAGTGGATTGCCCGGAAGATCCTTTGATCGTGTCGCCTGCCGATGTCCTGATCCTTGGAAGTGATGGGTTGCAGTACATCAGCGACGCCGAAATTCAGGACATTCTGCGGGATCACCAACAGGGGCTGGCACAAGACATTGCCGAAGCATTGCTGAGGGCCGTGCAGGCCAAGGGTGACCCTGATCAGGACAATCTTTCTATCGCAGTGGCGAAACTTACAAGAACCTAAACAGGCAAAGCAACAGGACCCATGAAAAAGCACTTACTCATATCAAGCCTTGCCCTTGCTGCCGCCACGGGCGCGGCATCTGCGCAAGAAGCATGTTCAAGTTATGAAATTCAACGCGGCGATAGCTTACGGGAATTGGCAATCGAAGTGTATGCGACCGAAGACTTTCGCATCATTTTCGACGCGAACCGGGATGTTATCGGTGCCAACCCCAATATCATCCGCGTCGGCGACGTTCTGGAACTGCCATGTCTGGAAGATGTCGGGCGGGCTCCGGCGCTGGCTGACACCGAGGCAGAGCGGCTGGCTGCCGAAATGGCGGCAGAGCTGGTAAAAGCCGCAGAAGAGCGCGCCAAGAAAGCCGTGGCCGAAGCGGAAGCCCGCGTTGCCGCAGCGGAAGCCGAGGCAAAGAAGGCGAGTGAAGAGGCCGTCGTTGCAGCGCGGGCTGCTGCCAAGGAAGAGATCGAAGCCGCCCGTGCGGAAGCTGCCGCTTTGATCCGGAATGCCGGAACGGGTGAACGGCCCGAAATCCGGGACCGGCAATTGCTGTTGATCACTGGCGGGAACTACGCTCCGTTCACCGATGAATCTCTGCCCAACAGGGGGCTCTATACCCATCTGGTTGAGACAGCGATGTTTCGTGCCGCTCCCGAACAGGCCTACAAGATTCAGTTCGTGAATGACTGGTCATCCCATCTGGACCTGTTGATGCCGACACTTGCATTTGACGCCACCTTCCCCTGGTCGCGCCCCAATTGCGAAGAGGCCGTTGCACTGTCGGAAGATGATCGCAACCGGTGCGAGACCTACAATTTCTCAAACCCGTTCTACGAGGTTGTGGATACGTTCTTCGCCCGGGAAGGTTCCGGCTATGAACAGACGCTGACCTATGCCGATTTTGCCGGTGCAACGATCTGCCGGCCGGAGGGTTGGTCCTTGTCACACATGGACGCGGTCAGCCTGTACGAACCGGTCATCAAACTTCTGCGTCCGACGTCTCCGGATGATTGCTTTCACGCTCTGATGGATGGCACCGCAGATATCGTCGCCATCGAGGCACATCTGGCAGCCGAGGCAATAGATCGGCTTGGGTACAAGCACCGGATTATCGAAAACCCCAACCTAGCGGCCATCAAGTCGCTTAACGTCATGACCCACAAAGATAATCCTGATGGGGAAGCGATCCTCGAGACGCTGAATCAGGGTCTGGCAATCATGCAGCAATCGGGCGAATGGCGCGACATCGTGTCAACCGCCCTGCGTCATCAAATGGAAAATGGATAAGGCCCCTATCTGGCCTCACAAACTATAGTCTGGAGGAAGTGGACATGTTTAACGAGAAGATAAAGAAGGTAGCGCTTTCAGCAACCGCGATCACCGCTCTGAGTGCGGGCGCCGTTGCGGCGCAGGAAGCTTGTACCAACTACACCGTCCAGGACGGTGACACCATGGCGACCATTGCAATCGCAGCGTACGGCACGTCGAACTATCAGCCGATCTTCAACGCGAACCGGAACGAAATCACCAACCCCAACGCTCTGGAGCCAGGTCTTGTTCTGGCCCTTCCCTGTGAGGACGGTAGCCTGCCCAATGGTCAGAGCGCGCAGGAAATCATCGCAGCTGAAGAACAACGTGCGGCCAGTGTCAAACGATCGAGCGTCTACCAGCCACCGATCAAGCTGGTAACCGGCAATGGCTGGGCACCTTTCGCCGATGAATCGTTGAACGGTGGCGGAGCAATCACGCGTCTGGGCACCACGGCTTTGCAGCGCGGCGGCAACGCGCGGGACTATTCCGTAAGCTTCGTGGATGATTGGAACTCGCACCTGGAAACTCTTCTGCCTCTTGGCGCCTTTGACGTGTCCATGGCGTGGAACATGCCGGATTGCACCAACCGCACTTACGAATGGTCCTGGGAAACCGAAGTGCGCTGTACCCAATTCGATTCATCTGTTCCGGTCTACGACATTGTCGTCGGTTTCTACACCATTCCGGAAAGCCCGTATGCGAGCGCGACAACCTTTGAAGAACTGAAGGGCGCCACCATCTGCCGTATGGATGGCTGGTTCATCCACGATCTGGAACAGGAAGGTCTGCACAACGGTGAAACCATGACGCTAATGCAGCCGATCACCGCACGCGAATGCCTTGACGCGGTTCTGACCGGCACCGCAGATGTTGCAACCTTTGAAGTTCAGTTGTTCTCGGACACAATGGTTGAAATGGGCCTGAACCAGAACGACCTGGTTGAGAACCCATACGTGACCTCGCTGTCTTCGCTGCGCTTTATCAGCCACCGCAGCAATCCGTTCGGGAAGCAATACCTGGCGATGCTGAACAAAGGCCTGAACGAGATGCGTGAAACCGGGGAATGGTATGCGATCGTCTCTGACACGCTGCGCGAGCACAACGAAAAACTGATGGCAGCTTCGAACTGATCCCTCGGTTCAGCTGAAACTTTGGGGCCGGTTCTTCAATCGGCCCCTTTTTTGTCAGCGTCAAACACGAGGTTTTTCAGAATGACAAATTTTGGCCTCTTATCTGCTTCATAACAGCCTCAAATGCGCAGCACCTTCTAACCCCAAGCACGATCATCATTCAATTGATGCCAATGAAAGAGCGTGATTTGCATATGATACAGGGCGCCTTCGATATTCAGAAAAACTCTCCGTCGTCCGCGACAAGATCGGATTTGGACGTTGCAGTGATCTTGCCCTGCTACAACGAGGCCGTTGCCATAGGGGAAACCGTTCGGCAATTCCGCGCGGCCCTGCCCGACGCGACGATTTACGTTTATGACAACAATTCTACCGACGACTCCGTCAAGGTCGCGCTTGAGGCAGGCGCCCTGGTCTATTCCGAAACATACCAGGGCAAAGGCAACGTGGTCCGTCGAATGTTTGCCGACGTTGATGCGGATGTATACGTTATGGCTGACGGGGATGCGACCTATGACAGCGCGGCGGCACCGGAATTGATCGACCTGCTCGTTTCGCAGAATCTGGATATGGTCAACGGCGCTCGGGTGAATGAAGAAACCGAAGCCTATCGGCGCGGCCACAAATTTGGCAACGCGTTGTTCAGTTGGCTTGTGAAATTTTTCTTCAACAGCAAAATCAACGATTTGCTTTCGGGTTACCGCGTTTTCAGCAGGCGCTTTGTCAAAAGCTTCCCCGCAGTATCAAACGGGTTCGAGATTGAAACAGAGCTGACAGTTCATGCGATGCAGATGCGCATGCCGATCGGTGAGGTTCAAACAAGATATTCGTCACGCCTGCCCGATTCGAACTCCAAGCTGGCAACGTTCTCTGACGGGTGGCGGATCCTCAAAATGATCGGTTTGTTGATCAAGGATGAAAAGCCCGTTGCGTTTTTCCTGTCTTTGGCCGTGATGATGTTTTTGCCTTCGCTCTTTGTGTTTGTGTCCGTATTCCGGGAATTCTTGGAAACGGGGCTTGTTGATAGAATTCCGTCTGTTGTCGTTGCAGTATCCGGTTTTGTTGCAACAATGCTGTCCATCGTCTGTGCTTTGATTCTGGAATCTCTGGCTCTTGCCCGGAGGGAAGCACGTCGTCTTTCCTATTTGCAGCACAAAGGTGTAGCTGCGTCAGGCGATGATCAATTCAAGCCAACACTTGTCGAGGCTGAGACCCGTCGATTTGGCTGATTAAAACCATCCCCCGGTTCCCAGTCAGGCGAATGGTCAGCCTGTTCCCGCGTAAGCGCCTGAATACGCTGACGTGTTCAAGAATTTACTTAATCCAATAAGCAAATGGCCAGCACCCCAAATGCTGGCCATTTTTCTGAGTGAGTGATATAGCCCTAAGGCCTCACCAGTGAAATTCTTTGTCCCCACCAAACTAACGCGGACAGAAAACCGGCGCTATTGGGGGAATCCCGTAAATCCTGAGTTTTTCCGAGGATCCGGATGTTTCGATCCGCGCCAACCGCGCTGTTTGCAGTTTCAGGACAGCGATCGAAATTTGTGCCCGACGAGCGGACGGACAAGTGTTGAATACCAACGTGACGCGCAGCTGTCTTCCCGGCACACACTGCGCAAGTCGTTCATGGAACCTGACAAGGTTGGTTTTAACGGCGCAGCCACGGCATGCTAAAGATCGTCAGGCACAGGGTTCGGGGCGGGTCTTTTGGCAATCCCGCGGTCCATGAAAAGGACCGCGCAAAGGCGGTCCCTTCGTGTTTTGATGTCGGACGAAACTCGCCCGCATGTTCGACGGCGATCAGCCGATGATTGCGTTCAGCGTAGCGCTGGGGCGCATCACAGCGGCGGTTTTGACCGGGTCAGTGTGATAGTATCCGCCCAAATCCACCGCCGGTCCTTGGACTGCGGCCAATTCCGACAAGATCTGCTCTTCTTTGTCTGCCAGCTCTTTTGCAAGGGGTGCCATTTCAGCTGCCAGATCGGCATCGTCAGATTGGGCAGCCAAGGCTTCGGCCCAATAGCGCGCGAACCAGTAGTGGCTGTCGCGGTTGTCCGGTTCGCCAACTTTTCGACTTGGCGACCGGTTGTTGTCCAGAATGCCCTGAGTTGCCGCCTCTGCCGCAGCGCCAAGAACACCTGCCTTCGCGTTTCCTTTGGCGTCAGCCAGGAAGTTCAGGGATTCCCCAAGCGCGCAGAATTCACCCATCGAATCCCAGCGCAGATGGTTTTCCTCGACCAGTTGCTGCACGTGTTTCGGCGCCGAGCCCCCTGCCCCGGTTTCGAACAGGCCACCACCATTCATCAGCTTGACGATCGACAGCATCTTGGCCGAGGTGCCCAGTTCGAGGATCGGGAACAGGTCGGTCAGATAGTCACGCAGCACGTTGCCGGTGATGGCGATGCTGTCCTTTCCGGCGGTGATGGTTTCCAGCGTCTGACGAGTTGCCTCGCGCGGGGCCATGATCTGGAACTTGTCGGCCACGCCCGCAGCCTCGAGCGCCGGTTGAACGTATTTGATCAGCTCGGCGTCATGGGCGCGGTTCGCGTCCAGCCAAAAGATCGCCTCGGATCCGGTCAGGCGCTGACGGTCCATCGCCAACTGGATCCAGTTCTCGATCGGCGCCTTCTTGACGGTGCAAGCCCGCCAGATGTCGCCCTTTTCGACCTCGTGCGAGTGCAGGGTCTCGCCATTGGCCAGAACGATGCGGATCGTGCCGTCGGCGGGTGCCTCGAAGGTGGTCGGGTGGCTGCCGTACTCCTCGGCCTTCTGCGCCATAAGGCCAACGTTTGCGACCGCACCGGCAGTGGCCGGATTCAATGCACCATTGGCTTTGAAGAACTTGATGCTTTCATCATAAACAGTTGCATAGCACCGGTCGGGGATGACGCAATTGGTATCGCCCTTGGCACCGGTTTCATCCCAACCCTTGCCGCCCGCGCGGATCACCGCTGGCATCGAAGCATCAATGATCACGTCGGAAGGCACGTGCAGGTTGGTGATGCCCTTGTCGCTATCCACCATGTACATGGATGGACGATCAGCCTTGATCGCATTTATTGCGGCGACGATCTCGGCATTGTCTTGAACCCGCTCAAGCAAGTCGCCAAGACCCGAGTTCGGATTCACACCCAGCGCATCCAGTTCCGCACCGAATTTTTCAAAAACCGGCGCCAGCCAGGCCTTGACCGCATAGCCAAAAATGATCGGGTCCGAGACCTTCATCATCGTGGCTTTCAGGTGCAGCGAGAACATTGTGCCGTCTTTCTTGGTGTCCTCGATGGCCTCTGCCAGGAAGGATGACAGCGCTTTGACCGACATGAACGTCGCATCAGTCACCGTGCCCTCCTCCAACGGCCACGCGTCCTTCAGAACAGTCACACTGCCGTCTTTACCGACAAACTCGATCCTTGCATCACCCGCCTGGGCAGCGGTGATGGTAGCCGATTTCTCGTTGGCGTAAAAATCGTTGCCCGACATGGACGACACTTTGGTTTTGCTGTCCGAGGCCCATTCACCCATGGAATGCGGGTTCTTCCGAGCATAGTTTTTGACTGCCCGCGCTGCGCGGCGGTCACTGTTACCTTCTCGCAGAACCGGGTTCACGGCCGAACCCTTGATGGCATCATAACGCGCGCGGATGGCCTTTTCCTCGTCGGTCGAAGGTTCTTCCGGATAGGCCGGGATATCATAGCCTTGCGATTGCAACTCTTCTATGGCGGCCACCAGTTGCGGAACCGATGCCGAGATGTTCGGCAGCTTGATCACATTTGCATCCGGGGTCTTTACCAGTTCACCCAACGCCGCCAGATCGTCCGAGACACGCTGCTCATCCGTCAGGTTCTCGGGGAAGGCTGCCAGAATGCGCCCGGCCAGTGAAATGTCCTTTGTACCAACGCTGACGCCAGCTGCCGAAGCGAACTTGCGAATGATGGGCAGGAACGATGCGCTGGCCAGTTCGGGCGCTTCGTCTACAATGGTATACAATATGTCGAAGTTCGATTTATCTGCCATATTCTTTTACCTTTTTAAGCCTTTCGGGGCGTGCGATCCAAGAGTTGAAGCCACATATGCGTGGCGCGGGAGGGGCGCGATCATGATACCGCCCCTGGGTGACTCTGTTTTGACAGGGCCTCCCTTAAATCACGTTGGGCTGGGAATCAATCATCTGTGCCCGCGCGTTTTGCCACGGGCTGGGCGTGGATGGCCTTTGATGTCATCAGCTCAACGGTTCGCCCGCCTGTCTTGGGCGTTTCCCTTCAGGTCACGCTACATGTTTTCCATGATGCTGCACGGCTGGTCCCGCGAAGTTCTTCGGGTTGCGGCCAAGGATTACCGAAATCTCTGCCCTGTCTCGGGATCAAATACCATGGCACGGTCGGGTTGAATTGATATGCCAATCCGGTCGCCGGTTTTGCTGCGCTGGTCATCCCGCTCTTCCACAATTAGTTTGTCACCATTTGGCGTCAGCAGATAGGAGTAGGAAACACCCCCAAGCGCTTCGGTCAGATCCACTGTGCAGGTGTCCGCAGACCGGTCGATGTGGATATGTTCGGGGCGCATCCCCAACGTCACCTTGTCCGTTCCGGCAGGAACAGTTGCCGAGATCGGCAATGGCTGGCCCAAAGCGGGATGGGTGACATGGCCGTCGGCATAATCGCAATCGAGAAAGTTCATCGCAGGCGAACCGATGAAACCTGCAACAAACCGGTTGTCGGGGTCACGGTACAGATCCATCGGGGCGCCGACCTGTTCAATCCGGCCATCGCGCAGTACGACAATCTTGTCGGCCATCGTCATGGCTTCGACCTGATCATGGGTCACATAGATCATGGTTGCGCCGATTTCCTGATGCAGACGCGCGATTTCGACGCGCATCTCGACACGCAATTCGGCGTCCAGGTTGGACAGGGGTTCGTCGAACAGAAAAACCTCGGGCCCGCGTACAATCGCCCGCCCGATTGCAACCCTTTGCCGTTGCCCCCCGGACAGGGCCTTGGGCTTGCGCTTGAGATAGGGATCAAGCTTCAGAATGCTCGAAGCCTCCTGCACCTTCTGGTCGATCTCGGCTTTTGGGACACCATTCATGCGCAGGCCAAATCCCATATTTTCGGCCACTGACATATGCGGGTAGAGCGCATAGGTCTGGAACACCATGGCCACGCCGCGCTTGGCCGGGTCCATATGTGTCACCTCGCGCGATCCGATGTGAATCTCACCTTCCGAGGTTTCTTCCAACCCGGCAATCATCCGCAACAACGTGGATTTTCCGCACCCCGAAGGCCCTACGAAAACGCAGAACTCGCCATCTTCGATTTGCAGGTCGATCCCATGAATGACCTGTGTCTGACCGTACCGTTTGATTGCCCGATTCAGAGTTACACCTGTCATGTCATTAGCATCCTGTCGTTTTTCGAACCTGGGCCTGTTTCGGGAAACCGCCAGGCTTGTGCCTCGGTTCCGATTTGTTCAGCCACACGCCGCAGGCGCGGCACCCAGGCTTCGAGTTGATCGAAATCCATTCGTTCGGTGGACCCGGTTATCGAAATCGCCCCAAGCATCCGCCCGTTCGACGTCAGAACTGGGCAGGCGATGCAAATGATGCCAGGCTCGTGCTCTTCATCATCGACGGCAAATCCCCGGCTGCGAATTCTGTCAAGATCAGCCCGCAACATCTTTTCGGATGTCAGAGTTTTGTCGGTGAAGCGGTGATAGCTTTGCTGCGACACCGCCCTGTTCAGCGCATCTTCGTCCAAGAAGGCCAGCATCGCCTTGCCGACCCCCGTGCAGTAGGCCGGGCCAACTTTTCCAGCCTGAGAGTACATCTCGATCGGTTGTGCGGCGTTGCGTTTGTCGACGTAAAGAACCTGACTGGAATCAAGTTGCGCCAGGTGCACGGTTTCACCGGTTTCTTGGCTGAGGGCATCCAGAAAAGGCCGCGCTATCGGGGCCAATGAGCTTTGCGTCCATGCCGCATGGGCCAACCGAACCAACCGCATCCCGGGCGCATAGGTCTGCCTGTCGCGGTCATAAGACAGCATTCCCTGGTTGGTCAGGGATTGCAGAAATCGGTACAGGGTCGCCTTTGGAAAATCGCTGTTTTCCAAAAGTTCAGCGAATCGAACTGGGCGCTCGAACGACGCTACATGATCCAGTACATCACATGCTTTGCCTATAGTTCCGTCACCTGACACGGGCCATCGTTCTCCTCCGATTGTCCCCCGCCATCCTCACGAGGGTCTTGACAACAGTAACCGAGTCGATGTGTAGTTTTCAATATATAAAACAAGGTTTCACTATATGGAACCTTTCATGGGAACAACAGGGAGGAGACCATGTATTCAACTTTCAAGCGCACGACGGCTGCGCTGGCGATCGGTGTCGCGATGGCGGCACCGGCAGCTGCGGAACTCACCGGAGAGCTGCGGATCTTTCTCGACACATCAAACCCGGCGCCCCGCGCGACGATGGAAGCGATGATCGAGCGGTTCGGAGCACAGCATCCGGGGTTGGAGATCGAAACAACGGTCATCGACCGCGAAGCATACAAGACGCAGATCCGGAATTTCCTGACGGCCGACACCCCGGACGTGGCCACATGGTACGCGGCCAACCGCATGAAACCATATGTCGAGGCGGGTCTGTTCGAGGATGTGTCGGACTTGTGGGCAGAGCCTGAGATCGCCGAAAACCTCGCTTCGACCAAGGGCGCGTTGACAATAGACGGCAAGCAATGGGGCGTACCCTATACCTACTATCAGTGGGGTGTTTACTACCGCAAAGATATCTTTGATGAACTGGGTTTGAGCGAGCCGACAACCTGGGAAGAAGAACTGTCCAACTGCCAGAAAATCGTCGATTCGGGACGCGCCTGCTATACCATTGGCACCAAGTTCCTTTGGACCGCCGGTGGCTGGTTTGACTATCTGAACATGCGAACGAATGGTTTCGACTTCCACCAGCAGCTCGCCAACGGCGAAGTCAGCTGGGAAGATGACCGGGTAAAACAGACTTTCGCCAACTGGAAACAGTTGATCGACATGGGCGCCTTCATCGACAATCACCAGACATATAGCTGGCAGGAAGCCCTGCCCTTCATGGTCAATGGTGAGGCAGCGGCCTATCTGATGGGCAACTTCGCAGTGGCACCGCTTCGCGATGCGGGCCTGACAGATGACCAGCTGGATTTCTACCAGTTCGTCGCGATCAATCCCGATGTTGAGCTGGCCGAAGACGCCCCGACCGACACGTTCCACATCCCGGCCAATGCTTCGAACAAGGAAGCTGCGCGCGAATTCCTGCGTTTTGTGGTCTCTGCTGACGAACAGACCGAAATCAACAACGGCGCGAATCTCGGCCAATTGCCGGTCAACGCGCAATCTACTGTGGATGACGACAAGTTCCTGCAACAGGGCTTTGAAATGCTTTCGTCCAACAGCCCCGGTGGGGTAGCCCAGTTCTGGGACCGCGACGCGCCTGCGGAAATGGCCAAAGTGTCCATGGAAGGTTTCCAGGAATTCATGGTCAAACCCGACAACTTGGACCGGATACTGGCCAAGCTCGAACGCGCGCGCGCGCGTATTTACGATAACTGACCAAGCAAGGGTCGGGCCAAAGCCCGGCCCACGCTCCCTTGAATCGTAGGGCGGGTTCCGACCCGCCTTGCTCCAACAGATCCGAGTTTCCCATGACAGTTGCAGCCGACGCCTCGGAACAGGAAAGCTGGTTCCATCGCAACCAACAACGTATCGCACCCTGGCTGTTTCTAGCCCCCGGGATGCTGTTCTTTTTGGTCTATGTGATTATCCCGGTATTCCAGTCCTTCAACCTGTCACTTTACGAGTGGGACGGCCTGGGCGCTGCGGAATATGTCGGCTTTCGCAATTACGAGGACCTCTATTGGGAATGGGTAGACCGAGATGCGTTCTACATCTCGATGAAGAACAATCTGATCTGGCTGATCCTGTACCTGGCAGCGATTCCGGCAGGTTTGTTCATCGCCCTGTTCCTGAATCAGACAGTTTGGGGCATCCGCCTGTATAAGTCCCTGTTTTTCTTTCCTTTCGTGATTTCTCAGGTCGTGGTGGGGCTCGTGTTCACCTGGTTCTACGATCCGACGTTCGGGTTGCTGAACGAATTCCTCGGCTTCTTCGGCCTCGGCCCGGTAAACGTGTTGGGCGATGAGCGTTTCGTGACCTATGGCATCATCTTCGCCGGCCTCTGGCCACAAACCGCCTATTGCATGATCCTGTACCTGACCGGTCTGAACGCTGTGGACCCGGAGCAGATCGAAGCAGGACGCCTGGACGGGGCCAAGGGTTGGAAGATGCTCTGGCACATCATTATCCCGCAACTGCGGCCTGCAACCTTCATCGCGTTCGTCGTGACCATCATCGGCGCATTGCGATCTTTCGACCTGATCTCGATCATGACACAAGGCGGCCCCTTCGGATCCTCCCGAGTGCTGGCCTATTACATGTTCGAGGTCGCCCTGTCCGAATACGGCTTCCGCATGGGTTATGGCGCGGCCATCGCCGTGATCCTTTTCCTGATCATGCTGTGCTTCATCGCCTATTTCCTGTGGTCGATGTACCGTGAAGAGAAGGGGCGCTGAGATGTTTCCCAAACCCATCGAAAAACAACCCCGCGCGGCGCAGATCACATATCAAGCCATGCTTCCATTGGCCCTTCTGTTGTGGCTGGGCCCCCTGCTGGCAGTTGCTCTTTTCTCGGTGAAACCCGCTGCTGACTTCACCAACGCGAATTACTGGGGGATGCCGTCCAGCTTTGAGGGCGCCTTCAACTATGGGCAGGTGTTCTTCAATTCGGACATGCCGCGATACCTGCTGAATTCATTCATGATCACCGTCCCTACCGTGATCGGTGCGGTGGCCCTCAGCTGCATGACCGGCTTCGCGCTTGGCATCTACAAGTTCAAGTCGAACCTCTGGATCTTTTTCATGTTCGTGGCCGGGAATTTCGTGCCCTTCCAGATCCTGATGGTGCCGGTTCGGGATCTGACCCTGCAACTTGGGCTTTATAACACAAAAACCGGGCTGGTCCTGTTCCACATCGCCTTCCAGACCGGGTTCTGCACCCTGTTCATGCGCAACTTCATCCGCGCCCTGCCCTTCGAGTTGATCGAGGCAGCACGGGTCGAAGGCATCAGCGAATGGCGCATCTTCTGGTATGTGGTCCTACCCCTGATGAAGCCCGCGATCGCCGCGCTCAGCGTGCTGATATTCACCTTCATCTGGAACGATTATTTCTGGGCCGTCGTCCTGACGCAAGGCGCAGAAAGCCAGCCTGTCACTGCCGGCATCACCAGTTTCAACGCCCAATTCCGCGCCGCTTATCAATTGATGAGCGCAGGCTCCATCGTGGCGGCTCTGCCACCGGTGGCCATGTTCTTCCTGATGCAGAAACACTTCATTGCAGGTTTGACTCTCGGAGCTGTGAAATGACCAAAATTACCTTTATCGGTGCCGGGTCCACAATATTCATGCAGAACATCGTTGGGGATGCTCTGTTGACCCCTGCGCTGGCCGACAGTCACTTTGCGCTTATGGATATCGATCCCGAGCGCCTGGCGGAAAGCGAAACCGTTGCGCGCTCCATGATCCGTTCGGTCGGGGCCGGGGCGACCGTCTCGACCCATACCGACCGCCGCGCGGCGCTGGACGGGGCCGATTTCGTCATCACCGCGTTTCAGGTCGGGGGGTACAAGCCTTGCACAATCACCGATTTTGAGATCCCCAAACAGTATGGCTTGCGTCAAACCATCGCTGATACGCTGGGTGTCGGAGGGATCATGCGAGGTCTGCGCACGGTTCCGGTGCTTTGGGATGTCGCAGGGGACATGATGCAACTCTGCCCCAACGCGACGTTGCTGCAATACGTAAATCCGATGGCCATCAACACCTGGGCACTGGCCGAACGCTTCCCGACCCTGAAGCATGTGGGCCTTTGCCACTCGGTTCAAAACACGGTCGAGGAACTGGCCCACGATCTGGATCTGCCAAAGGATGAATTCCGCTACAAAGTCGCGGGCGTCAATCACGTCGCATTCTTTCTGAAACTGGAACATCAGGGCCGCAACCTGTATCCCGCACTGCGGCAGGGCTATCACGCGGGGAAATTCCCCAAGGCGCCGCTGCTGATGCCGCGCTGCCCCAACAAGGTGCGCTACGAGGTGATGGATCACCTGGGCTATTTCTGCACAGAAAGCTCGGAACACCTTGCCGAATACGTACCGTGGTTCATCAAGGACGGGCGGCAGGACCTGATCGAGGAATTCTCCATCCCGTTGGACGAATACCCCACCCGCTGCGTGGAACAGGTCGCGAACTGGAAGGAACAGGCCAAGACCCTGACCGACGGGCGCGACATCGAGGTGACCCGCAGCCACGAATTCGCCGCCGACCTGATGAACGCGATCGCTACGAACACGCCTTACATGGCCTATGGCAACCTGCCCAACACCGGCCAGATCCCGCAACTGCCCTTGGGTGCAGCGGTCGAAACCCCCTGCCTGGTCGACAGCAACGGCGTGCAGCCTTCTGTCGTGTCCGACATCCCGCCGCAGTTGATTGCCCTGATGCGCACGCAGATCAATGTACAGGAACTGACTGTTCGGGCCCTGACAGAACAGAACCCCGAATATATTTACCACGCCGCGATGATGGATCCGCACACCGCCGCCGAACTGGACCTGCGCCAGATCCGCAACCTTGTCACGGATCTGCTGACGGCCCATAACGATTGGCTGCCCGACTGGTGCCGCCCGGCCCGTGCCGCCTGATCTTCATCTTTTCACAAATACTCAGATCCAACTTCAGCCAAGAAAAACAAAGCCAGACATGACAAAACGCCGCTCACAGCATTGGTATGGAAAACTCGACAAGGATGGCTTCATCCACCGGTCGTGGATGAAAAACCAGGGCTTTCCCGACCACGCTTTTGACGGACGACCCATAATTGGCATCTGCAACACCTGGTCAGAACTGACCCCCTGCAACTCGGGCCTGCGCGACCTGGCCGAGGGCGTAAAACGCGGCGTATGGGAGGCGGGCGGCTTTCCGGTAGAGTTCCCTGTCATGTCTCTGGGCGAAACCCAGATGAAACCCACCGCGATGCTGTTCCGCAACCTGCTGGCCATGGATGTCGAAGAATCGATCCGCGCCTATGGAATCGATGGCGTGGTACTTCTGGGTGGCTGCGACAAGACCACACCGGGTCAGCTGATGGGGGCCGCTTCAGTCGATCTGCCTTCGATCGTCGTCAGTTCAGGCCCGATGCTGAACGGTAAATACCGCGGACAGGATATCGGGTCCGGCACCGATGTCTGGAAGTTTTCCGAAGCGGTGCGGGCTGGCGAAATGACCTTGCAGGACTTCATGAACGCCGAATCCGGCATGTCGCGCAGCGCGGGCGTATGCATGACCATGGGCACCGCGTCCACCATGGCGTCGCTGGTCGAAGCGATGGGGATGAGCCTGCCCACCAACGCCGCGCTTCCGGCGGTCGACGCCCGCCGCATGGCGCTGGCGCACATGACCGGCCGGCGCATCGTCGAGATGGTGGATGAAGACCTCAAACCATCGGACATCCTGACCAAAGAGGCGTTTGAAAACGCCATCCTCGCCAATGCCGCCGTTGGCGGATCGACCAATGCGGTGGTTCACCTGCTGGCGCTGGCGGGACGTGTCGGGGTTGACCTGACCCTGAAAGACTTTGAAATCGGGTCCGAAATTCCACTTCTGGTCAACTGCATGCCTTCCGGCAAGTACCTGATGGAAGACTTCTGCTATGCAGGCGGCGTGCCGGTCGTGCTGAACGAACTCAAACCCTTTCTGCGCCCGGCAAAAACGGTGCTGAACAAGGACATCTCGGCCCATTTCGAAGGGGCCGAGTGTTTCAATACGGATGTGATCCGCCCCTTCAACGACCCTGTGAAACCCGCCGCAGGTTTGCGCGTTCTGCGCGGCAACCTTGCGCCGAATGGGGCAATCGTCAAGCCTTCGGCGGCCACTGACGCGCTTCTTGAAACCGAGGGCGAGGCTTTCGTGTTCGACAACATCGAAGACCTGAAGGCCAATATCGACCGTGAAGACCTGCCAGTCACGGCCAAGAGCATTCTGGTGCTCAAGGGGTGTGGCCCCAAGGGGTATCCGGGTATGCCCGAGGTCGGCAACATGCCAATTCCGGCGAAACTGGTGAAAGAGGGTGTACGAGACATGATCCGGATCTCGGACGCCCGCATGTCGGGAACAGCATATGGCACCGTCATTTTGCATGTCAGCCCCGAAGCGCAAGCGGGTGGCACGCTGGCGCTGGTCAAAACCGGAGACCGCATCCGTGTTTCAGCCAGAAGCGGCGAACTGGAACTGCTTGTGAACGAAAACGAACTAGACGCCCGTCGCGCCGCGTGGCAACCGGATGATCCGCACTATACCCGCGGCTATGCGAAGCTTTACATCGACCACGTGCTGCAAGCGGATCAGGGGGCGGATCTGGATTTCCTTGTGGGCAAAGACACCCGCCTCGTGACCAGAGAGAGCCACTGATGACCCAACCAGCTACATTCCACGATCTGAACGGGGCCTCGGTCTATATCACCGGCGGAGGCTCGGGCGTTGGTGCGGCGCTGACAGATGGATTCATGGCACAGGGGGCCAATGTGGCCTTCATTGGTCGGTCGGATGCCAGCGGGTTTGTTGAAGAGATGCGTGACAAGCACGGCCGCGCGCCGCTGTTCCTGCAAGGCGACATGACGGATACCGAACTACTGCACGCGACGATGGCCAAAGCTGCCGAAGCTCATGGCCCTTTGAACGTCTTGGTAAACAACGCAGCCAACGACCAACGTCATACGCTTGAGGAAACCACGACGGAGTTCTGGGACTGGATGATCGAGGTGAACCTGAAAGCCTATTATTTCGCGTGTCAGGAAGCCGCCCGGCAAATGAAAGATGGCGGGGCAATCATCAATTTCAGCTCGATCAGTTACATGATGGGCAATGCTGGCTATCCGATCTATACGACCTCGAATGCCGGGATTACGGGGATGACGCGGTCATTGGCACGTGAACTGGGGCCGAGAAAAATCCGGGTAAACGCACTGGCCCCCGGCTGGGTTCTGACGCAAAAACAGTTGGATAAATGGGCCACACCCGAGGATCTGGCGGCCCATTTGGACCGGCAATGTCTGAAAGAGCACCTGAAGCCCGAGGATATGATAGCACCAACACTTTTTCTGGCGTCCAGGGCCAGCCATGCGATGACCGGGCAATGTATGGCTGTTGATGGCGGCGTCGTGGTTTCGGGGTGATGTTATGAATACTGAATGGATCGCCGTCGACTGGGGAACATCTCATTTACGGGCCTGGGCCATGCAGGGTGCGACTGCGCTGGACCATGCGCAATCCGACAAGGGCATGGCGCATGTCGGACCTGACGGGTTTCAAGCCGCCCTGCTGGATCTGATAGAAAACTGGTTGCCCGGCGCGCCGGTGGATGTGGTCGCCTGCGGAATGGTCGGCGCACGACAGGGCTGGGTGGAAGCCCCATATTCGACGGTGCCGTCGGACCCCTTGCCGGATGTCCCGATCCGCGTTCCCGGATCAGACCCGCGTATCCGGGCCTTTGTCATACCCGGTCTGAAACAGACAACCCCGCCGGATGTGATGAGGGGTGAGGAAACCCAGATTGCCGGATTTCTGGGCGCGCGTCAGAATTGGGACGGCGTCATCTGCCTGCCCGGAACCCATACGAAATGGGTTCAGGTAAGCGCTGGCGAGGTTGTAAGCTTTCGTACCTTCATGACGGGTGAGTTGTTCGACCTGCTGTGTGGTCAGTCCGTGCTGCGACACTCTGTAGGTCCGGGCTGGGACGAAATCGCCTTCGCCGAGGCGGTTGCGGATACGTTGTCAAAACCCGAACAATTGGCTGCCCGTCTTTTCAACCTCCGAGCGGCGGACTTGCTGCAAGGCCAGGCCAAAGCCACCGCACGCGCGCGCCTTTCCGGAATGTTGATCGGAGCCGAACTGGCCGCGACACGGCCCTATTGGCTGGGGCAGCAACTGGCCATTATCGGAGCGGAAGGCGTGTCGCAGACATATGCAACAGCCCTGCAACGGCAAGGTGCATTCGTAGAAACCGCGAACGCCACCGAGGCAACTCTGGCCGGGCTTGCGCTGGCCCGAAACATGACAAGGCAAACCGCATGAGCCGTCCCATCATCGCCATATTGCGGGGCTTGCAACCGCACGAAGCCAAAGCCGTTGGCCGCGCCATTATCGATGCCGGCATCGACCGGATCGAAGTACCGCTCAATTCTCCGGACCCGCTCGACAGTATCGGGATTTTGGTTGATGCGTTTGGAAACCAGGCCCTGATCGGCGCGGGTACTGTTTTGACAGTCGATCAGGTGGACGCTGTGTCGGCTGCCGGAGGCAAGTTGATCGTATCACCCAACTATGACGCCGAGGTCATCAAGCGTTCAGTCGCGTTGGGCTTGCAAAGCTGGCCGGGGGTTTACACCCCGACCGAAGCTTTTGCGGCCCTCAAGGCCGGGGCCACCGGGTTGAAGCTGTTCCCGGGGGTGATGGCTGGTCCGGCGGGTTTGGCCGCGTTGCGCCCGGTTTTGCCCATAGGCTCGCTTGTTTTTGCCGTTGGAGGTGCCGGGCCCGAGAATTTCGGGCAATGGATCAAAGCGGGCGCAGATGGCTTTGGGATAGGCTCTGCACTTTACAAACCCGGGATGGATGTCGCCGAAATCGCCGAGCGCGCCCGACACATCGTAACGGCCTATGACGAGGTCGCCGGATGAGCACCCTCTTTGACGACCGCCCCTGCGAGTTGGGCGAAGGCCCGTTGTGGCATCCTGAAAGACGTCAGCTTTTCTGGTTCGATATCATCGGCAAACGTCTGATGACCCGCGAGCGGGGCACGCCAAAAAGCTGGAGCTTCGATGAACATGTCTCGGCCGCGGGCTGGGTAGACCGCGATACGCTTCTGATGGCTTCTGAAACCGGTCTTTGGCGTTTTGATTTGCAATCCGGAAAGCGGAACTTGATCACGCCTCTGGAAGCCGACAACCCCATCACCCGTTCAAACGATGGCCGCGCTGATCCTTGGGGTGGGTTTTGGATCGGAACAATGGGCAAGCAAGCGGAACCCGGGGCCGGATCAATCTATCGCTTCTGGAAAGGTGAGTTGAGACGGTTGGTTCCGGATGTAACAATCTCCAACGCGATCTGTTTTGCCCCCGATCGTTCGGTGGCCTATTTCTGCGACACCGCAACGAAACAGGTCAGACGCTGGCGTCTGAACGCCGAAACCGGTTGGCCGGAAGGCGACAGCGCAGTTTTTCTGGACTTGCGCAAAGAAGGTCTGAACCCGGATGGTGCGGTCATTGATGCCCAGGGGAATATCTGGATCGCACAATGGGGCGCCAGCCGGATCGCGGCGTACACGGCCGACGGCACATTTCTGCAGGCCGTTGCATTTGACGCATCCCATACGTCCTGCCCCGCTTTCGGGGGCGATGAACTGAATACGCTTTTTTGCACAACGGCCCGTCAGGGATTGAGCGCAGAAGCAATAGACAGCCAACCGACCAACGGCATGACCTTTGCAGCACGAAATGCAGGTCAGGGTCAGGCAGAACACAAGGTCATCTTATGAAGCCGGAACTGGGCGTTTGTTATTATCCTGAACATTGGCCAGAGGCGATGTGGGCCGACGATGCCGCGCAAATGGTCGAAACAGGCCTGACATGGGTGCGCATTGGCGAGTTCGCGTGGAGCCGCATCGAGCCGCAATCCGGCGTTTTACAATTCGAATGGCTCGATCGCGCGATCGAGACACTCGGTGCAGCCGGATTGAAGGTCGTGCTGGGCACGCCAACCGCAACGCCGCCGCGCTGGATGCTGGACAAACACCCGGACATGCTGGCCACCGATGAAAATGGCAACCCGCGCAAGTTCGGATCCCGGCGGCATTACTGCTTTAGCCATCAAGGCTATATCGACGAATGTACCCGCCTCGCCCGGATATTGGGTGAACGGTACGGTAAGAACCCGCATGTGGTCGCGTGGCAGATTGACAATGAATACGGGTGTCATGACACCACTCTCAGTTACAGCGCAGCTGCCCAACAGGCGTTTCGCGATTGGTTGGCCGAACGGTATGGAACGATTGAAACGCTGAACCAGGCGTGGGGCAACGTGTTCTGGTCGATGGAATATCGCGACTTCAACGAAATCGAGCTGCCCAATCAAACCGTGACCGAGCCGAACCCGGCTCATGTGCTGGCATTCCGGCGCTTCAGTTCGGATCAGGTCGCGGCATTCAACAAATCACAGGTGGATGTGCTGCGGCCGCTGACCGATGCGCCGCTTTTGCACAATTACATGGGCCGTATTCTGGACTTCGACCATTTCAAGGTTGGCGCGGACCTGGATATCGCCACCTGGGACAGTTATCCGATCGGTTTTCTGTCGGACCGGCTGGAAGGCGGCGACGCGCACAAGACCGCCTATCTGCAACAGGGCGACCCGGACATGCAGGCGTTTCATCATGATCTCTACCGGGCGGTCGGACGCGGCCGTTGGTGGGTGATGGAACAACAACCCGGCCCGGTGAATTGGGCACCGTATAATCCGGCGCCCCTGCCCGGAATGGTGCGGCTTTGGTCTGTGGAAGCCGTGGCTCATGGTGCCGAGGTGGTGAGTTATTTCCGATGGCGGCAAGCCCCGTTTGCGCAAGAGCAAATGCATGCCGGCTTGCTGACGTCGAACAATCACCCTGCTGCTGCACTGGCAGAGGCCCGCCAGACCGCAGATGATCTGAACAATTTGGGTGCGGTACAACAGATACAGGCCAAAGTGGCCATTTTGTTCGATTATGCCTCGGACTGGGCGTGGGCAACACAACCACAAGGCGCGGGATTTGACTATTTTCGATTGGTTTTTTCGGCTTATCGCGCACTGCGACGGGCCGGTCTGTCGGTAGACTTTGTTTCGGCGAAGGACATTCCCGCCGATTACTCGGTGATCCTTGCGCCCGGTTTGGCCACAATGGATCCTGAATTGGAACACCGCCTGGCAAAGAGATGCGATCTTGCCATTCTGGGGCCACGCAGTGGTGCGATCACCCGTGATTTTCAAATTCCTGAAAAGGGCAGACCCGGTCTGAGCAGGATCGATTGCGATGTTGATCTGGTCGAAACTCTGCCGCCCACGGTTGAACGCGCGGTCAAGGGTGGTGGCGCGGCGCGGCATTGGATCGACCGATTGTCAGGAACGGCCAAAGACCTGCTGAGTTTTGAAGACGGAACATCTGCCCTAAAGGCAGGGGACGGTATTTGGTACTTGGCAGGTTTCCCGGATGAGGACCTTTGGGACCGTGTGATAGCCATGGCCGCGGAAGAAGCAGATTTGACATTGCGCACGATGCCGCAAGGCCTGCGACTGCGCGAGACGGCCAATCATGACTTCCTGATCAACTACAACGCAGGACCGGTGGAATGGAACGGGCTCACCGTCGAAGGCTGTGATGTCAAAATCCTGAAACGCAAACCGCCCGAACAGACCTGAGGTCAGTCCGGGCGGGTGCCGAGTTTGCGAACCTGCGCCGCTATTCGTCGCTTTGCAGGCTGTTGGGGTCAAACACCCCGCCGAAACCACTGTTGTTGGACGGAGCGCTTTCAGATTCAGACCCTCCATCTGCGCCTTCGCTTTCCTCGCCCCCTAAAGAGTTCGGCGCGAATACATTGCCAAAGCCGCTGTTGTTCGTCGGTTTTGGAGTGGATTGCGCACCGCCCTGTTCCGCTTCTTCAGCTTCGCGTTGCTTGCGGCGTTCCTCACGCTGTTTGCGCAACTCCTGAATACGCTGTTCCGCTTCCAACTTCTTCTGCTCGCGGATATCGGCAATACACTGCGCCGGATTGTAGGTGGCCGCAGTGCCGACAACCGTGATCGTCGCGACGGCAAATACAACCAACAGAACCGCTGCCATGTTGCCGGAAAAGAAGCTGGGCAATTTGATCTTGCCGGCCAGTTCCTCAACCGTCGCGTTCTTGCGCGCCGCTGCCACCAGTTCCTGACGCTTCAGCTTGGCTTCGTTCAGCAGAGCGAAGAACACCGTCAGCGCCACGATGATGAAGGCCAGTGCCGAGATCGCGGGTGTGATGCCATAACGGACCTTTTGGGCCAGCTCGATCGTCAACGTCGGGTATTCACCGAAGGTAAAGGTTGTGGTGTTGTAATTCTCGAACGATGCGAGGAACGCCAAAACCGCTGCCGATGCAATCGCCGGGCGCATGAACGGCAACAGGATCTTGCGGAAGGCCTGTGCGTGGCTGGCCCCAAGATCCAGCGCAGCCTCGGTCAGCGCCATGTCGTAGCGCTGCAAGCGTGCCACCAACACCAGCATGCAGTAGCTGGCGATAAAGGTGGATTGGCCGATCACCGTCAGGAAGATGCCATTCGACAGGAAGCTGTCCGCCCCCAGTCCCAACATCCGGTTGATCCGGTCCCAGAACACCAGCGTCGAGATACCCAGAACCACGCCGGGGATCAGGATCGGAGCGATGATGATCGTATAGTAAGTCGCCCGCAGCTTTGGCCAGATCTGGGTCAGCATCAGTGCACCCGCCAGACCCATGGCGACTGACAGGATGACCGTGCCGATCCCGATGATCAGTGAGTTCTTGATACCGTTCAGGATTCGCTGATCCTGAAACAACTCCCCAAACCACTGGAAGGTCAGGCATTCCCACGGGCTCATCCGTGGGAAGCCGGACGAGTTGAACGCGGTGATCGACATGATCACAAGCGGACCCAGCAGATACAGGAAGAAGAGCGCCAGATAGACCCAGATGCTTATACGGAGGAAGGAATTGTTCATTTCCCGATATCCCCCATGTTCACTTTGAACAGGCGCATCATGGCCAGCACGAACAGGATACAGGTCACCAGCAGGACAATCGCGTACGCAGCCCCTTGCGGCCAGTCGTTGTTATCGTTGAACTGCTGATAGATCAGCTGCGTGAACCACAGCGACGACGGCCCGCCCAGAATTTGCGGTGCAGCCAACGCACCGGCAGACAGCATGAACACCATGGTACAGCCCGAACTGATTCCCGGCTTGGCATAGGGAATGACCACACGCCAATGTATCCGCCACCACGGCGCACCAAGGTCGCGCGCTGCTTCGATCTGATTTTTGTCCAAGCTTTCTATGACGTTGTACATCGGGAAGATCATCAGCAGGATATAGGCATAGCCCAAACCGGCATAGAGCGCGATATCGTTCCGGATGAAGTCAAACGGCACATCCCAGATCCCCAGTCCCACGAACAGCGTGTTCAAAACGCCGGTTTCACCAAAGATAATGCGCAACGCAAAGGCGCGCAGAATCTCGTTGATCCAGTAAGGGATGATCAGCATGATCGCGAAGATGCGGATATGGCTGCCTTCGGATTGCCCCAGATAGTAGGCGATCGGATAGCAGATGATCAGGTTGAAAATCGTGACGCAAACCGCCGCCACGAGGGTGCGGAAGAACACCCGCAGGTCAACCGTGTTGTAATCCTGGCTGCCACCTTCGGGGCCGTATATCAGATACTTGTAGTTCTCCAGCGTATAGACGTCCTTCGGCCCACCAATCTCTGGCGGCGGAAGGTTCGGACGGAACGAGAAATCCAGCATCGACAGCTGCGGCAGGATGATCAGGCCGATGGTCCAGAACAGAACCAGGCCCAGGATCGCCAAACCCATACCGGTTCCGTTGCGGTTGAAGAATTCCTTCAGAAAATGGGGCATGAGTTCATCCCCTTATTCTGCGGCCAGTTCACCGGCAGGAACAACGACGGCATTGTGCGTTTCGTATTCCAGCGTGATGTTCTGCCCGGTGTGATCGTCGAAAGACTGCCCGTGGTTGGGGATCGAGACCTTGATTTCCTTGCCGCCTTCACCCTCGGTAAAGATATTGAATGCGTTTCCTTCGAACTCTTCATGATTGACCCGGGCAGTGACGAAGTGATCACCCGTTGCGCCATCGGGGGCAATTGCAAAGGCCTCGGGACGGATGAACATCATCGCGTCATCACCTTCTTTCATCTTGCCCTGATTGGCCGTCGAAATCCGTGCCACCAGATCACCCGAGCGGTTGGTCGAGATCAAAGCTTCGGTGCCCATCACCTGTTTGACTTTTCCTCGGAACACATTGTTTTCGCCGACAAAAGAGGCAGCAAAAGCCGTGTTGGGATCGTTGTAAATCGTTTTCCCGTCGGCAATCTGGTCAATCACACCGGCACGCATGACGGCGATATTGTCCGACATGGTCAGCGCTTCGCCCTGATCGTGCGTGATGTAGATAAAGGTAATACCGACCCGTTGCTGAATCTCACGGAGTTCGGTCCGCATGTGCTGGCGCAGCTTCAGGTCAAGCGCTGACAGAGGTTCATCCAGCAACAGCACGTCCGGTTCCGCGCAGAGTGCCCGGGCAATAGCAACACGCTGACGCTGACCGCCCGACAATTCGCTTGGCAGTTTGTCCCCCTGCCCCGGCAACGCAATCATGTCCAGAAGCTCATCGGCACGCCTGCGGCGCTCGGCAGCACTGGCCCCTTTGATTTCCATGGAAAACGTAATGTTTTCCCAGACTTTCATCAGCGGGAACAAAGCGAGATTCTGAAAGATCAGCGCTGTCGGACGCTTGTTGGGCCCGATACCGCGCATATTGTTGCCACCAATCAGAACATTGCCTTCGCTTGGTTCAAGAAAGCCCGAAACAGCCCTTAGAATGGTTGTTTTACCGCAGCCGGAAGGCCCGAGGAACGAAAAGAAATCGCCCCCGTTGATGCTGACGTTTGCATCGCGCACGGCGACGAAGTCACCGAAACGGATCCACAGGTTTTCCAGATCGACTCCGACCCCTGCACTCATTTTTGGTTTCTCCCTGAAGTGCGTGTTTTCACCACACTGTATTTGTGTCCGTCACGCCGGGACGGCGCGCAGATGGGTGCCCCCCGCAAAAAGCAGGGGGCGAAGGTTCGGAACGCTTAAGCGCTCTTGAACTTGTTGACGAACTCGGTCCGGGTTTCGGCATACCAAGGTGCTTCGGCCGGCCACGGATTGAGGTTGGCCAGCGAGTCGCCCGGATAGGCCTCGGCAAAGTTCTTCTTGTAGGTGTCGCCGGAATACTGGTCGGCTCCCAGAACCGGCGAGTTGTAGCCGTGACTGTCAATGGCAACACCGGCCGGCTTGGCCTGATAGGCAAAGTCGATGAAAGCGTAAACCTGGTCGATATTCGCGGCACCAGTCGGCATGGACATACCGTCCACCCAAGCCATCGCACCTTCGACGGGCGCCTGATAGTGCACCGGCTCGCCTGCGGATTTCAGTGCAAGGGGTGGGCCGTCCCAGGTTTGGCCAACGACAACGCCTTCGTTCAGAAGACCGTTCTTCTGCGTATCGGCGTCGTTCCAGATCAGTTTGATGCGGTCCTTGCGTGCAATGCACCAGTCGGTGATCTGGCCCCAAACCTTGCGCATGGTGTCTTCATCACCGTACGCGGCCCAAACCGAACCCGGCTCCATCTCGCCAGCGCGCTCCATGTACAGACCCGCGCCCAGCATCATCGAATGCGCGCGACCCATGGTCTTGCCGGCGTTTTCTTCCGACCAGACGTCGCCATAGGATGGTGCGTCGCCTTCGGGCAGCCACAGGTCGGTGCGATAGGCAATGCCTTCGGTACCCCAGATATGCGGCAGCCAATGCGCACCGCTGTCACCAAAGTTCCAGGCATCGGTACCGATCTTGGCCATCGCCGGGTTGACCTTGTCGATCGGAACCTTGTTCATGTCGAAGGGCTGCAACAATTCCAGCGGTTCCCACTGCAACGAACGGTTGTTGGTCGGTGAAACGATATCAAAGCCCTGGCCCTTGGTGGCCTTCATCTTGTTGATGATTTCTTCGTTCGAGCCGATGCCGGTGTAATTCACCTTGATTCCCGTAAGGGTCTCAAACTCTTCAATGAAGCTGGGCGGCAGGTAGTCCGACCACATCAGAATGTTGATTTCGCCCGACGAAGCCAGAGCGCTCTTGCTGTACAGGGGTGCCGCAAGTGCAGCGGCGCCCGCGCTTTTCAGCACAGAGCGTCTCGAAAGAGTCGAATGTTTAGTCATAAGTGTTCTCCCGTTGTTGGATTAGTTTGTTATTGTTTTTTATTCATAGGACTTTCTGTGCCCGTACGTCAGTCCAAAAGTGACAGTTTGCGGAATTCTTATGTCCAGTTTTGAGTCTTGACACGTTTTGGTTGAATTTCAAGGCGTTAGTTTTCCTCCCAGACAGTGAAATCGTATGCACAGACCGGATCGGAGCCAAGCAGCATGCGTCGTGATCCACCACCAGGCAGGGGTTTGGACATGTCACCAAAATTGAAGGCAAAATGCAACGTACCGCGCCGGGTTACGCGTAAGTCTGGATCGCAGTCCAGAGGTTTCAGCCCTGCCCATTCCAGGACATCGCGCATAATCTCGTGCAAGAGCGCACCGCTGGGGACCATGGCCAGATATGTTGCACGATCCGACCGGATGACCGCGGGGCTGCCGTCGCAATAGGCACTTTTGAAGCGCGCCAGGACATTTGCCTCGGTCTCGACGATTTCGCGCCACCCACCAAAGCCAAAAATCTGACCGTTCTGCAACTGCACAGAATCTCTCGCAATATCCGGGAGCGATTCGACACGGGCAACTCGGACGCCGGTCAGATCCGCCAACACACCCGGCGCCAGATTTGAAGGGGTGTGCATTTGAGCTGTCTTGCTGCCGGACCGGGCACCAATCAATAGCTTTGCCCCCGAAGCATCAAGTCTTGCGGCCAGATCCGGGGTCACGATCATGCTTTGCGGCAGCACGATCAGGGCGTAACCTTCCAAACCATCCTTGGGACCAACAAAATCAATGTCCACCCCCAGACTGCGCAAGGCGGTGTACCATTCGCGGAAGATTTGGGAATTGGGGAAGTCATCATCATGCGGCAGGATATCGGCCGCCCAGATCGAAGCGTAATCCAGCATCATCGCCACCGAGGCTTTTCCGCGCGTCGTCGGCGGGAGGTTTTCGCGTTCCTTCACGACCTGAACCAGCTCAAGCGCGGCTTGATCCACACTGTCATCCGAGCGCAGCAAAGCCGTATGGTATTGTTCCTGCGCGAACTTTGCCTGTCGCCATCGAAAGAACAACACAGCTTGTGCGCCGTGGGCATAAGCGGCCCAGGTCCAAAGCCGAACCATCCCTTCGGCCGGAGAAGGATTCTGAGCCGCCCAGTCCACCGGCCCCGGTTGCTGTTCCAACACCCATACCCGCCCCCGCCCCTGACTGCGATACAGGTCGCAATGAAACCCCTGATAGTCAGGCGCGCCGGTTCGCAGATAGCGGCGCTTTTCTGTCTCTGACAGGGTTGATCCCATCAGATTGCCCAGCGGGTAGCTGTCAAAGCCGACGATATCCAGATCGGCGGCCACTGCGTGGTGATCGAATTCGAAACTGCCGGCCATGAAGTTGTGCGTGATATCTCGACCCGGCGCATGTTCGCGCAGCACGTCCACCTGAGCCTTGTTGAACAACCGCACCCGATCCGAGGAATAGCGTCTGAAATCAAGGGCATGAGTGGGGTTGGGTGTGGCGACCAAACCGTTGGGCAGTTCAATCTGGTCAAAGCCGGAATAGCCGGTCCCCCAAAACACGGTCCCCCAGACCTCGTTCAGTGCGTCGATTGTGCCGTATCGTTGTGCCAGCCAGCGCCGAAAGCCAGACCGCGCGGCATCGGAATAGCTGAGAACGGTGTCGTGGTCGTTGTACTCATTGTCGATTTGCCAGGCATGGACATGCGGGTTCTGGCCATATCGGCTGGCATATTCCGTCGCGATCCTTTGCGCCTCGGCCAGGTATACGTCACTGGAAAAACAATAATGTCTGCGCGACCCATACCCCCGGACCCGGCCGTCCGGGCCAACCGGCAGAATTTCGGGGTGCTCATCAATCAGCCATTTGGGTGGCGCAGCCGTTGGAGTCGACATCATGACCCGCAGGCCGGCCTGCCCCAGAATCTCGATGACGTCATCCAGCCAGTCCCAGCGAAACCGACCGCGGGCCGGTTCAATCAGACCCCAGGTGAACTCGGCGATCCGAACCCAATCCAAACCCATCTCGGCCATCCGCGCGGCGTCACTGCGCCACTGGGACGGGTCCCATTGTTCGGGGTAGTAACAAACCCCAAGCTCCAGCTTGCTCATCGGTTGTCCTTTGCCGTGCGCCGTTCGATCCACTTCAGGAAGCTTGCGCAACCGAGGGTGAGCACCACGTACAAAACTGCCGCCGTGTTGAACGGCGCAAAGGGCAGAAAGCTTGCTGCCTGGAACTCTCGCATCCTTTGGGTCATGTCGCGAACGGACAGGATGGACAGCAACGAGGTATCCTTGATCATCGCGATAAACTCATTTCCCAGAGGTGGAGTTACGATCCGCAAGGCCTGAGGCAGAACGATCAACCGCGCTGTCTGCCAGCGGGACAAACCCAGGGAACTGCCCGCTTCCAATTGCCCTTTGGGAATAGCCTCAATCCCCGATCGGAATATTTCGGCCATATAGGCCGAGTACCCGACGGAAATCGCGATGATCCCGCGTGTCATGTTGGTCATATCAATGCCGCCCCCAGTGGCATCCTTGACCGCGCCCGCCAAAGGCAGACCGATATAAAGGATGATCACCAGCATCGGAATGCCGCGTATCGTGTCCACAAAGAATTCAGCCCCGACCGCCAAGGGATGCAGCTTGTGCTGTGCGCCGCCGATGGTCAGCGTGAGTAGCAAAAAGCCAAAAACGGCGAAGGCCAGCGCGGGATTCCGGTATTTGTC
Organism: Ruegeria sp. YS9; assembly: GCF_024628725.1. NCBI lineage: Bacteria > Pseudomonadati > Pseudomonadota > Alphaproteobacteria > Rhodobacterales > Roseobacteraceae > Ruegeria > Ruegeria sp. YS9. The sequence continues at coordinate 505,651 of NZ_CP102410.1, forward strand.
AGGCAAGAAAACTGTCTGCCATAGAACCGGATAGCCTTGTGTGTGAGCGTCTACTGGCACAAAGGCTCCGGACACGCTGTCGACGGTTTCTATCTGCTCCAAAGCCGCGACAGGATCAGTGGCACTGCGTATGCGGTATTGCTGGTCGCCGGCACCTTCGAACTCGCCGAACCGGATGATGTCAGCCTGCGCCTGTGGCGTGCCGCGCACAATGGCGATGCGCCCTTCGGTGCTTCCGACCAGAACGTAACTGACCTGTGGCTGCATGAAGAAAAAGGCGGATATTGCAAGCAATGTCAGGCTGATGGAACCATACAGTATCGTGGTACGCGCTCGTGGTTTGAACGATTGCAGCCCCACCCAGATCAGACCCAGAATGGCCGAGAAGATATAAGCGAAGATGGCTGCGCGGAACGTAATGGCAACGCCGGTCGCGAACTGCCAGTGGGCCATGAACATCAGATAAAACAAAACCGCACCTGTAAGGCATTCCAGCCCCAGTAGAACGTGCCCGCGCCAAGGGGGTTGCAAACCCGCTGACATCAGGCTCAAGGCGACAACGGCTGTGTATGCGGCCAGAAGAACTTGCAGACCTGTTTGAACCTGGGTCACGACTTCGGGATACAACACCCAGGTCTGACTGGACCGGTCGATCAGGGTTGATGTGTTCTCGCTGAGTGCATGAAAGAAAACGGATTCCGCGAAGGGCATCAAAAGCTGTGGAGATACGAAGCTTGAGACCAAAAGCGCAATTGATGCAGGCAGCGCCGCAAGGGCCGAAACCCGCAACCAGCCGGGGGCATGATTGGTAAAACGTGCGTGCCGGGCGCAGAGATATCCAAGGATTGCAACCGAGACGATCAGCAGAAAACCGACGAAAACAGGCCCTGCATTGTTGCCGATCCCCAGAATTGCAATCAGAGATCGCAGGTATTTCGAGGACGTGGCGAACAGATAGATGATGAAAGGGGCGGCTGCGAGCAACACAAGATTGCTCGGGCGGATCGTGCTGAGACGCGACATGGAACTTCTCCGCTGAAACATGGCCCGGCAACGTCAGCCGCCGGGCCCAGAAGGGCTTGAAGGATCAGTTTGTGCCCCAGTATTTGGCTTTCAGCGTGTCCAGCGTGCCGTCTTCCTGAATGGCGGCGAGACCGGCATTGATTGCATCCACCGTCGGGTCACCTTCCTGAAACACGATACCCAATGGATCCGATTGCAGGCCTGTGATGCCCACGGTCAGTTCTCCGGCAAACTCCTGCTCGTAGGCCGCGGCAGAGGTGCCATCGATGATCACCCCTTGCACGTCTGCGTTCTGAAGCGCCAGAATAGCCGCCGAGAAGTTGTCGTAGAGGCTGACATTCTCGCGCCCCACAAGCTCTTCCGCCAGTTGGGCGTTGGTCGTCGCGGTTTGTGCCGCCAGTTTCTGGCCACCAGCTTTGAAATCCTCAAGCGTCATATCCGCGTTGTCGACTTGCAGCAAAATGGCCTGACTGACAACGATGTAAGGTTCGGAGAAGTCCATAGTCTGTTCACGCTCGGGCGTGATCGATACGCCCGAGATGACCAGATCGAATTCACCCTGCTGAAGCGCCGCAAAGATGCCGTCCCAGGCGGTATTTACGAAATTCGGAACGCAATTGATCTTTTCACAGATTGCGTTCATCACGTCGACATCAAAGCCTACGATTTCACCGGTTGCTTCGTCGACGGTTTCCATCGGGGGATAGGTTGCATCCGTTCCGATCTTGAGCACGCGACCTTCCAGATCGGCGGCAAAAGCCGCAGGCGCTGTCAGCATTGCAAGCGTTGCAGCGGCAAATAGGTTTTTGAACATGTTCGGTTTCTCCTCTGTTGGCTCAGTTGGTCTGCGCCATACCCGGCGCCGGGGTGTCAGGTTGCCGCTCGATCAATCTGGCCCTGATCTTTTTTTGCGTTTCGGACGGATCAACGCCGTTCAATGCTTTTAGCATGAATTCCCCCAGCAGGCGGCTGGTCTCGCCTATCGGCAAGTAATAGGTGCTGGGCGGGGGGACGAAATACTGGCTGAGTTTCAGATCGTCATTGGAAATGACGACGACATCCCTGCCGATTTGAACGCCCATGTCGGCGGCGGCGGACAAGGCGCCAAGGGTCATCGCCTCGTTCGCGCAAATAATGGCGCTTGGCCGGTTGTGCATTCGCATCAGCGCCGCAAACGCCCTTTGCCCGGTCTTCGCCGTGGTCGGGCCGGGAAAAACAAGGGCCGGATCAAACTCCATGCCACCTGCCGACAGAGCGTCTGAGTATCCCTGGAGACGTTGACGGGCGTAGATCAGGCCATCCGGCGGATTGATAAGCGCGATCCGCCTGTGCCCCAATGCCAGCAGTCGAGCGGTTGCATCAAAAGCAGCGGCCTGACTGTCGAGATCCACGTAAGGATGTGGTTGGGCACTGTCACTCATCCCGTACGTGACAAACGGAAAACCCTCATCTTGCAGATAGGCGATACGCGGGTCATTCACCCGTGTACCGGAAAAGACCACACCGTCTGCCAACCCTTCCTGCACAATGGAATGTAGGGTCTGCAATGCGGCTTCAACATCTCGTACGCTGAAGACACTCAACTCATAACGTGACCCTTGAACCGCGTCGGATATTCCGGCCAGAATCCGCGTAAACTCCACACCTTCCCACTCTTCAGCGGCACTGCCCGAAACACTGACCAATACAGCAATCCTGTAGGATTTATTGGTGCGCAGTTTCAGGCCGTCCAGATTGACCCGATACCCAAGCTCGGACGCCGCCTTTTGGATCTCTTCCCGCGTTTCGCGCTTTACCGAAGAGGCTCCGCGCAGGGCGTTTGAAACTGTACCAACTGAATAGCCGGTCATACGGGCAATCGATTTGATCGTTGCCCGCGCCATCAGCCGATACCCCCAAGCCGTTCAGTCAAAAACGACCGCCCCGTTTGCAAGGTGCGCCTGTGATCGGCGGTTTCATCATGCTCGAAGAAAAGGTCTGTGCACCTGGTGCTTGAAAGGGCTCGTATCGTGGCGTCCCAATCGACAACACCCTCACCCAGATTGCGCCAGCGCCTGTCGTCTGATCCGCCCTGCGGATCCACGTCCTTTGCATGGACAGACAGGATTCGATCCGCATGGCGCGCCAGCAGGTCAGCCACGTCCTGACCGGCCGCGACGATCCAACCGATATCAGGCTGCCAATAGATGTTTTCTTGCGCCAGAATCTGTTCAAGAGGCGTATTTCCCGGCGCGCCGAACAGATCAAAGTCGTGGTTGTGATAGGCCAGACAGACGCCGTGATCCCTCAGTCGATCTGCCCAATCGGACAACTGGCCCGACACTGCCTTCCATCCCCGGGCAGTGCCGGGCCGCGCCTGTGGCGCCAGCCAAGGCATGACCGCCACCTGGCATTCCAAAAGGTGCAGTACTTCAACGATGTCGTCGAAACGCTCGTGGAACTCCTCCCAATCGAAATGTGCAGAACGAAGGTTAAGACCTGATTGATGGACGATGCGCGCCATCTCTTGCGGTGTCATGCCATGCAGCCCGGTGGTTTCGATATCCGAAAACCCGCATGCGGAAACCAACGTCAGTTGATCCGCCAGATCACCGCATTGCCGAACCGTGTAAAGCTGCGCCGATACCCGCATTTTTCACCATTGAAACGTTTCAATTATGGTGAAACACGAAACGCAATTCTGTCAAGAACTGCGTTTCGCTGCTATTTGCGCATGGACAATCCATTGTGGAACAGGTGCACCTTGTCCGGTGCGGCGGTGACCGAGACTGTCTGGCCACGCAGGTTTCGCTGAATCCCCGGCAGTTTCGCAATCACCGCATCCGCACCATCGGCTTTCTCAAAATACAGCAACGTGACTTCGCCCAGGGCTTCGGTAAAATCCACTTTGCCGGACAGAATCGCGGTTTCATTTGTCGTGGTCAGGTCTTCAGGGCGCACCCCGATATTGACCTTTTTTCCCAGGTCACTGTCTTCGGTTGGAACCGCAGATTTTGCAATCCCGCCTGATGACAGTTCAACGGTTGTCGTTTCGCCGGTTCCAGTGATTGTGCCGGACAGCAGGTTCATGGAAGGCGAACCGATGAACTGCGCAACAAACTCGTTGTCAGGCGTCTCATACAGTTCAAGCGGTGTCCCGACCTGCGCGATGCCCTTGTTGGCCAACACCACGATCCGACTGGCCAGGGTCATGGCCTCGACCTGATCGTGGGTCACGTAGATCATGGTGCTGTCAGGCATGGCCTCTTTCAGGCGCGCGATCTCAATCCGCGTGGCCACCCGAAGTGCCGCGTCGAGGTTCGAGAGCGGTTCGTCGAACAGATACACCTTTGGGTCACGAACAATCGCGCGCCCGATGGCAACCCGTTGACGTTGCCCCCCGGAAAGAGCTTTTGGCAGGCGGTCCAGGAATGGTTCCAGCTGAAGGATCTGAGCGGCACGATCTACGGCAGCATCAATCTCGGCCGCGGGCATTTGTGCAATTTTGAGGGCAAAGGCCATGTTCTCGCGTACGGTCATGTGGGGATACAAGGCATAGCTTTGAAACACCATCGCGATGCCCCGCTGTGCAGGCGGAACATCGTTCATGACCTGCCCTTCGATTTCCAGCGTGCCGCCTGTAATCTTCTCCAACCCGGCGATCATCCGCAACAGGGTGGACTTGCCGCATCCGGAAGGACCAACAAAAACGATCAGTTCGCCTTGTTCGATGTCGAGGTTGATGTTCTTCAAAACATCGACAGGGCCATAGGATTTGGCGACATCCGTTAGGTTGAGTTCAGACATGCGTTATCCCTTTTTCCTATACATCAGGATGAACTGCGCCGCGTTCAGGACAACGTTGCCGCTTCCCTCAATGCCGCCCAGGTCCTGACCCATGACCTGCCAACTGCCTTCGGGCAGTTTGAGCTCGGCAGTATCCGCACCCAGATTGAACGCGCAGAAAACCTGCTCGTGCGAATCCTCACGTACAAAAGACAGAACCGAGCCCGTTTCTGCCATGCCGGTCTGCGCCCCCAATGCCAAAGCAGGATGCGCATGCCGCAAGGCAATGGCGCGACGGTAGTGGTTCAACACCGAGTTTGGATCCACCTCCAATCGGTCTACCGCCTGCCCGGCCTGCTGTGCGCTTACCGGCAGCCAGGGTTCTGCGGTGCTGAAACCCGATTGTTCATCTTGTGCCGCCCAAACCATCGGTGTGCGGCAGCCGTCGCGGCCCTTGTACTCGGGCCAGAACTCGATGCCATAGGGGTCTTGCAGTTTCTCGAACGGCACATCCGCTTCGTGCAGGCCCAGCTCTTCGCCCTGATAGAGGCAGGCAGAGCCGCGCAGGCACATCATCAGAACCGCGAGCTGTCGGGCTGCCGCGTCATCCAGATTCCAGCGCGAGACGTGTCGCTGCACGTCGTGGTTGGAAAATGCCCAACATGGCCACGCGTCCCCTGCCTTCGCTTCCAGTTGGTCGAAAACGTGCTTGGTGTAAGTGGCTGTCAATGCACGTTTTTCCAGGAACTCGAAGGCATAGCACATGTGCATCCGTTTATCCCCGGATGTGTATTCGCCCATAATCTCGAGCCCACGCTGCGCATCTCCGACCTCTCCCAGGCAAGCCCGGTCTTCATATTCATCCGTCAAAGCCCGCAATCTTTCGAGGAAGGCGATGTTCTCGGGCTGGCTTTTCGAAAACAGGTGGTCCTGATGGTTGTAGGGGTTCACGGCCGGCGCGATCGTGGCGTTGCGTTGATCCATCGGCAGCGCGGGATTGTCGCGCAGCGCCTTGTCGTGGAAATAGAAATTGATGGTATCCAGCCGAAAGCCATCCACCCCCAGATCAAGCCAGAACCGCGCCACGTCCAGCAACGCATCCTGAACAGCCGGACAGTGGAAATTCAGATCCGGCTGCGATGTCAGGAAATTGTGCAGATAATATTGCAGGCGTCGTGCATCCCATTGCCAGGCCGAGCCGCCGAAGATCGAAAGCCAGTTGTTCGGAGGCGTGCCATCCGGTTTGGGGTCCGCCCAAACATACCAGTCGGATTTCGGGTTCTCCCGACTGCTGCGGCTTTCGCTGAACCAAGGGTGCTGATCGGATGTATGCGACAGAACCAGATCAATCATGATCCTCAGACCCTTCGCATGGGCCTGATCCAGAAGCGCTTTGAAATCCGCCAACGACCCGAACATGGGATCGACATCGCGGTAATCACTGACATCGTAGCCAAAATCCTTCATCGGCGATTTGAAAAACGGCGAGATCCAGATCGCATCAACGCCCAGCGAGGCGATGTAATCCAGTCGCGCAGTGATGCCCCTCAGATCGCCGATCCCATCCCCGTTGCTGTCCTGAAAACTGCGTGGGTAGATCTGATAGATCACCCCCCCGCGCCACCAGTCCGAAGACAGTTTCGTTGCTTTGTATTGTTCAAGGTTGTTCTGCACGTTCATCAGACGCCTCTATTTGACAGATCCGGCCAACAGGCCGCGGACCAGGTATTTTTGCATTGCGAAGAAGACGACCAGCGGCACGAAGATCGAGACAAAGGCAGCGGTCGCAAGGATTTCCCAGTTGCCGCCACGCGTACCCAGCAGCTCGACGATGCGGTTCGTCATCACGGTTGTCTGGCCGGTCGCGTCGATCAGGAAAACCTTGGCGACAAGCAGGTCATTCCATGTCCACAGGAACTGGAAGATCGCGAAAGACGCCAGCGCCGGGAAGCTGAGTGGCAGGATCAGTTTGGTGAAGATCTGAAACTCGGTGGCACCGTCGACGCGGGCGTTTTCGATCAGATCTCGTGGCAATCCGGCCATGTAGTTGCGCAGCAGGTAAATCGCCAGGGGCATCCCAAACCCTGTATGCGCAAGCCAGACACCCAGATAGCCCTTGCCGATCCCGATATTGAGGTGAAATTTCAGCAACGGGATCAAGGCCAATTGAAGCGGCACGACCAAAAGGCCAACAACAGCCGCGATCAGCAAGGCGCGTCCGGGGAAATCCATCCAAGCAAGTGCATAAGCTGCAAATGCGGCAACCAAAATCGGAATTATGGTCGCCGGGATGGTTACGGTCAGCGTGTTGAAGAACGCCTTGGCCATGCTGTCCGTACTGCTTTGATCCAGAAGAACCTTTTGGTAGTTTTCCAAGGTGAACTCGGGCGGCAATTCGGCCGTAACAAAGATGCGCACGCCACGTTTTCCGGTGAACTCCTCGGTGTTTTCCATCCGGTAGTTGCCGGCCGCATCCACCGTGATCGTACCACCTCGGCGCAGTTCTGCTGTTTGGCCCGGTTCAAATGCATCTACCTCGCGCGAACTGATGCCCCATCTGGAAATCGTTGCTTGCTCATCTTCGCCGAACAACGCCCCCTGAATGACATACACTCCGTTTTCCAGCACCTGCGTATCGGGCGCGGCACTGCGAAGGGTCAGATTTTGTTCAGAGGGAAACAGCGACCGCCACCAGCCGCTGGACGATATCTGATCTGCCGTCCGAAAAGACGAAATCAGCAAGCCAAGCGTGGGGATGACCCAAAGGGTCACAAGAAAGACGACTGACAGATGCACCACCCATCTGAGCGCGGGTTTGGTTCCGGCGATATCGCTCATGGCTTACTCCATCTCTTTGCGCGCGTTGCGCACGTTCCAGACGAGGATCGGTGCAACAAGCAACATGATCACCATGGCCGAGGCCGACCCGACGCCCCAGTCATTGGCGCGGAAAAGCTTGTCATACATGTAGTTTGCCAGCACCTGCGTCTCCCACTGGCCATTGGTCATTGCAAAGACGATGTCGAACACTTTGAGAACGGTGATCGTGATCGTCGTCCAAACAACAAGGATTGTGGTTTTGACCTGCGGCACCTTGATCTTGAAGAAGATCTGAAAGGGATTGGCCCCGTCCAAGATGGCCGCCTCGATGGTTTCTTCGGGAATACCGCGCAAGGCCGCCGACAGGATCACCATGGCGAAACCCGTCTGAATCCAGATCAGGACAACCATCAGAAAGAAACTGTTCCAGAATGGAATTGTTAACCACGTGTTGGGTTCACTGCCGCCGAAGAAGATGTACAGCGCGTTCAGGATTCCTATCTGGTCTTGTTCAGCTGGTCGCGCGTCATAAACCAGTTTCCAGATCACCGATGCACCAACAAACGAAATGGCCATCGGCATGAAAATCAGGGACTTGGCAAAGTTCCCCCAACGGATTCGGTCGGTCAGTTGCGCCACGAGAAGACCAAAAGCCGTTGACATGGCTGGCACGACGATCAGCCAGAACATGTTGTTGCGCATGGCTTCCCAAAACTTCGGCTCCGCCGCCATTTGGGTATAATTGTCCAGGCCAACCCATCGGTATCCGCCACCGGGCACGCGCTCTGTCAGTGAAAGGCGCAAGGTTTCGACCACCGGATACGCCAGATAAAGCCCCAGCGCGGCAAGCGCCGGGAACAGGAACAACCATGGACGGATCAAGTTCGCGCGGTTGATGTTTCGGCCCGCATTCGGACCGCGCGGCGGAAACAGGATTTTGTCCAGAAACTGGTTGGAAAGATAGAAGTAGCCCACGCAACCCGACACGCCGATGGCGATCGTCAGCAGGCCTTGAAGTGCGGGTGTCATGGTGCGCCCATCCGTTTGGCAAGTGGGGCGGCCCCGGGACCGCCCCATAAGTTGGTCACTTGGCTGCGTCCCAGGATGCCTGGATTTCACTGGCCACGGTGGCTGCATCTTTTGCACCCGAAGAGTAGTCGACCATCCCGGTCCAGAAAGTACCTGCCCCAACCGCACCGGGCATCAGGTCGGACCCGTCAAAGCGGAAGGTCGTGGCGTTGGTCAGAATTTCGCCCTGTCCGCGCTGTGAATCATTCGAGTAGTTATCCGGGTTTGCACCAAGGTGGGGCGTCAGGAAACCATCCTGCGACATCATGATCTCATGAGCGAAAGGTGTCTTGAGGAACTCAAGAAAGGCTTCGGCCGCGGGATTTGGGTTGGTGATCGTGAACAATGTCCCGGCCCCAAGCACCGGTGTACCCAGGTCTTTTTCGGCGTAAGCCGGGAAATAGAAGAAGTCAGCATCCACCCCCAATTCCGTGCCCTCCGGAAAATAGGCGGGAATAAACGAAGCCTGACGATGCATCATGCAGGCCGGCGGGCTATCGAAAAGACCTTTGGGGCTGTCACGGAAATCAATTGCCGCCGTGTCGTCTGCATCACCCACCACATAGTCGTCATTGCGGGTAAAGCTGCCATATTCCTCAATCGCGGCTATGACGCGGGGATCATCGAACTTGATCTCGTTGGAAACCCATTGGTCATAGACTTCTGGCGGTTGCGTGCGCAGCATAAGATCCTCGACCCAATCCGTTGCGGGCCAACCCGTTGCGCCACCCGAGGCCAGACCAACGCACAAGGGCGTCTCACCGTCTTCGACCATCTGATCCATCAGAGCTTTGAACTCTTCCATGGTTTCGGGCACTTCATACCCAAAGTCTTCGAAGTTTTCGGGCACGTACCAAACCAGAGATTTGACGTTCACATTGAAGAAGAACCCGTAAAAATCGTCAGCCCCTTCCGCGTTCTCAAACGTTCCCAGATCCACCCAGGACTGACCGGCAGCGAAGTTCTCCCTGATCCAGTCCGCAGTACCTTCGGCCAAAGGTGTCAGATACCCCTGCTTGGCGAGGTTTGCCGCCAGACCGGGCTGCGGGAAAACAGTCAGGTTCGGAGCGGAACCTGCGGCTGCATCAATAAGGATTTGCTGCTCCAGAGAGTCCGAGCCCACATAGCTGGAATTCGCACCTGTTGCTTCGTCGAAATAGGCCACGAGGTTCTCGAAAGACTTGCCCTCGCCGGCCAGCCAGGGGCCGAAAATGGTCAGGCTTTCGCCGGACAGATCATTTGCTTCGGCAAAGGCCTGAAACCCATCCCAGTCAAAACTGCCCTCGCCGACGGCGTGGATCATCTCACCCTCTGCCTGAACTGATCCGGCCATCAGGGCGAGTGCCGCCGCACCTGCGTAAAGCCCGTGTTTCATCAAATCCTCCTCCCAAGCTTTCATGTATTCAAAGACTCGCTTTCAAAGCGCTTTGGATAGCCCGTGTTATCCGCTAACATTGGCACCCTGTCAATGTTTTGCTTTCCAGAGCCAGAATTATTTATATTTTCTGCTTTCCACGCAAAACAAGTTGACGGATGCTGCATTTGCTCACAAAACAAGAAAGAGCCACTCAATTGAAGGCGCTTTGAATCGTAAAATGAACCTGAAGCAGCTCTCGGAAGTTCTGGGCCTTTCGCAAACTACGGTCAGCCGGGCGCTGAACGGGTACCCCGAAGTGAGCGAGGACACACGTGCGCGCGTTCAAGCCGCGGCGCACAAACACGGGTACCGGCCGAACAGTCGCGCCAAAGGGCTTGCGACCGGACGATCGATGGTGATCGGCCACGTCATTCCCAGCTCGTCCCAACATGAAATGGTCAACCCGATCTTCGGGGATTTCGTCGCCGGTGCCGCAAAAAAATATGCCGAACATGGCTATGATATGATGTTCACCAACGCCGACGACACCTCGATTGAGGAAGCGTATCGGAGTCTCTTTCAGCGCGGCGCGGTGGACGGGGTTGTGCTGCAAGGCCCCAAAGTGAACGAACCACGTATCGAAGTCCTGACCCGTATGGGCGTCCCATTCATCGTGCACGGACGCTCGACCGGCGTCGACGCTCAATATGACTGGATCGACGTAAACAACAAAAGTTCGTTCCTGCGCGCCACCCGCTTTCTGATTGACCTTGGCCATCGCCGTATCGCTCTGATCAACGGCCTGGAAGATATGGACTTCGCCCAACGTCGCCGCGACGGATATCTTGAGGCGCTTGGGCAGGCCGGGCTGGCGCCCGATGCAAATCTGATGCGCAGCGCTGAAATGACAGAGGTTTACGGCCATCACGAAACGCAGAACATGTTGCGCCTGGACACCCCTCCGACTGCGATTCTGTGTTCGTCGATGATATCCGCCATCGGTGTGCGGCGCGCTCTGTCCGAAAACGGGCTTGAGATGGGTGCGGATGTGTCAGTGATCGCCCATGACGACGACCTGTCCTATTTGAAGAACGGACAGGATGTTCCGATTTTCACCGCAACGCGCTCGTCCGTCCGGCAGGCGGGTGAAATGGCGGCTGACATGTTGATCCAGCGCATCAAATCTCCGAATGATCCCGTCAAAACGAGGCTGCTGGAGGCCGAGCTGGTCGTTGGCAGGTCAACCGGCCCTGCGCCCAACAGGTTGTAACCATGAAACACGCACGCGCTGATTTCCCCAAAGATTTCCTCTTTGGTGTCGCCACCTCTGCGTACCAGATTGAAGGCCACGCACAGGGCGGTGCGGGGCAGACACACTGGGATACCTTTGCGGCGTCACCGGGCAACGTGGTGCGCGGGGAAAACGGAGACGTGGCCTGTGATCACCTGAACCGGTTCGAGCAGGATTTCGATCTGGTGCGCGAAGCCGGGTTCGACTGTTATCGCTTTTCGACCAGTTGGGCACGTGTATTGCCGGACGGGCGTGGTCAGGTCAATCAGGCAGGGCTGGATTATTATGATCGGCTGGCTGACGCCCTGCTGGAACGCGGTATCCGCCCCTGTGTGACGCTTTATCATTGGGAATTGCCGTCAGCGCTTGCGGATCAGGGGGGATGGTGCAATCGCGATATCGCGGATTGGTTCGCGGATTATACCCAGGTCATTATGGGTCGGATCGGCGACCGGATGTTCAGTGCGGCACCGATCAACGAACCCTGGTGTGTCAGCTGGCTGAGCCATTTTGAAGGCCACCATGCGCCCGGTCTGCGCGACATCCGCGCCGCGGCCCGGGCGATGCATCACGTTTTGTTGGCCCACGGGCGGGCCATTCAGGCCATGCGCGGTCTTGGCATGAGCAACCTAGGTGCCGTGTTCAACCTCGAATGGTCCGAGCCAGCAGATGGCAGCGCGGAAGCGCGGCTTGCGGCAGATCGCTACGATGCAATCTACAACCGGTTTTTCCTGGGCGGGGTTTTCAACAAAGAATATCCCCAAACCGCCTTGGAGGGGTTGGAGCCGCACCTGCCCAAAGGCTGGCAGAACGACTTTGAAACCATCGGTACACAGGTCGATTGGTGCGGGTTGAACTATTATACCCGAAAACTGATTGCCCCGGCGGACACCGCCTGGCCCAGCCTGCAAGAGGTTCCCGGACCGTTGCCCAAAACGCAGATGGGATGGGAAATCGAGCCCTCTGCCCTCACCCGCTTTCTTGTCCGAACAAGGAAAGACTATACGGGCGCGCTGCCAATCTATATCACCGAAAACGGAATGGCGAGTGAGGCGCGCGTGCAGGACGATGATCGCATCGATTATCTCGACAGGCACCTTGCGGCCGTGCTGGACGCTTTGGCACAAGGTGTTCCGGTGAATGGCTATTTTGTCTGGTCGCTGCTGGACAATTACGAATGGGCCTTCGGGTACGAGAAGAGGTTTGGACTGGTGGACGTGGATTTCGAAACACTTGCGAGAACGCCCAAAGCGTCTTTCATGGCGCTGAAATCCGCCCTGTCCGAGGGTCAGAGCGTCTCTCAGCCGTTAGCGCAACCATTCGGTGCCGTGCATGAGCATTGGAATCTGGTCGCGGATATCGGGGGCACGAACACACGTCTGGGCGTCGTCACGAATGGCGAATTGGCAGATCTTCGGAAACACCCGACAGGAACATTGGAAAACCTGCTGGAGGCGCTCCATGATCTCAGGGACGAGATCGGAACCAACCCACAGGCCGTCGTCGCAGCCGGAGCCGGGCCTGTCAGGGACGGAACGATTCAGCTGACCAACGCGAACCTGGATCTCTCGGAGACAGAGTTGGCAAATGCAACAGGAGCGCAGCGCACCTTTGTGATAAATGATTTTACCGCCGCGGCATGGTCTGTGGCCGAGGTGACCCGGTCGGATGTTGCCGTCTTGCAGGGTCAGGTAACGCCGCCCGCAGGCACACGATTGGTTGTTGGCCCTGGAACCGGACTCGGCGTTGGCGCCTTGCTTTATTCCGAAGGCAGGTATCACACGGTTTCCGGCGAAGGCGGGCATGTGGGTCTGTACCCGCGCCATCGCGACGAAGTTGATATTTTTGAAGCGGCGCGTCGTATCGCACCGGGCTGTTTCTTTGGGGACAGCCTGGCACTGGAAGCAGAAATGTTCCTGAGCGGAACCGGCCTGCCGGTCCTGTATCAGGCGGTTGAATTGGCAGCCGGTCATGCGCGGACACAGGCGCGCTCTGCGAAAGAAATTCTGAACGATGCCCGCAGCGGCACCGATCTCATCGCCGAAAAAACGGCGCAGATTTTTACCACTCATCTGGGTGCTTTGATGGGTGATCTGGCAGTCACCTTGATGCCGGAGGGAGGCGTTTTCCTTGTGGGCGGCGTTGCCGAGAAAAACCGCTGGCTTTTCGGTGACACCTTCAAGGATGCGTTCAACGGCGGCGGTCGCTTCAGCGATTTGCGCCGTTCCCTGAACCTTTACGTGTCTGAACAGGCAGAGTTCGGGATCATCGGCGCAAACAACTTCTGCAAGAACGCGCTGCGACAGTAACCAGCCAAACCGAAATTTCTATTCCGAGAAGGACCAAGACATGATCCTGTGCTGTGGTGAAGCGCTGATAGATATGATCTCAGAACCGACCGTGTCGGGTGCACTGGGCTTTGTGCCACATACCGGTGGTGCAGTTCTGAACACAGCCGTCGCGATGGGACGTCTGGGTGTTCCGGTTGGGATGCTGACAGGTTTGTCATCGGACATGTTCGGCCAGCAATTGATCGATGCGCTGAAAGCCAGTCATGTGGACACGACACATGTGATCATCTCGGACCGTCCTACCACGCTTGCCTTTGTGCAGCTCTCGGAAGGGCACGCGACTTACAGCTTTGTTGATGAAAACACCGCGGGCCGGATGTTGCTGCCAGAAGACATGCCCGATCAGCTTCCTGCTGTCTCAGCCCTGTATCTCGGCGGAATCAGCCTTGCCTGTGAACCTTGCGCAGATGCCTATGCCGCCCTTCTGGACCGCCACGGTTCCGACCGGGCGGTGATGCTGGATCCGAATATCCGCCCGGGTTTCATCAAGGATCAAACCCGGTTCAGAGCGCGTTTGAACCGCATGATCTCACAAGCGGATATCGTCAAGGTTTCAGACGAGGACCTGGACTGGATCATTCCGGGCGCTGAATCCGAAGACGCGAAGGCGTCTGTGCTGTTGCAGGCGGGTCCTTCCGTTGTCATCGTCACGCGTGGCAGCGACGGGGCGCACGGCTATCTGGCGGATGGTTCCGAAGTCTCGGTTCCTGTGAAGCCCGTTGAAGTGGTCGACACGATCGGCGCAGGTGACACGTTCAACGCCGGCGTCCTGACCGGTCTCAGCCGTGCAGGGCATCTGACCAAATCAGGTCTGCGCGGATTGACGGCTGAAAGCCTGCAAGCAGCCATGGAGCTGGGCGCTGACGTGGCGGCCGTGACCGTTTCCCGAGCCGGGGCGGAACCCCCCTGGGCGCACGAGCTTTGACCTGCGGGATGGCATGATGAAACGATCCGAAATCAACCGTATCAAGACCCAGGCACAAGCATTCATTCAGTCCTTCGGTGCCGTGTTGCCACCCTTTGCGGATTGGTCGCCCGAGAAAATGCGCAGCCCTCTGGCGGAAACGATCCGCGGCCGCGGGCTGGGATGGGACATAACCGATTACGCACAAGGCCGTTTCGACGAACTTGGACTGTTTCTGTTCACTCTGCGCAATGGCGAGGCGAAGGATCTGAAATCCGGGCGCGGGATGCTCTATGCGGAGAAACTACTGATCTCGAAAGACAATCAGCTTTCTCCGATGCACCGGCATATCGTCAAGGCAGAAGACATCATAAACCGGGGCGGCGGCGACCTCGTTCTGGAAATCCATGCCTCGGATCCAAACGGTGGCGTCGACCGCGACAACCCGGTGACGGTCCCAAGCGATGCCTGCCCTGTAACCTTGCAACCCGGAGAACACTTGCGGCTGAAGCCGGGGCAAAGCGTAACTTTGATGCCCGGCATCTGGCACGCTTTCTGGGCCGAGCGCGGCGATTGCCTTATTGGCGAGGTATCGACCGTGAATGACGACCGTACGGACAATGTGTTCGAAGAGCCGATCCCACGGTTTTCGAAGGTCGAGGAAGATACCGATCCGGATTTTCTTCTTGTATCAGACTATTGACACCGTTCGGTCCGGGCTGGCGCAGCAGGATCGCTGGCTCAACTGTTGCAATTCCATCCACCACCCTTTCGCCTGCCGCTTGACAAGTCTGGCATAGCCGGACTAGCTGAGCGGGATGGTTCCGTAAGGGATGAAAATGGGAACACGGTGCGGCGCTGGAATGTGCCAAGTCCGTGACTGCCCCCGCAACTGTAAGCGGAGAGCGACGCCACTTCACCACTGACCCGTATGGGTTGGGAAGGTGGGCCGAGCCTTGACCCGCAAGTCAGGAGACCTGCCATCGCATGGTAACCAACCCGGGGCGGGGCGTCCCCGAAGGAGGCTTGATGGCGCGTTTGCGTAATATCTGGGTATGTGCCCTCTGTCTGCATCTGGCAAACGACGGAGACGGCAATGACCTGCTATTCTGATCACTAC
The DNA here is from genome assembly GCF_024628725.1 of Ruegeria sp. YS9. Taxonomy (NCBI): domain Bacteria; kingdom Pseudomonadati; phylum Pseudomonadota; class Alphaproteobacteria; order Rhodobacterales; family Roseobacteraceae; genus Ruegeria; species Ruegeria sp. YS9. The sequence goes on from NZ_CP102410.1 coordinate 521,350, forward strand.
GTTCTGATCTGTTCAACATGTCAGGGGACGATGCCTGCCGAGGCTGCGCAAGACGCGCTGGATGCTCAGCTGCCTGACGGTTTTGAAACCCGAATGGTGGCCTGTATGGCAGGTTGTGAACGGGCCATGACCGTCGGATTTCAGGCCGCAGGCAAAGCGCAGTACCTGTTCGGCGACATTAAGACATCACACGACCTGGATGCCCTGGTCGAATTCGCGACCCAGTTCGGCGACAGCGACGATGGCTGGACCAGCGCTTCGGACCGCCCTCCTGCCCTTTTCGCAAAGACCCTGTCGCGAATACCCGCTTTGCCATCCCGAGGGACATCATGAGCTTTCTGGTTGCCGAGGATCTGGAGTACTACGCGCTCAATGGTGATATCCTGTTGCAGGATGTATCCTTTCGTCTGGAAGAAGGATCAATTCTGGCAATCGCCGGGCCGAACGGCGCCGGTAAGACCACTCTATTGAAACTGCTGTGCGGGATTGAACGGATTGCCTTGGGTGATGTTTGGATAGAAGGCCAAAGCCTTCGTACCCTGTCCGCCCGCCAACGCGCCCGCTCCATTGCTGTGGTCGGACAGCAGGAAATGCCCGACGGACGGATGCGCCTGCAAGACTACGTTGCGCTGGGACAAATCCCGATTCAGGGCGAACGTTCGGTGGCTCAGCACAAGGCTGATCTTGAACGGGTGCTGACGACGACCGAGCTGTCGCATTTTGCCAACAAGACGATGGGTCAACTGTCGGGCGGAGAACGTCAGCGCGCACATATCGCGCGCGCGCTGGCCCAGAATCCGTCGTTGCTGTTTCTGGACGAGCCAACCAACCATCTGGACCCCGATGCCAAGGGGCACATGCTGTCTCTGGTCGCTGATCTGGGGGTAACGGTCGTCATGATCGTCCATGATCTGGTCATGATCCCGGAATTCGCCAGCCATGTGGCGTTGATGAAAGCCACGCGTCTGACAGGGTTCGGGCCTGTTGGCGAAGTTCTGACCCCAGACCGGGTGCGTGAGACATTCGGCGTGGATTATCTGTGCTTTCAGCACGAAGGCCGCATGATCCCCGCACTGGATATCCGAAAACGGAAACTGTCATAATAACAGGAGCTTACATATGATGCAGAAACTCTGGCCAGTGGTCGTCTTCGCTGGCTTGGCAAGTGGGGTGGCAGCAGAGGGCGTCACCGTGGACAATTGCGGCGAACCGCTGGCTTTTGACTCGGCGCCGGAACGTCTGGTCGTGCATGACATGAACATGACGGATATGGCCTTTGCGCTCGGCCTTCAGGACAAGATCGTGGGGCTTACCGGAATTACCGGCTGGTACAAAACAAGCCCTGATTTTGATGCTCAGCGTGGCGATATCCCAGAGCTTGCCCCCAAATACCCGACCATTGAAAACCTTGTGGCCGTCGAACCCGATCTGTTTTTTGCCGGTTGGTACTATGGCATGAAACCCGGCGGTGACGTCACGCCCGACACGCTGGAACCCTTTGGTATCAAGACCATGATCCTGTCCGAAAGCTGCGTGCATCTGGACAAGGATCGCCCCGAGGCCAGCATGAACCTGTTGTTTGATGACGTTCTGCGTCTGGGCACGGTCATGCAGGTCGAGGACAAGGCCGAGGCGCTGGTTGCCCGCTGGAAGGACCAACTGTCCGCCATCGAAGCAAAAACAGCCGATCTGGCAAAGCCCCGCGTGTTCCTGCTGGACGGGCCGGCCGATGCTCCGTTTACCGCCGGCAAGTTCGCCATTCCCGATGCAATGATCGCAGCCGCGGGTGGCGAGAGCGTGACGCATGATCTGGATACCAGCTGGGGCCGCACGTCGTGGGAGGCCGTCGCCGCGGCCAACCCGGAATTTCTGGTGCTGCTCGACTATCAGTCCGGCAACGGCGCAGAGGACACTTTCCAGTTCCTCAAGGATCACCCGGTGATGTCACAAACGGACGCGGTAAAGAACGAGCGCTGGATTGGCCTGCGTTACGAGGAACTGACGCCCGGTCCGGCAAATATCGAGGCGATCGAGAAGATGGCGAAGGCGATGCACCCGGAGATCAACTGATATGGTCCAATTGGGCCGTTTGATTTTGCTGGGGGCGGTTGTTCTGACCGCCCTTTTGCTGTTGTCCATCGTCTACGGGACCACCCCAATCCCCGTGCGCGAAGTTTTTTCAGCCATCGGCCTTGGAACCGGTCTGGTGGACGGAGACATGTCGCCTTTGCACCGGATCGTCTTCGACCTTCGCCTGCCCCGCGCCCTGTTTGCCGCCGTGATTGGTGCGGGACTGGGCGTCGTAGGTGTTGTTTTGCAAACAACGACGCGAAACGATCTGGCAGATCCGTTTCTGTTCGGTCTGTCCTCTGGTGCAGCTGCCGGCGCCGTTCTGGTGATCACCGTCACGGGGGATGTCCTGGGAATCTGGACGTTGCCGTTGGCGGCGTTTTGCGGCGGTCTGATCGCATCCGGCATTGTTCTGGCGCTGGTTCAGGGCTTGCGTACGAGCGCACCCGAAAAACTGATCCTTGCTGGCCTGGCGGTGTCTTTTCTGTTTTCCGCGATCACCAATTACCTGATTTTCTCTGGCGACAATCGCGCTGCGCATTCGGTGGTATTCTGGATGCTTGGCGGTCTGGGACTGGCAAGATGGGAAACCTTCCCGCTTGTCCTGATCGGATTGGGCCTGATCCTGAGCTATTCGCTTTACCGCAGCCGGTGGCTTGACGCGCTGCTGACCGGGGATTTCACAGCCTCGTCACTGGGAATTCCCGTTCAGGGCCTGCGGTTCAGCATGTTCTTCGTGGCCGCGTTGGCGACGGCCAGTTTCGTTTCCGTTGCCGGTGTCATCGGCTTCGTCGGGTTGATGGTGCCTCATATTGCACGCGGCATCGCCGGAACTCTGCATCGAAACCTGCTGATCGTCTCGGCCATCGTGGGCGCCATTCTGCTGACACTCTCTGATATCTTGTCACGCCTTCTTCTGGCTCCGCAGGAGTTGCCCGTCGGAATCGTCACAACGTCAATAGGATCACTTTTTGTCTTTTTGTATTTATTCAAATCTGATCGCGGGAACTAGTTTCCAAAGGTCGCGCAACACCGTCATTTCTCGACATTGATGAGGTCAAGCAGTTCTGCGTGCAGTTCAGGGGTTGCGGCGGAAACGACCGCGCCATCTGAATCGAGGGTCAAAGCGCGCCCCTGCCAATCGGTCATCACGCCGCCAGCAGCCGTGATCAGAGGTGAGAGCGCCAGATAGTCATAAGGTTGCAGATCGTAATCCACCACAGCATCGACATGGCCCGAAGCAAGCAAGGCATGGGGGTAACAATCATAGGCAAATCGGCGCGTCTGCCCTGCATTTATCAGCCGGCTGAACAGGTCAGGATGATCGCGATAAATCTTGTCCCCTTCGTTCACATACAAAACCGATTGATCCAGACGCGTGGTGTGCGACACCTTTATCGGTCGCCCGTTCAGGCTGGCGCCGTCACCAACCACACCCAAATAGGTCTCATGCAAGGCCGGCATTCCGACCAGCCCCAACCGAGGGCGCCCATCCACAAGGTGCGCCAAAAGAAACCCGAACAAAGGATGACCGGACAGAAACGAACGGGTTCCGTCAATCGGGTCAATCACCCACATATGACGCCCGTCGCCTGCTTCTTGCCCGTGCTCTTCGCCAAAGATGCCGTGCTCGGGAAAATGCTGTTTCAAGTAGGTGCGTACTTCTGCCTCCACTGTCTTGTCGGCCTGCGTCACCGGGCTTTCATCCTGCTTGAATTCAATGCCCAAAGATCCCCGGAAAAACCGCATCGCGGACTCCGAGGCAATACCGGCAATCTTTATCGCGTGCTCAGTCAACGCATCTGGGGTTACCATTTCCGGTCCTTTCGGCTGAAGTCATCCAATTTCCGGCGGATGAAGGGTTGCATGCCCTGAAGGCTGAATGAGGCGTCATGAGGTTCAGTCTTCAGATTGGCGTGAGGTGTGACAATACTGGAACTTTATCAAAGGCTTATAGGTCGCAAACAGCCAGATTCGACGAACTTCCGAACATTCGGGGCGGATTTGCCGTGTTTGTATGCTTTCCCCATGTGTTCCGATCGCTGTGCGTGTGTCGGTTGATCATCTCTTGCTCGCTCGCGTCAGATCTTCACCCGGCTCATCTGCGGGTCGTACAGTGGTTGCAGTGTTACTTCGCAAGGTACCCTCTGAGTGGCGACATCCAATTCATATGTCCCTGACGTGACGTATTCCGCGTCGACGCCCTTGGCGTTTCGGATGTAACCGTAGCCGATCGACTTTCCGACGGTGTAGCCATAGCCGCCCGAGGTCAGCCATCCGACCCTTTCGCCATTCCGATAGATCGTTTCACGCCCCAGAAGAACAACGTCGGGTTCAACCGTGAAACATGCCAGCATCTTCTTTACGCCGCCGGTTTTTTGCGCCTCAGCGGCGGCACGCCCTTTGAAATCAATATTCTTCCGAAGTTTCACGGCCCAGCCCAAGCCGCTTTCGAACGGGGTATGATCCGGCCCGATATCCGAGCCCCAGGCGCGATACCCTTTTTCAAGGCGCAGCGATTCAATCGCCCTGTATCCCGCATTTATCAAGCCATGCGGGCGCCCTGCCTCCATCAAGGCGTCATACACCGTTTGGGCATATTCCACCGGCAGGTGCAGTTCCCACCCCAATTCACCAACATAGGTCACACGCAGCGCCTTGACCGGGCACCCCGCAATGCCGATGGTACGGATCGTGCCAAACTTGAACCCGCTGTTCGAGACGTCATCGCGCGTCACCGCCGCAAGAACATCGCGCGCTTTTGGTCCCATCAATGACAGGACTGCATTCGATGAAGTGATATCGAAAAGCTGGCAATTCATACCCTCGGGAATGCTGCGGTTGATCCAGTCGAAGTCATGGGTGGCATAGCCGGTGCCGGTGACGATGTAGAACTCGTCATGAGCCACACGCCCAACGGTCAGGTCACACTCGATCCCGCCCTTGTCGCTCAACATTTGGGTATAGACCAGCGCGCCAACCGGCTTGTCCACATCATTGGCGCAGATCCAGTTCATCGCTGCCAAAGCATCGGGACCCTTGAGGGCGAATTTGGCGAAGGATGTCTGATCGAACAACACCGCCGCTTCGCGTGCTGCTTTGTGTTCGCGCCCTACGGCATCGAACCAGTTCTGGCGGCCAAAGCTGTATTCATCTTTGGCCACCTCGCCCTTTGACACGTCCGCGTACCAGTTGGGACGTTCCCAGCCCAGTTTCTCTCCAAAGCACGCGCCCTGCTTTTTCAGCGTGTCATAAAGCGGCGACTTGCGACAGGGGCGGCCCGAGTCATGTTCCTCATGCGGCCAAGCCATCGTGTAGTGTTTACCGTATGCTTCAACGGTACGGGTGCGAACCCAGTCGGTGTCGAAATGCGGGCGGCCAAAGCGGCGGATATCGGCAGACCACAAATCGAAGGGCGGCTCACCCTTGTGCACCCATTCCGCCAGCGCCATGCCCGCACCACCGCCAGCCGCGATGCCAAAGGCGTTAAAGCCTGCACCGACGAAGAAGTTTCTCAACTCGGGCGCTTCGCCGATGATGAAATTGCCGTCGGGCGTGAAGCTTTCCGGCCCGTTGGTCAACGTCTTGACGCCAGCGTTCTCCAGCGCGGGCACACGACCCAACGCAAGCTCCATAAGCTGTTCGAAATGATCGAAGTTGCTGTCGAGAAGGGTATAGTGGAGACCTTGCGGAATACCCTTGGTGGCCCAGGGGATCGGGTTCGGCTCATAGCCGCCCATAACCAGACCACCGACTTCTTCCTTGTAGTAGGTCAGCCGGTCGGGATCGCGCAGAGTGGGCAGATTGCCGGGCACGTCGAAAGGTTCTGTCACCATGTACTGGTGCTCCATCGGAACCAGAGGAACGTTGACGCCAAAGCGGCTGGCAAAGGTGCGGGACCATTGCCCGGCGCAGCAGATCACTTTTTCACACTCGATCCGACCATGTTCGGTGATTACCGCGCGAATTTTGCCATCTTCAATCTCGATATCGATGACTTTGGTATCTTCGAATATCTTCGCCCCGGCCATGCGGGCGCCCTTGGCCAATGCCTGCGTGATATCTGACGGGTTGGCCTGACCGTCTGTCGGCAGGTAGGCCGCGCCGATCACGTCAGAGACATCCATCAAGGGCCACAGCTCCTGCGCCTCGGATGGGGTCAGAAGTTGCATGTCCAGACCAAAGGAATGCGCTGTCGTGGCCTGCCGTTTGACTTCGGTCCAACGCTCTTCGTTGCAGGCAAGGCGCAAGCCGCCGTTCATCTTCCAGCCAGTACCAAGCCCTGTTTCCTCTTCGATCTTGTTGTACAGATCGACGGAATAACCCAGCAATTGCGTGATATTGGCGTTCGAACGCAACTGTCCCACCAACCCTGCGGCGTGGAAGGTGGTGCCCGAGGTCAGTTTCTTGCGCTCCAGCAGCACCGTGTCGGTCCAGCCCAGCTTGGCCAAGTGATAGGCGGTCGAGCAGCCGATGATCCCGCCGCCGACAATGACGGCTTTGGCTGTTGTAGGAAGGTCGGTCATGTCTGTCCTCAGGTATTTTTGAAATCGGTAAGGGCTGCGCGGAACCGCGCCAGGTTTTCAGCTGTGTAGGCTGCGTAATCAAAGTCGATATCCGAGGTGATCTCGGACACCATGCTCCACATGGTTTCCCGCAGCAGCGAAGCGCATTTCATCGCCGTATAGCGGTGGCGCAGGTTGTCGTTGACCGGGGCTTCGAAATAGGTCTCAAGCACCCAGTCTTCCTGTTCAGGCGACAGGCCATTGTTCGACGCCAGCCCGCCCAGATCAAAAAGCGGCGAGTTGAATCCGGCATAGTCGAAATCGATCAGCCAAAGGCGGTTGCCGTCGTCCAGAAAATTGCCGCAGAGCAGGTCGTTATGGCCGAATACGATGTCATACGGCCCAGCCTCACGTTCCAGCAGCGAGCCTGCGTCGATCAGATCGGGGATCAGCTTTGCATGGGCGCTGTCATTCTCGGTCAGCGTTGCGGCATAGTCCCGGATGACATGGAACACCCAGAATACCAGCGACGGCCCGCGCAGGTGTTTCGGCACTTCGACATGACAGGCTTCCACCAATTCCAGAACACGGGGCAGCATGTTCGGATGCCGGACGTCTTCTTCCGTCAAGGTGCGGCTTTCGATGAACTCCAGCACCGTCAGATCGCCCGAGGAATGCAGCACGGCAGGCGACAGACCCGCTGCATTGGCTGCCTTGCTGGCGGCCAGCTCATTGAACCGCATCACCTGATGCAAGGGGATGTCGTCGCCCACACGCACCACATAAGACCCGCTGCTATCCGTAACCTTGTAGTTCACATTGGTGATGCCACCGGTCAGCGGAGTGGCCTCGATCTCTCCCTGCCAGATCGGCAGAGCGCGGATGCGGGTCATCAGGTCGGGATGGCTCATATCAACTCTCCAGTCCAAAGCGGATGCGGGCCTGACGGGCACTGGCATTGATCAACCGATCGGCGATGATGGCGATGAAGGCAATCGACAGACCGGCCACCAGACCGCGGCCGGTATCGGCCTTGGTCAGGGCGATATAGACCTCCTGCCCCAGATCGCGGGTGCCGACGAGGGCGGTGATGACCAGCATGGACAGCGCCAGCATGATGGTCTGGTTGATCCCCAGCAGGATCTCAGGCAACGCCATCGGCAGACGGATATGGCGCAGCAATTGCCTGCGGGTGCAGCCCGAAACCAGACCGGCCTCGATCAGCTCTTCGCTAACCGACCGTATGCCATGGGCAGCATAGCGGACCGCCGGGGCCAGCGCATAAAGAACGATGGCGATCAGCGCGGTGAAATCGCCGACCCTGAATAGCATGACGACAGGGATCAGATAAACAAAGCTGGGAAGGGTTTGCAGCGTGTCGATCAGCAGGTTGATGGCCGTTCCAGCGCGTTTGTTCAGCGCCGCCAGAACACCCAGAGGCACCCCGATCAGCGTTGCCAGAATGACCGATGCACCGCACAGATACACTGTCACCATCGCCTTTGACCACAGGCCCGACACAAGTACCAGCGAGGCCATCCCACCACACAGCAACGCCAGCCGCCAACCGCCAGCGTGCCAGCCCAGCAGGGCCAGCATCGCGATGGCCCACGGCCACGGGATGCCCAGCAGAACCGTTTTGATCGGGATCATGAACCAGGTCAGGAAGAAAACCTTGATCGCCTCGAACGTGTCGAAATAGTTGACGTTCAGGTATTCGACCGTGTTGTCCCAGAACGCGCCAGTGGTGATGGTCTGGCTTTCAGGATATTCCAACAACAGAGGCGAGAACTGTCCCAGTACCCATGTCAGCACCAGTAAAACCAGAACCAGAACCGTCCGGCGATGACGCGCGACCCACGAGCCGGCGACCTCATGATGCACCTGGCCCATCCGTTCGGCAAAGGCCTGGCTCAGACGGTCGACGGCGATGGCCAGTACCACGATGGCGATGCCGGCTTCGAACCCTGCTCCAATGTCCAGACGGCGTAGTGCGGCGAGAACGTCAAAGCCCAGCCCCCCAGCCCCGATCATCGAGGCGATGATGACCATGTTCAGGGTCAGCATGATCACCTGATTGACACCCACCATCAGGCTGTGGCTGGCCGAGGGCACAAGCACGCGCCACATCAACTGCCGCCGGGTCGTGCCCGCCATGCGTCCGAAATCCAGGATTTCGGGATCCACACCTTTCAGTGCCAACGTGGTGATCCGCACCATCGGTGGCGTCGCATAGATGATCGTCGCGACCAAGGCAGAGATCGGACCAAAGCCAAACATGAACAGGATCGGCACCAGATAGGCAAAGATCGGGATCGTCTGCATCAAGTCCAGTATTGGTGAGATGATCTTTTCAAAAAGCGGATGGCGATAGGCGAGAATGCCCAACAGCAACCCTCCGCCCGCGCCAATCGGCACCGCGATCAGGACCGAGGCCAGCGTTACCATGGCGCTGTCCCATTGTCCGAAAACTGCAAGATAGACGAAGCAGGCCCCGACCAGAGCGGCCAATCCCCAGTCGCGGCAGTATTGACCCAAGGCGACAACGGCGGTGATGACCACGATCCAGCTGATCGCAGGCAGGATGACCTGCGCGTCATTTCCCTGACCGCTGACAAAGCCGTCGGCCAGCAGGGCCAATACCAGATTGTAGGGCTGCTCGATCAACCACGCGATGGCGCGGGTGACATCGGTGAAGGACACCGGCCCGATGGCGGCATCCTCGATCAGCCATGTCATCGCCAAGGAAATGTAGGTTTTGAACGGGATCACCCAGGCCGAGGGGAACTTGGTCAACCAGCGCGCATCCAGCGCCTTGCTCAAATCACGCCCGAAATAGCCAAGTGCGATGGTGATCAGAACAAGCACCAAAATGGCAATCTGGCTGCGGGTCAGGCGGATCATGCCGTGTCTCCGCCGCCGAACAGCACATGCGCAACGGCCTTGCGGTCAATCGCTCCGACGGGCTGGCCATCAGCATCCACCACGGGGATCGGCGCATCTGCCGCGATAATCCGTTCCGCCACGTCCGAGATGCGCGTGGATTGAAAGATCGGATTGCCCTCGCCCACAGCGCCGGGGGTCATGACACCGCCGACGGTCAGGACCTTTGAGCGGGGGATATGTTTCGTGAATTCAGCCACATAACCGGTGGCCGGGTGCATCACCAGCTGTTCCGGCGTGGCGATCTGGATCACCTCTCCGTCCTTCATGATGGCGATGCGGTCGGCCAGGCGAACGGCCTCTTCGAAGTCATGGGTGATGAAAACGATGGTCTTGTGCAACCGCTCCTGCAACCGCAGGAATTCATCCTGCATCTCGCGCCGGATCAGCGGATCGAGGGCCGAGAACGGCTCGTCCAAGAACCAAAGGTCCGGCTCGGTCACCAAGGAACGGGCAATGCCGACGCGCTGCTGCTGGCCGCCGGACAGCTCACGCGGGTAATAATCCTCGCGCCCCTTCAAACCGACCAGTTCCACGACCTCGCGGGCCTTGGCGTCAGCTTCGGGTTTGGGTGTGGCCTGAATCGTCAGCGGAAACATCACATTCTGCAAAACGGTCAGATGCGGCAGCAACGCGAAATGCTGGAACACCATGCCCATCTTGTGACGCCTGATTTCGATCAGCTCATTCTCGCTGGCGCGCAAGAGGTCAGCATCGTCGAACAGAACTTCACCGGCGGTTGGTTCGATCAACCTGGACAAGCATCGAACCAGAGTGGATTTGCCGGACCCCGACAGGCCCATGATGACGAAAATCTCACCTTCCGAGATCTCGATATTGGCGTTGCGGACTGCGCCGATCACACCTGCCTTGCGAATATCTTCTGCCGTAGGTTCGGGGGTTGTCCGCAGCAACCGATCTGCGTTGGGGCCGTAGAGTTTCCAGATATTTCGGCACGACAGTTTGGTCTTGGGGGGCATCAGGGTGGTCCGGTTCATTCGCGAAAAAGGCCAGAGCGGTCCGAGAGAGCGACAGGCCCGCTCTGGCCAGTGGATTACTTCGAGATCCAGCCAGACCAGCGGTCTTTGTTGGTCTCCATCCACTCTGCAACAACGCTGTCGATTTCCACGCCATCCAGATCGGCCTTGCCGACCATGGCGCTCATTTCATCATTGTTGATATTGTAGGCTTCGATGATGTCATAAGCGCCTGGCCATTTCTCTTGCAGGCCAGACCACGCGGCTTTCCAGATCGGGCCACGCGGCTTGCCGCAATCATAGGCCATGTGCGGGTTCACACCAACCGATGGGTCACTGTAGCATTCCGGCGTAAATGGCGGGAATTCTACGAACTCACCTTCATATTTCGCCGGCGCCCAATGTGGAACGTAGACCCACAAGACAATCGGATCCTGTCTTTGATACGCGGATTCCAACTCGGCAAACAGGGCCGCGTCGGTACCCGCATGGACGACTTCGAAATCCAGTTCAAGAGCTTCGACACGCTCGTCATCGAAGCCGCCCCAGGTCACCGGGCCGCCGACATAACGCCCGTTCGGAGCAGTTTCCGCCGTTGCGAATTCCTCGGCGCAGTCTTTCAACGCTTCCCAGTTCGGCAATCCCGGGCACCGTTCCTTCATGTAACTGGGGTACCACCATTCTTCGATCGCCATCAGGCCGGTTTCGCCGACATTGACGACCTTGCCGGTTCCGGTTGCTTCGTCCAGCGCCTCGCGCCCGGTGGTTTCCCAGATTTCCATCGCCAGATGCAGGTCACCCGTTTTCAGACCGGCGAACTGAGCAATGTAATCCGCCTGAACATATTCAACGTTGTATCCGGCCTCTTCCAGGATCGAACCCATGATCTTGGTATTGATCAACTGCCCCGACCAGTCATGCAGCGTCAGTTTGATCGGGTCCGAGGACTCAACGGCCCAGGCAGTTGTTGCGGCTCCGGCGGCCATGAGGGCCAGCGCGGAAATTCCCATTTTACAATTCATAACACCTTCTCCCTGTCGTGATTTTTTTCGATGAATCGGTGGTATTGAGTACAGACGACCACATCGTGGGGTTTTGTGTCAATAAAAACCACGTAAAGCCACATTTTTTCCTGATCTAAGCAGGTTTCCACGGCCAACCTTTTGTATTACGTTGCTTTATGTGGGTATTGTGGTATGGCTTAACGTCCCTTATGACGATGCCATCAGAGCGCGAAACATGAACCTGCCGACCACAAACCAACGAGAAGAAGAAATCCTGCGCGCCCTTTTTCGCGCGGGCGGGTCGTGCCGGGTAAGCGTTCTGGCGAATGAACTTGGGGTCAGCCTTGAAACCATTCGGCGAAACGTCCGCAATCTGGAAGAACGCGGCATCGTGCGCAAAGTCCATGGCGGGGTTCATCTTCTCGAAGACATTCTGGAACCGTCGCTGCAAAGCCGTCTGGACAAGAAGGTTGACGCGAAAGAGAAGCTGGCGAAGGCGGTTGCGGAGGTCATCAGTGACGGGGACTCCGTTTTCCTCGATATCGGTTCAACTACCGCTTATGTGGCGCAGGCGCTTGGCAACCACAGGGATCTCTTTGTGGTGACGAACTCGGTTTTTGTGGCGCAGGCATTGGCTTCAAGAAACAACAACCGGGTCTTTATGGCAGGTGGCGAGCTGCGGTCGCACGATGGGGGCGCATTTGGCGTCGAAGCTCAGGACCTGATCAAACGTTTGAACGTCCGTTTCGCCGTACTTTCGGTCGGGGCGGTCAATGCGGACCCGGGCTTTATGCTGCACGACTTGCAAGAAGCAAACCTGGCCCGCGTCGCCATTCAAAACGCACAGGTTCGCATTGTCGTGGCCGATGGCGAAAAACTGGGAAAACGCGCGCCGGTCACATTGGAACCTGCCGACAAGATCAATCTGTTCTTTACCGATGTGAACCCGCCCGAGGACATCTGCCAGATGCTGTCGGCGAATGAAATCGACCTTGTCGTCGCCGAATAAGCGCCTAACGCTTTTCGGCAATGACCCACACCGGGTGGTAAGTCAGAGGAACCCTGCCGTCAGTTCCGAACTTCTGCACGTAGTCAGCTTCGAACCGGGCCAAGGTGGACCGGGTCCATGCACCCCGAGCCCGGCCATTTACCCCTGTACTGCGCAAATGTTTCAGCACTTCTCTGGGCGTGTCAAAATAGGATGGCCGAACGCTTTGGCCAACCGTCAGAATCTTGAACGGCCCGTCTATGGCGGCTGCAAGGGTGTCAGGCAGGCATAGGCCCGGTGCACGGGCTGTCGATCCGATTTGCGCAAGCTCTTGATATTGCAATGGGCCAAACCCGGAAATGGCCAGCCACCCTCCGGGCTCAAGCGCTTCGGCAACCTGTTGCAGCAAACCGGCCGGATTCTCCATCCACTGGATCATCGAGGCCGACGCGACCAAATCCAGCTTTGCGGGCCATTCGACCAGGCGGACGTCTCCGGCAATGAAAGCCGCGTTTTCCGCATCTGCCGTCGCCCGAGCCTGCGGCGCGATATCGTTCAGGTAAAGATCGGGAAGGTCAAAGTTCTGCCGCAGCAACCGGGTCAGATGGCCAGTGCCGCATCCCAGCTCGAACGCCACATCAAACCGGTTCGGCGCGCCAACCCGGCGCATCTCGGAAACCAGCTTGCGGGCAACCCAGGCCTGCTGGCTGGCTGTATCGTTGTAAGTCTGGAAGCTTCGGCTGAAGCTTCGCTGCACCTTGTCCGCCAATTGCGCCGTCATGACAGCCACTCCGCCCAGCTTTGGCCCGGTTGGAAAGGTACATGCGGAGCGGCGACGCCCTTGACCACATCCGGGGTTGCAGCCCAGGCCGTCTTTTGAGCATTGGTCGGAATGATCCGGTCCCGGTCTGATATCCAAACCCGATCAAAACCGGGATCAGGGGCCGATCCGCGTTCGATGACCGCGTGAAGTTCCTTCCGTGCCCGCTCGATGTCCAGTTCAGGTATGTCAGCAGACAGTCCGGCGCGCCGGCAAAACTTGATGAAACTTGCCGATGACAGCTGATCCGCCGTGGCCCGGACAATATCAGGCGCGATGCCCCGGTCCGCGCAGGCAGGATGCAACGTACCGCTGACGGCAACCAGCCGGTCAGGGCGAAAATGAGTGCTGGCCAGCCAATGGGCCGCGGACGCGACACCGAAGGAAAACGCAAGCATGTCGACGTGGTCAAACCCGGCCAGATCGGGCAAGGGATCATCGAGCCCGGTATAGTCATCCACCAGCAGAACAGATCCGCCTCCGGTCAGCCCGCGGAACGGGGCAGCACCCAGCGCCCAACCCCCGAAGACGAGAGTCAGCCTGCTGTCATCCGATTGCGCCAGCCACCGGTGTTTCATTGCTGCCCCCCGGCCAAAGCGACCATCGCGCTGGTGATCCGGCTGAGTTCATCAGGCGAAACAATGTAAGGCGGCATACAATAGATGTTGCGCGCAAAGGGGCGCAGCCACACTCCGGTTTCAGGGGCCAGCCGGTGAGCGACAGAAGGATCAACCGTTTCCTTCATCTCGATAACGCCAATGGCGCCGAGAACCCTGACGTCTGCTACGCCCGGCAAACCGCGTGCTGGTTCCAGCTCGGTCCGCATCTGGTCTTCGATATCTGCGACCTGGCGTTGCCAGCTCCCCCCGGCAAGAAGACCAAGGCTGGCCGATCCTGCGGCACAGGCCAGAGGGTTGGCCATATAGGTCGGGCCGTGCATGAACACTCCGGCCTCACTGTTGCCAATGCCATACGCCACCTGCTTGCTGGTTACGGTAGTAGCAAACGAGATATGCCCCCCGGTCAATGCCTTGCCCAGACACATTATATCCGGGGTGATGCCCGCATGATCGGTGGCAAACAGCTTGCCGGTTCGGCCAAACCCGGTTGCGATCTCATCGAAAATGATCAGCACGTCATGGGCATCGCACATGGCGCGCGCCGCGCGCAGCCATTGGGGATGATAGAAATACATGCCGCCGGCGCCTTGAACCACGGGTTCAAGGATCAGGGCTGCGAGGTGATCACCCTTGTCGGCCAACAGTCGTTCCAGCGCCCCCAACCCGTTCAGCGCCGGGTCTTCCGGCCAGTCATCCCCCAACCGAACCTGGGGACGCGGCAGGAAGTGCTGGATCGACAAAGCGCCTCGGAACAGCCCGTGCATACCCGTGACCGGGTCACAGACGCTCATCGCTTTCCACGTGTCACCGTGATAGCCGCCCCGAATTGTGGCAAACTCGAATTTGCGGGTGCGGCCATGGGCCATTTGGTACTGCACCGCCATCTTCATCGACACTTCGACCGAGACAGACCCACTGTCGCAATAGAAAATGCGATCCAGCCCCTCGGGCAACATGTCGACCATCCTGCGCCCCAGGTCTATGGCCGGACGGTGTGTCAGCCCCCCGAACATCACATGAGGCATCTTTTCCAGCTGGGACTTCATGGCGGATGTGATTTCGGGATGCTTGTGGCCGTGGATGGCGCACCACCATGACGACATGGCGTCTATCATCTTTGCGCCGTCCTCCCGATAGAGATACACCCCCTCGGCCCGGTCAATCAGGTGCATCGCACCGGGATCGGCCACGTTGGTATAGGGATGCCAAAGGTGGTGGGCGTCAAACTCCAGCGGGGTCACAGAAACCTCCGTATGGTCGCCACGTCTATGGCCGAAAACGCATCTGACAAGCTTTGCTGAGTCAGGTCTCCAAGATATGGCAAGCGTCCGAGATGTCGAACCTTGCTCATTTCGACGATGGTTTGCTCCACGTCAGGCTCCGGATTTCCGACAAAGGCAACGCCGACCACCTCGCACCCAGCGCTTCGAAGCGCCATAAGGGACAACGTGGTGTGGTTGATCGTTCCCAGCGCCGTTCGTGCGACCAGAACGACCGGGGCCTGCCATTGGGCGATCAGATCCAGATAGTAGGATTTGCGGTTCAGAGGCACCATCAGCCCCCCTGCCCCTTCAACAACCAGCGGCCCGTCCACGTGCGGCAGCGCAAGCCGGGACAGATCGATCTCAATGCCCATATCTTCCGCAGAAAGATGGGGTGAGGCAGGCATGTTCAGGCGATACGCTTCGGGCAACACGTCCACGCCGGACAAGGTGCAGACGGTTTCCGTGTCCGTTGCATCCTCGAGGCCCGATTGAACCGGCTTCCAGTAACTGGCGTTCAGGGCCGCCGTCAGGCCAGCCGAAAAAACTGTTTTTCCGACGCCGGTGTCGGTTCCGACAATGACCAGAGCGCTCATGCGGCCTCCGACTGATGGCTGGAGATGGTTGCGAACAGGGCCGAAATGTCCTTTGGACTGACATTCCCGGTGATCGAGACACGCAGACGGGATGTGCCTTTTGGAACGGTAGGCGGGCGAATGCCGCGAATGTCGAACCCCTGATGTTGCAAAGCCTGTGCCATCGCCATCGTGCGGGCCTCATCCCCAAGAACGACGGGAATGATCTGGCTGTTCAAGGCCGTGCCAGGCAACCCTGTTTCACGGGCCGCATCATGTGCATGACGCAGACGTTTGCGTGCAGCAGTGACCAAATCGTCAGTCCCGGCCAGTTCACGCAGGACAGCCCGTACCAGCGCAGCATTCAGAGGGGACGGCGCCGTTGCAAAGATAAAGGGTCGTGCGCGGTTGATCAGGGTATCGATCATCGCACGCGGGCCACAGATCAGCCCGCCGGAAACTCCAAGCCCCTTGCCGCAGGTATGCAGGGTCAAAAGGTCAACGTTCAGATCATGCGCCAGACCTTTGCCATTTGCCCCGAAAACGCCAGTGGCGTGCGCCTCATCCACGATCAGAACGGCTTCGGCTTCACGCGCCAGACATGACAGGTCCTTTAGCGGGGCCAGATCGCCTTCCATGGAATAGACGCTTTCAACAGCAATCCATACCTGACCCGGTCCACCAGCGGATCGCCACTCGGTCAAAACGTTGCGCGCATCCGCGGCGTCGTTGTGACGAAAGGCGCGCAGATCCGCTCGGCTGGTACGCATCCCCTCGTGGGCGCTGGCGTGAACCAGTTCGTCATACAAAACCAGATCCCCGGCCGCTGGCAGCGTGGAAAAGATTGCCTGATTTGCCTGAAACCCTCCACCCATAAACAATGCGGCCTCGGCCCCAAAGAACGCAGCTGCTTCATGTTCCAGCGCCTCATGCTCCGGGTGATTTCCCCGCAGCAGACGCGAGCCGCCCGAGCCTACGGGCACGCCGCGCGCCAGCGCTGCCTGTGCCGCCTCTTGCAACAGGCTTGACCCGGCCAACCCCAAATAGTCGTTGGACGCAAAATCCAGCCCCCGCGCCGGGATCAGAGCCCGACGGCGGTGCCGGGCTTCCAGTGCATCGAGCATGGATTCCAGTCGTTCGACTGCTTTCATTCGGCGGCTTCCGTGCGGTTGTGTTCTTCAGCCGTTTCGGCCTGAAGGCCAAGTTTCGCAAACAGGATCGAGTCGGTGTCTACTTCGGGGTTTTCCGCCGTCAAAAGAGTTTCACCGACAAAGATGGAATTTGCCCCGGCGAAGAAGCACATCGCCTGCATCTCGTCGCTCATGTCACTGCGACCGGCGGACAACCGAACATAGGCTTTGGGCATCAGAATGCGAGCGGTCGCGATGATCCGCACAAAGTCGATCGGATCAACCGGTTCGGCATCAGCCAGCGGGGTATCCGCTTGTGGCATCAACATGTTGATCGGCACCGAATCCGGCGGCGGGGTCATGTTGGCCAAAGTCAGCAACATGTCGATACGGTCACCGGTATGTTCACCCATCCCCAGAATACCACCCGAGCAGACCTTGATTCCGGCTTCCTGCACCCGGTTCATCGTGTCGATCCGGTCCGAGAAAGTACGGGTGGTGATCACTTCGGAATAGTAGCGTTCGGACGTGTCGATATTGTGGTTGTAATAATCCAACCCGGCATCGCGCAGCTGAACCACCTGGGTGTCATCCAGCATTCCCAGCGTCATGCAGGTTTCCATGCCCATCGCCTTGACGCCTTCCACCATGGCGACCAGCGCAGGCATATCGCGCGGCTTTGGCTCGCGCCAGGCGGCCCCCATGCAGAACCGGGTCGCGCCACCGTCACGGGCCTTTTTGGCCTCTGCCAGGACACGCTGAACCTCGATCAGTTTCGATGCAGGCAGGGTGGATCCGTTGCGGGCCGATTGCGAGCAATAGGCGCAATCCTCGGCGCACCCGCCGGTTTTGATCGACAGCAGTTTAGAGGTCTGGATCTTGTTCGGATCAAAGTTCTCGCGGTGCACAGTCTGTGCCCGGAACAGAAGGTCCATCAACGGGAGGTCATGAACAGCTTGCGCAGACTTTCGGGTCCAGCCGGAATGAGGGATGATCATTTTATCTATAAAACTTCCTGCAGCTTGCGTTGCCGTGGATTTATTATCGATAAAACCTGAAGGCGCAACCGTGTTGGCGCAAACGATCCCAAATCAAGCGGAAATGCCGCGCTTTTCAGAAATCAAGGCCCAGATCAACGGTTCGGGCGGAATGCGTCAGCGCCCCGGACGAGATGTAATCGACCCCGGTCGCCGCAATCGATGCGACGCGGTCCAACGTCACATTACCGCTGGCTTCGGTCTTCATCCGCCCGTCCACCATGGCAACCGCTTCGCGCAGCATCTCGTTGTCCATATTATCCAGCAATACGACGGACGCGCCGCCAATCCTGAGGACTTCGGCCAACTGGTCCAGTCGATCGACTTCGATCTCGACGGCCATCATGTGGCTGGCTTGCGCTTTGGCGGCCTCAAGAACCTGACGCACACCCCCGGCGGCGGCAATGTGGTTGTCCTTGATCAGGATCGCGTCGGACAACGAATAGCGATGATTGAAACCGCCACCATGCAGCACGGCCTGTTTTTCCACGATGCGTAGTCCGGGCGTGGTTTTGCGGGTACAGGTCATGCGGGCATTCGTGCCCTTTGTCTGCTGGACAAAGGTGGCAGTTTTTGTGGCAATGCCGGTCAGGCGACCGGCAAAATTCAGTGCGACCCGCTCACCCGACAGGATCGAGGCCGCAGACCCTTTGATGGTCATCAGCGTGTCGCCGCGCCGACAGGACTGGCCATCCTTGACAAGCACCTCAACTTCAAGCGTCGGGTCGACCAGCCGGAACGCTATCGTCGCCACCTGCATGCCCGAAACAACGGCGTCCTCGCGCGCATTCAGCCGGGCTGTATAGGTCGTGCTGGGCGGGATCACGGCGCGGGTGGTCACATCACCGTAAGCTCCCAGATCCTCCATCAGCGCCGCGCGGATGGCGGGTTCGAGGATCAGATCGGGCAGGGTCGCAAAACTCATGGTATTTCCTTGCAGGCTTCGGCGCGAATGTGCAGCGCGTCGCTAAGATACATCCGGGATCGCTTGCCGGGGCCGTCGGCAGTTTCCGGAAAGTCGGATCGCTCATGCGCGCCGCGGCTTTCTTCGCGCTGCAATGCCGCCGCGGCGATCAGCGTTGCTGTGGCACACATGTTTCTGAAGGACGGGCATGTGCCATGCTGCTCTTCGAGCGTGGCAATCCTGTGCAATGCCCGGCATAACCCGGCGCGGTCCCGGACCACGCCAACATCGCGCGACATGGTCATGCGCAATACACTGACTGCATCGGACGTATCAGAGATGTCAGCTTGATCAAATCGAAGGGCCACAGGTTCCGACCCGGATATGTCCGGCATCGAACGCGCAATGTCCTCGGCACAGATGCGTGCAAACACCAACGCTTCGAGCAAACCGTTCGAGGCCAGCCGGTTGGCGCCGTGAAGGCCGGTCGAGGACGCCTCGCCGCACACCCACAACCGATCCAGCGTCGCGCGGCCATCAGTGCCTGTGGCAATCCCGCCCATGTGGTAATGCGCTGCCGGAGCGACCGGGATCGCATCCCGGACCGGATCGATTCCGTTGCGCGCGCAATATGCGGCAACCGCCGGGAAAAGCGCGTTGATTTGCGCGCCCAAAGCCTTGCGGGTATCCAGCATCGGGCGGTTGCCGGCCTGCACCTCGGCAAATATCGCGCGGGCCACAACGTCGCGCGGGGCAAGCTCGGCATCAGGATGAACGGCCTGCATGAACCGCTCGCCACGCTTGTTTATCAGAATTGCCCCTTCTCCGCGCAGGGCCTCGGTCGCCAGCGGGGCCGGGTCTTCACCTACGTCCATGGCGGTGGGGTGGAACTGCACGAATTCGGCGTCGGCGATCAGTGCCCCCGCCCGTGCGGCCATTCCGATGACCTGCCCGCGGATGCGGGCCGGATTGGTCGTCAGGGCATAAAGCCCGCCAGAACCGCCACCCGCCAACAATACGGCAGGTGCACGAAGCGTCACAGGCGCGGATCCGCTTTCCGAGGCGTCCTGCAAAACAACGCCCACCACGCGCCCTTCCGTCACTTCCAACGCAATGGCAAGAACCCCTTCCAACACCTGCACCGAAGGGGTTTCGCGCACTCGTTCGATCAGGGCGGCCATGATTTCACTGCCGGCCTGATCGCCCTTTACCCGCACGACACGAGCAAAACTGTGCGCGGCTTCTCGGGACAGGACATATCCGCCACCCTCGGTGCGATCAAACGGTGTGCCTAAAGTGGTCAGGTCCAGAATATAGTCCCGTGCCTCTCGCGTCACCAAATCCGCAACGTCAGGCTCGACGGTTCCAGCCCCGGCATTGACGGTGTCAACGGCGTGGCTTTCCGGGCTGTCGGCCAGGTCCATCGCCGCCGCCACGCCCCCCTGCGCCCATGCCGAACTTGCGCCTTCGCCCAGCGGGTCAGGCGAGATGATCACCACCGGTCGCGGCGCCAGTTTCAGCGCAGCATAAAGCGCGCCAATCCCGGCCCCGACAATAATGACGCGATCCGTGGTGATGTCGGTCATTGCCGATCAGATGCCGAGCTTACGAGACAGATCAATCATCGCCTGAACGGATTTGCGAGCCTTCTCTGCCACGTCTTCGGCGACCTCGACCTGGCCTTCCATCGTGTGCAGGGCATAGAGGATCTTCTCAAGCGTGATCTTTTTCATGTACGGGCACATGTTGCACGGCCCTACGAAATCGACCTCGGGCAGTTCATCGGCGATGTTCGACGCCATGGAACATTCGGTGATCAGCATCGCCTTTTCAGGTTTCTCATCATGCACATATTTGATGATACCGCTGGTTGAACCAGAATAATCCGCCTCGGCCACCACATCCGGCGGGCATTCCGGGTGCGCAATCAGGCGTGTTCCGGGGTTCCATTCGCGGAAGTCGCGCAGGTCCTGTGCGGTGTATTGTTCATGCACGATGCAGGAACCGGGCCAGAACACCACGTTCTTGTGGCTTTCATTGGCCACGTTTTGAGCCAGATACTGATCCGGCGTCATGATGACCGTGTCGCTCTCCATCGCATTCACGATCTGCAAGGCGTTCGACGAGGTGCAGCAGATGTCCGAGGCCGCTTTGACCTCGGCTGTGGTGTTCACGTAAGACACAACCGGCGCGCCGGGGTATTTGGCCCGCATTTCGTCGATTCCTTCAGCAGTAATCGATTCTGCCAAAGAACAACCTGCATCCATGTCGGGCATCAGAACAGTTTTCCCGGGGCTCAGAATTTTCGATGTCTCGGCCATGAAATGAACCCCGGCCTGAACGATCACATCCTCTTCCACCTCGCTGGCCTTGATCGCCAGTTGCAGGCTGTCACCCACGAAATCGGACACACCATGATAGATTTCCGGTGTCATGTAATTGTGCCCAAGGATCACGGCGTTACGCTCTTTCTTGAGCGCGTTGATCGCTCGCACATAAGGCGCATAGATCGCCCAATCCGGCGGGCTGATCACACGATCCATACGGGCAAACGTGTCTTTCATCTCATTGGCCAATGTGGCCGATGGGGCAAGGTCATAGACGTCCGAAAGAACAGTGCGGACTTGTGCAATATCGAGCAACGGGCGAGCCACCTTTGTCAGTTGTCGTTAGCCTGGCGGGCTGCTTAACGGCTTAGCCCTAGCGGAAACATCCCCGGTTCGAAACCGGAAAATGAGACGTTAGCGCTAAGCCATGCAGACAAATTCAAAGATGAATGGCAAATCAGCCCAAAATCCCCGGCAGACGCAGCCCGTGTTCACGTGCGCAGGCCTTGGCATCCTCGTAACCCGCATCTGCGTGGCGCCAGACGCCCGAAGCCGGATCATTCCACAGAACCCGTTCGAGACGTCTGGCCGCTGCATCTGTTCCGTCGGCACAAATCACGACACCCGCATGTTGGCTGAAACCCATGCCAACGCCGCCTCCGTGGTGCAGCGAGACCCATGTCGCGCCCGAGGCGGTATTGACCAGCGCGTTCAGCAGCGGCCAATCCGACACGGCATCCGAGCCGTCCTTCATGGCTTCGGTTTCGCGGTTCGGCGACGCGACCGAACCGCTGTCGAGGTGGTCACGACCGATGACGACCGGTGCCTTCAATTCTCCATTCCTAACCATCTCGTTGAATGCCAGCCCGGCCTTGTGGCGGTCGCCCAGTCCGATCCAGCAGATCCGCGCGGGAAGGCCCTGAAACGCGATACGTTCCTGTGCCATGTCGAGCCAGTTGTGCAGATGCGTGTTGTCGGGGAAAAGTTCCTTCATCTTGGCGTCGGTTTTGTAGATATCCTCGGGATCACCCGACAGCGCGCACCAGCGGAACGGGCCGATGCCACGGCAGAACAACGGGCGGATATAGGCGGGCACGAAACCGGGGAAGGCAAAGGCGTTTTCCAAGCCTTCGTCCTGCGCCACCTGCCGGATGTTGTTGCCATAGTCTAAGGTCGGCACACCCGCGTTCCAGAAATCGACCATGGCGGCCACGTGTTGTTTCATCGACGCTCGGGCTGCCTTATCCACGGCCTTGGGGTCGCTTTCCCTCTTGTCTTTCCACTGCGCCATGCTCCAGCCCAGCGGCAGGTAGCCGTTGACCGGATCATGGGCGCTGGTCTGATCGGTCACGATATCGGGGCGCATGCCGCCCGCCTGCATGCGGCGGTAGATCTCGGGGAAAATCTCGGCCGCATTGCCCAGCAAACCGACCGATTTCGCCTCGCCCGCCCGGGTCCAGCGGTCGATCATTTCGAGCGCTTCGTCCAGCGTCTCGGCTTTTTCGTCGAGGTACTTGGTGCGCAGGCGGAAATCGATGCTGTCAGGATTGCACTCGACAGCCAGGCAACACGCCCCTGCAAAGACCGCCGCCAGAGGTTGCGCGCCACCCATGCCGCCCAGACCGCCAGTCAGAATCCACTTGCCGGTCAGGTTCCCGTCATAGTGTTGACGTCCCGCCTCGGCAAAGGTTTCGTAAGTGCCCTGAACGATGCCTTGCGTCCCGATATAGATCCACGAACCGGCCGTCATCTGGCCGTACATCATCAGGCCCTTCTTATCGAGCTCGTTGAAGTGATCCCAGTTGGCCCAATGCGGCACGAGGTTCGAGTTCGCGATCAGCACCCGAGGTGCATCGGCATGCGTCCGCACGATGGCGACCGGCTTGCCGGATTGCACCACAAGCGTTTCATCTTCCTCCAGGTCCTTGAGGCTGGCAACGATGGTATCAAAATCTTTCCACGTCCGTGCGGCACGGCCGATGCCACCGTAGACAACCAGCTCATGCGGGTTCTCGGCCACATCCGGGTGCAGATTGTTCATCAGCATCCGCATCGGGGCTTCGGTCATCCAGCTTTTGGCGTTCAGTTCGGGCCCTGTCGGGGGATAGATGTCACGGGTGTTTTTACGAGGGTCGGTCATCGGGCAAGCTCCAATGCAGTGTCGTGGATGGCGTCAAGGATATCTTTGAGCCAACGGCGCAGGCGGTCGGCTTTGTCGGTATCAAAAGTCCAGGGCGGCGCTTCGGCGCTCAGGTAAGCCGACTGAGCCAGCTCCATCTGGATCGCGTGCACCCCTTCCGAGGGGCGCCCATAGTGGCGCGTTGTCCATCCGCCCTTGAACCGCCCATTCAGAACAGCCGTATAGGGCGAGGACGCCGCGAACTCATGCGTTATGGCTTCGATTTCCGGTGCACAGGTCGCCCCATTGTTCGTGCCGATGTTCAAATCGGGCAAAGTACCTTCGAACAGAAAAGGAATATGGCTGCGGATCGAGTGGCAATCATACAGCACCGCAAACCCATGGGCCGCCTTCACGCGTTCCAGCTCGGCCTTCAGGGCGGCATGATACGGCGCATGGAAAGCTTCCCGTCGTTCGAGGATATCCTTTCCGGAAGGCGGGATGTCCCAGATGCCCTGGCCGTCGAAATCCGTCAGCGGCACAAGGGTTGTCGTGTTCTGACCGGGATAAAGCGACACGCCCGACGGGTCCCGGTTGGCGTCAATCACATATCGGTGGAAGGTCGCCCGAACCGTGGTCGCACCGGGCAGAAGTCCTTCATACAAGGTGTGAATATTCCAATCCGTATCCGTCAATGCCCTGCCCCGCGCATTCAACTTGGCCTCGATCGTGGCGGGCACATAAGTGCCGGTATGCGGCAGACCCAGCACAATGGGGCTTTCACCACGTGTGATTTCGACCGGGCCGCTCATGCGCCAAGTTCCGGCATGGCGATGCCCGTGCCTTGGGCAATCTCGCCACTGGCAATCAGGGCCGAGGCTGCTTCGATCTCGGTCGCCATATAGCGATCATCTCCCAAGGCTGGCACCTCGGCACGCAGCCGTGCCATCACGGCCTGCAACGTTTCGCTCGTGTGTAGCGGCGCACGGAATTCGACACCTTGTGTGGCACAGAGCAGTTCGACCCCCAGAATACGTTCCAGATTGGCAACCATCTGCCCCAACCGCCGCGCGCCATGAGCCGCCATCGAAACGTGATCTTCCTGATTGGCCGATGTGGGCGTCGAGTCCGTCACGCACGGATTGGCCAGATGCTTGTTTTCGCTCATCAGTGCGGCGGTCGTCACCTCGGCGATCATGTAGCCCGAATTCAGGCCCGGATTGGGCGTCAGAAACGGCGGCAGATCAAAGCTGAGCGCAGGGTCGACGATCAACGCAATGCGGCGTTGCGCAATTGCCCCGATCTCGGCCACGGCAAGCGCAATCATGTCTGCAGCAAACCCAACCGGTTCGGCATGAAAATTCCCGCCCGAAACGATCAGGCCGGTTTCCGATAGAACCAGAGGATTATCCGTCGCCGCGTTGGCCTCGATTTCCAGCGTTGTCGCGGCCTGCCTCAGCACATCCATCGCGGCGCCCACCACCTGAGGCTGACAGCGGATGCAATAAGGATCCTGAACGCGGGTATCGCCATCCCGATGGCTTTCACGAATGACCGACCCGGCCAGTAGCGCTCGCATGGTCACGCCGGCCTCGATCTGCCCGCGATGCCCGCGCAGCGTGTGGATTTCCGGTTGCAACGGGGCGGTCGATCCCATGATCGCATCCGTCGTCAGCGCCGAGGTAACCAGCGCGCTTTGCGCCGCCTGCCATGCGCCAAACAGGCCGGCCAGTGCAAAGGCCGTCGAAAACTGGGTGCCATTGATCAACGCTAGCCCTTCTTTGGGGCCCAATTCGATGGGTTGCAGACCCGCTTTGGACAGCGCAACGGCACCGGGCATCACATCGCCACCGAATTCGGCCTCACCAGCGCCCATCATGACGGCAGCCATGTGGGACAAGGGCGCAAGATCGCCCGAAGCCCCGACCGAACCCTGCGCCGGGATCACCGGGGTCACACCCTTGGACAACATCCCTTCCAGCAGGGTGATCACCTCTGGCCGAACCCCCGAGGCCCCGCGACCAAGGCTCAGCAACTTCAGAACCATCATCAACCTTGCGTGGTTGCGCGGGATCGCAGGGCCCACACCGCAGCAATGGCTGAGGATCAGGTTGCGCTGCAAGGTTGCTGTGTCCTCGGCCGCGATTTTGACGCTGGCCAGTTTCCCGAACCCTGTGTTCACGCCATATACGGCGGCCTCTCCCGCCGCCGCATCGGCGATGCGCTTGTGCGCTTCTTCGACGGCCGGGCGGCAGGCGGGGTCCAGTTGAACAGCGCGCTCTTCGCGAAAGACCTGTTCCAGCTGCGACAGGGTAACGGTGCCCGGGGTAAGGGTGAGCGTCGTCAAAATACACCTCCGAATATGCGAGTATGAAGAGGGTTGAAGCCGATGCGATAGGCCAGTTCCGCAGGGTGTTCGACATTCCAAACCGCCAGATCGGCGCGATGCCCGACTGAGATCTGACCGCAGTCAGCCAACCCGAGAGCGCGGGCTGCGTGGGTCGTTACGCCCTTAAGGGCCTCCTCTGGCGTCATGCGAAACAGGGTGCAGCCCATGTTCATCGCAAGCAGCAACGAGGTCATCGGCGCCGAACCGGGGTTGCAATCCGTAGCAAGCGCCATGGGCACACCGTGCTGGCGCAACAGGTCAATCGGTGGCGCCTGTGTTTCGCGCAGCGTGTAGAACGCACCCGGCAAAATGACGCCTACGGTTCCGGCCCGCGCCATGGCCTGAACACCTGCTTCGTCAAGGTATTCTATATGATCTGCCGAAAGCGCGCCGTATCCGGCAGCCAGTTTTGCGCCGCCCAAATTCGACAATTGCTCGGCGTGGATCTTGATCGGCAGGCCAAGATCTGTCGCGACTTCAAACAGTGGGATCAACTCTTCGGGTTGAAAGGCGATGCCTTCGCAGAAGGCATCGACCGCATCGACCAATCCCTCGGCATGAGCGGCGCGAAGCGTGGGAATGCAGACCTGATGAATATAGTCCGACGCCCTGCCCTTATAGTCCTGAGGCACCGCATGCGCCCCCAAAAAGCTGGTCAGAACGCGGACGGGACGATGATCCGGCAACGCCCGAGCCGCGCGCAACATGTTCAATTCGGTATCGTCATCCAACCCGTAACCGGACTTCACTTCGATGACCGATACTCCTTGGGCCAGCATCGCATCAACTCGCGGCAATGCTTGCGCGACCAGTTCCTCTACGCCGGCCGCGCGCGTGGCCTTTACGGTCGAGATGATTCCACCCCCGGCGCGGGCAACCTCTTCATAGCTCGCGCCGTTCAGGCGCATTTCGAATTCTGCGGCGCGATGGCCACCGTGAACCACATGAGTGTGGCAATCGATCAACGCAGGCGTAACCAGGCGTCCACCGAGTCGAGTCCTCGGCTGATCGGCGAATCTTGAAGGAAGGTCAGCGACAGCTCCGATCCATGCGATTTGCCCGTCCTGCAACGCGATCGCGGCATTCGGAACCAAACCGTATGGCGCGCCGCCTTCGGTCATCGTTGCAGCGTCAAGATCCGTCAAAACCCGCGTTTGCGTCTGCATGTGACTCGCAACCTCCGTGCATTTCCTTCTTTTCTAGTACATTTCTATCATTTATATGTCTATGCATAAAATGAGGTGAAAAATGGCTGTCTTCGCTAATCGCGCATTGTTGAGCACCGGTTGGACTTCGAACCTGCGGGTAGAAGTCAAGGAAGGTCTGATAGCGTCGCTGCAACAGGGCGCGACGGCGCAAGATGGCGATACATGCGTCGACACTTTGCTGCCTGCGCTGGCCAATCTGCACAGCCACGCGTTCCAGCGCGCGATGGCTGGGATGACCGAATACCGCATGGCAGGACGCGACAGTTTCTGGACATGGCGGGAACTGATGTATCGTTTCACCGCGCACCTGACGCCCGATCAGGTGCAGGCGATCGCCGCACGGGTCTATATGGAGATGCAGGAAGCAGGTTACGCCTCGGTTGGTGAATTCCATTATCTGCATCACCAGCCAGACGGCACACCCTATGCCAATCTTGCAGAGCTGTCTCAGCGGATCATGGCTGCTGCGGCCGAGACGGGAATAGGGCTGACGCATCTGCCCGTACTTTATTCCTATGCGGGGGTCGGCGAGCAGCCGTTGGAAGCGGGTCAACAACGATTTGGCAATGACGTGGACCGCTATCTGGCGTTGGTCGAGCAAGCACAAGCGGCACTGGGCGATCTGCCGGATGACTGTCAGATAGGCATTGCCCCGCATTCCTTGCGCGCGACGTCACCGCAAGATCTTGCCGGGGTTCTGGACGCAAAAAAGACGGGACCTGTCCACATTCACATAGCGGAACAACCGATGGAGGTTGCGCAGGTTCACGAGGGTCTGGGCGCCCGCCCGGTGGAATGGCTGCTGAACAATGCGCCGGTAAACCAACGCTGGTGCCTCATCCACGCCACACATATGACGGAAAAGGAAACCCGCGATATGGCGGCAACCGGCGCGGTCGCGGGGCTTTGCCCGATCACCGAGGCCAATTTGGGGGATGGCCCCTTCAATGGCGCCGTCTTTCTTGAAGCCGGTGGTCGTTTCGGAGTTGGGTCGGATTCAAACATTTTGATTTCGACGACAGAGGAACTGCGTACGCTGGAGTATTCCCAACGCCTGCGAGACCTGTCGCGGAATGTTCTGGTCGAAGGGGACGGTTCGGTTGGACAGACACTGTATTGCAATGCGGCTTTGGGTGGCGCGCAAGCCCTGGGGCGCGCGGCGGGTCAGATCGCAGAAGGGATGCTGGCGGATCTTGTTGCCATTGACAGTCAGGACCCTGCGCTTTGCGCCCTGCGTCCTGAACAGTTGCTCGACGGGTTGGTCTTTGCCGCGAAGGATCACGTAGTGACAGATCTGTGGTCGGCTGGCCGCCATCAGGTACGCCGGGGCCGTCATATTGCACGGGATCGGATCGTATCTGACTATCGGCGGGCCATGGCTGATCTCATGCCGAGGCTTTGAGCTTGCTGCCGCCTTTACGGGCTGACAAAAATGGCCTCATAATACCAATATGTTTGTACGTAATTGGATGAACACCACGTGACCGATCAAAAACATCTAGGTTTCCAGGACATTCGGGACGAAGTCGTGAACCGCATTCAAACCCGTGTCTGGCCGCAGGGCAGTCTGTTGCCCACCGAGATGGAATTGGCAGCCGAATTCGGCGTTGCACGGGCGACGGTCAATCGGGCGCTGCGGGAACTTGCCGAACAAGGCATTGTCACCCGCAAACGCAAAGGTGGCACGCGTGTTGTGACCACGCCGGTAAAGCAGGCGAAGCTGCCAATCACTGTCGTTCGGCAGACCATCGAAGAAATGAATGCCGAATACCGCTATGCTTTGGTCAGCCGAACACTGATCGACTGCCCCGCGTGGTTGCAGGCAAAGCTGAGCATTCCCGAAGGCGCGCAGGTCGTCCATCTGCAATGCATGCACCACGCCGACAACCGTCCGTTCCAGTTCGAGGAACGCTGGATCAACGTCAGCACCGTGCCTCAGGTTCTCGACGAAGATTTCCTGACCACCGGGCCGAATGAATGGCTGCTGTCCGAGGTGCCGTTTTCAAACGCTGAAATTGCCTTCTCGGCGGTCCCGGCAACAGGGCATTTGCAGGAGTTCCTAGCCGTACCGCCCGGCACTCCGTTGTTTCAGCTGGAACGCACGACCTGGTTTCGCAGCGATCCCGTTACATTCGTGCGCATGACTTTCCATCAGGGATACCAGATGCGCACCACGTATTGAGGCCAACGCGCTGAACAGGTTTTTATGGTGGTGAAAACCTTACTGTTTCGAACATAGCTTCCTTACTGCAGTCATAGCCCCTTTGACCCTTCCGAAAGATGATATTTCGATCCTAAAGCCAGTCTATCCGGTCCTGTCCCGGGGTTTTGCGCGGAGGCAGTGCGGGTAAGGTTAACCAGCGGCCTGCCGCGAAAGCAGGTTGCAACGGATTTTGGATTTGGCTTCTCGACGCTGAGCCGTTTGATCCAGCAGGATCGGCGCAATCCTGAGAAGCCGTCCGCCCAGTCTGATCTCGAGCGCGAGGTCGCGGAACTGCGGAAAAAGAACCGCATGCTTAAGATGGAGAGGAGCTAAAAATTGCCACCAAGTTCTTTGCGGAGTAAAGCAAAAGAGGTTTGCTTTCATCGCCAAGACCTCCGACATCCTCCCTGTCGAGCGGCTGTGCCAGATCATGGATGTCAGTCCAAGAGGGTATCGCGCTTACCGCGATCGTCCGCTCAGCCAGAACCAGCAACTGCTATGATAACGCCGCCCGCCTCTGGAAAGAATGCTATACATGAGCCTGCCGGGCAATGGTCGAAACCTTCTTCAAGGCGATCAAAGCTGAGCTGTTGTGGCAGCAATCCTGAAAAACGTGTCGAGACACCGAGATCGCAATCTTCGAATGTTTCAACGGCTTCTACAATCGACGATGCAGGCACTCGGCCCTCGGCTGGAAAAGCCCTTTGGCCTTCAATGCAAAGGCTGCAATAGCAAGCAATCGGAGCGGCACGAAAGCGTGACGGGTCCATCCCGATGATCCGGGCTTTCGTGAAACAGCTTTTTCGCATTCATTTGCGCCTTCCAAAGCCAAACAAGCTCTACATCAGAACGAGGGACGTTTCCGGGGCAGGTCAGTTTGCCCCCTTTCGCGCAGGCCGATGTGCCCGAGGCCCGAGGTGTTATCTTTGATATCTCGGCTAACGCATTGGAAAGTGAACATACTTGCGGGATCTTTCAAAAGCCCGGGTCAAACTGAACGATCAGCAATCCGGCGAAGCGGCGGATTTGAAGTTGGACCCCGGCCAGCCCGCAGACCTGTTCGTCAACACAGGCGAACGCGCGGTGATTGCTTATCCGGCACAGCCTGTCAGCGACAGTCTGACCGGAACTTTCATCGAGTAAACGGTTTTACAAGACTTACAGCTTTAAACTGTTGTGTATCGAGTGTTTTGGTGAGTGAGCGGTGGTCTGCGCCCCTGTTCCGGGCGCGGGCCATCACTTTTGTGGGTCAGACCCCGTAACGGGCAAGAAACATGTCGACAGCCTGAGCAGCAACCTGATCTATTTCTTCCTGGGTGAAGGTGTTCTGAATGCCAAAAGCCGCCCGGGTCCAGATCCGCACTTTGCACAGTTCGGAAAACTGCTCGGCAGCGATATGTACATCATCAATGGCCAATTCGCCCTTGGCCACGGCTTTTTCCAGATACTCGGCCATCTGTCGCTGGCCATTTTGTGGCCCCGCCTCATAGAACGCGCGACCCAGTTCGGGGAACCTGTCGCGTTCGGCAACGCAGATCCTGAAAACCTGTTGCGCGAAATCTGACACAAGAAATCTGGTCAGCTGTGTCGCCGTGATCTGAAGCACTTCGCGGGCCGGCTTGGTTTCGTCGATCATCGAGATGACCCGCTCGGCCATCAGGCAGCATTCTGTTTGGGCGACTTCCATGAACAAAAGGCGCTTATCAGGGAAGTAACTGTAGAGCGTTGCTTTTGACACACCGGCTGCGCGAGCGATGTCATCCACACTTGCCCCTTCAAACCCATCCGCCATGAAAACCTCTCGAGCCCCGCGCAGAACCTGATCGAATTTCCGGCCGGTGCGCAGGATGGTGGCAGTCTGGGTCATGTCGTCTCCTCGATCGATAACTGCGCCAGTTTATAAACCGTTCGGTTTAGATACAACGATTCTCGAATATTTCAGCGAAGCTGACGATGCATTTGCTTTGATGTCGGGTACTTGCAGCGCGTTCAAACCGTGCTAGGACTTGGCCCATGGTCGAAATCTTTCTGCGCACCCTTCCGTTTTTCGCGATCATCGGCCTGGGCTTTTGGGCGGGGCGCACGCGGTTCTTCACGGCTGAAGCCACGGCCTATCTGACCAAGTTCGTCTTTTACTTTGCGCTTTCAGCGATGCTGTTTCGCTTTGCAGCCACCCTTCCCTTTGCCGAGATTTTCAATGCCCGGCTCATCCTTGGATATCTGCTGGGAACCGTGACCGTATACGTTCTGGCATCGGCCATCGCCTGGCTGCGCGGGCTCGACATCCCGACCGCCGCGGTCGAAGCTCAGTGCGCGGCCATCGGCAATGTCGGGTTCCTGGGGCTGCCCATGCTTGCTCTTTTGTTCTCCGAGGCTGCGATTGGACCCGTGATGCTGGTCCTGACCGTCGATCTGGTGGTGTTTTCATCCCTGATCGTGATCCTGATCAATGGCGGCCGTGACGGTAAATTGACCCCGACCACCTTCAAGCTGATCGGAATGGGTTTGGTCCGGAATCCCATGATCGTATCCATCTCGGCCGGTCTCATCTGGTCCTCGCTGAAAATACCTGTTCCTGAACCTCTTGGCGATTTTCTGACCATTCTCGGCGGTGCCGCAACTCCCGGAGCATTGTTCGCCATTGGCGCATCATTGGCAGGCAAGTCGGCTGAACGTGTCCAGATCGCGGCTTGGTTGAGTTTCTGCAAATTGGTGATCCATCCGGCCTGCGTCGCGGTCGCACTGCTATGGCTGATACCGATTGAAACTTTTCCGGCAACTGTAGCCATCTCTGCCGCGGCTTTACCTGTTGCGGGCAATGTTTACATGCTGGCTGCGCATTACGGCATTGCCCCGCATCGCGCGTCGGCGGCAATCCTTCTATCCACGATCGTCAGTATTCTCACCGTGCCGATGGTGATCGCCTGGGCGGGCACTTTCTGACCTTCACCTTTTCGAAAAATACTCTCACCGAAGGCGCACGGACTTTACGCCGGGTCCGCGGATCGTTAGCCATGTTGCGACTCGAAAATAAGGACGGTGCCTGATGGAAACCCTTTCGGAAAATGCCTGTTTCGGCGGTGTGCAGGGCGTGTACCGCCACGCCTCCTCGTCGTGCAAGTGTGACATGACTTTTGGCCTGTTTCTTCCAGCCGAGGCCAAAGACGGCCCGGTCCCGGTTCTTTGGTATTTGTCGGGATTGACCTGCACCCATGAAAACGCAATGACCAAAGCCGGGGCTCAGGCGTGGGCCGCGGAACAGGGAATTGCCGTGGTGTTTCCGGATACGTCACCGCGTGGCGAAGGTGTCGCGGATCATGAGGATTACGATCTGGGTCAGGGCGCGGGATTCTATGTGAACGCGACACAGAAACCATGGGCGCCTCATTTCCGGATGTGGGACTATGTTGCCGAAGAGCTGCCCGCCCTGCTGTTCGAAAACTTCGCCATCGACAGCGAACGCCAGGCCATTACGGGCCATTCCATGGGGGGTCACGGCGCCCTGACACTTGCCATGAACCTGCCGGGACGCTTCCGTTCGGTGTCAGCCTTTGCGCCGATCTCGAACCCGACCGGAGCGGATTGGGGCCGCAAACAGCTGAGCGCCTATCTCGGTGACGACGAAGCGCTTTGGGCAAAACACGATGCATCTTTGTTGATGAAGAAAACCGGTTTCGACGGTCCGATCCTGATCGACACCGGTGCAAACGATCAGTTCATGGATCTTCTGCGCCCCGAAGCATTGGCGCAAGCCATCGCCGAACGCCGCCAGCAAGCGACGTATCGCTTCCAGCCGGGTTACGATCATTCGTACTTCTTTGTGTCCACGTTTATGGAAGATCACGTCATCTTCCATGCCGAGGCCCTGTACGGAGACTGAGGAATGAGCAATTACGATTATGACCTGATCATCATAGGCTCAGGGCCTTCTGGGCGTTCTGCGGCAATTCAGGCGGGCAAACTGAAACGGCGCGTGCTGGTCATCGACCGCAAAGACCGTTTTGGTGGCGTCTCTGTCCATACCGGTACAATTCCGTCCAAGACCCTGCGCGAAACGGTGCTGAACCTGTCGGGCTGGCGCGAACGCAGCTTTTACGGGCGTTCCTACCGGGTAAAGGATCAGATCCGGGCAGAGGATCTGAAAGCCCGACTGCATATGACCCTCGACCACGAGGTCGACGTGTTGGAGCATCAGTTCAACCGGAACCACGTCGAAACTCTGGACGGTCTGGCCAGGTTTGTCGGACCGCACGAAGTAGAAGTCGCAACCGATGCCGGAGAAACAACGCGCGTGACGGCCGCGAAGTTCCTGATTGCGACAGGCACGAAAACCTATCGCCCGGATTATGTTCCGTTCAACGGCAAGACGGTGGTGGATGGTGACGAATTTCTGGAAATGGCAGAGATTCCGCGCTCGCTGGTTGTCATCGGTGCCGGGGTCATTGGTGTGGAATATGCCACGATGTTTTCAGCCCTGGACGTGCGCGTCACGCTGATTGAACCCCGCGACACGTTTCTGGATTTCATCGACAGCCGGTTGATCCACGACTTTACGCATCAGATCCGGGAAAACGGTGTCGACCTGCGTTTGGGCTCGGCTGTCGAGAAGATTGAAGACGCCGGCGAGCATGTGGAAGTGACACTCGACAACGGTCGCCACGTTCGTGCTGAAATGCTTCTGTTTGCGGCCGGACGCATGGGAGCGACGTCCAAACTCAATCTGGATGCCGTCGGGCTGGAGACGGACCATCGCAACCGGATCAAGGTCGACCGCAAGACCTATCAAACGGCTGTGCCACATATCTATGCCACGGGCGATGTGATCGGACATCCGTCGCTGGCATCGACCTCTTTGCAACAGGGGCGCGTGGCTGCCTGTCACGCGCTTGAAACGCCCACGCTGCCGGAAAGCCCGTGGTATCCGTACGGCATCTATTCAGTGCCCGAAATATCAACCTGCGGAATGTCGGAAGAAGAATTGCAGGAGCGCAACATCCCCTACGAGGTAGGTGTCGCGCGATTCCGCGAGACGTCACGCGGGCATATCATGGGGCTGGAACACGGCATGTTGAAAATGCTGTTCTCGCTCAAGACCCGCAGGGTGCTGGGTGTCCAGATCGTCGGTGAAGGCGCGACTGAACTGATTCACATCGCGCAGGCCGTGCTAAACCTGAAAGGTACGGTGGACTACTTCGTTCAGAACACGTTCAACTACCCGACACTTGCCGAAGCATATAAAATCGCGGGCCTGGATGCGTTCAACCGTATGCCCATACCCGAGGAATTCAAGGTCAAAAAGAAACCAGCGGAACCGGCAAAGAAAGAGGCGAAGAAGGCGTGACGACGCTTTATGTCGATGGCGATGCCTGCCCTGTAAAAGCCGAGGCCGAACGGGTCGCGACCCGGCACAAAGTGCCGATGGCGCTGGTGTCCAATGGCGGGCTTCGACCATCGGCCAACCCGCTGGTGCAGGTCATTGTCGTTTCCGAAGGCGCCGATGAGGCCGACAAATGGATTGCCGAACGTTGTGGAGCGGGGGATGTCGTTATTACGTCCGATATCCCTTTGGCTGCAAAATGCGTCGAAACCGGTGCGCGCGTGCTGCGCCCGAACGGTGAAACCTTCACGGCGGCGAATATTGGTCAGCAACTGGCCATGCGTGATTTGATGGCTGATCTGCGCGCGGCCAATCCGTTGGGAACCGGCGGCGGCGGGCGGCCCTTCGGCAAGGCCGACCGCTCGCGGTTTCTGGACGCCCTGGAACGGGAAATACGTGCTGCCAGAAAGGGATGATCTTTCCTTTTGCCCGATCAAATACTGACCCGAATTCCGAAACGCCCGTTTACAAGTACCTCATTAGAACGCACCCTGTGCTTGAATTCCGATCAGGCTTTTCGAATACGGAGACTGCGTTATGAAAGTAAAAGGCACCCATTATCGGTCTATTTGGTGGGACAAACCGGAAGCCGTGGTTCGGATCATCGACCAAAGGTGGTTGCCGCATGATTTTCGGGTCGTAACCCTGAAAACGCTTGATGAATTTGCAGCTGCGATACGGGATATGTGGGTCAGGGGCGCACCTTTGATTGGCGCGACCGCTGCGTTTGGAATTGCCGAGCAGATGTCTCGGGACAGCTCCGAAGCCTCCTTTGACGCCGCGTTTGACGTTTTGCATGCAACCCGACCCACGGCCATCAACCTGCGCTGGGCATTGGACAGATGCCGAGAAGCGCTGATGCCGCTTGCTCCGGGTGATCGTGCCGAGCGCGCCTGGTCGCTGGCACAGGAGATTGCAGACGAAGATGTCGAGATCAACGCCGCAATCGGCCGCCACGGGTTGGAACTGATCAAGGATATCGCCGCCCGAAAACCCGCCGGTGAGCCGGTACGGTTGTTGACTCATTGCAACGCGGGATGGCTGGCGACTGTGGATTGGGGCACGGCCACAAGCCCGATGTATCACGCGCATGACGCGGGCATCCCCCTGCACGTCTGGGTGGATGAAACCAGACCGCGCAACCAGGGCGCGCTGACATCCTGGGAATTGGGCGAACATGGCATTCCCCATCGTTACATCGTGGACAATGCCGGCGGTCATTTGATGCAGCACGGCCTGGTTGATTTGGTGATTACGGGCACGGACCGAACCACGGCCCAAGGTGATGTTTGCAACAAGATCGGGACTTATCTGAAAGCTTTGGCTGCGCGGGACAACGGTGTGCCATTTTATGTCGCCCTGCCCTCACCCACGATTGACTGGACCGTTCGCGACGGTGTGGCTGAAATCCCGATCGAGGAACGTGATGCCAGGGAAGTCACCCATGTCATGGGGGTTGATGGGCAGGGGAGTATCTCGGATGTACGCGTGACGCCGGATGGCACGGAAGGTGGCAATCCTGCCTTTGATGTCACCCCAAACCGGCTGGTGACGGGGCTTATCACCGAGCGCGGAGTCAGCGAGGCTTCTGCCGACGGGCTTGCCCGGTTGTTTCCCGAACGGGCTGGTTAACACTTTGTTTAGCACAGTCCTGAATTGTGCAATCGCCCATGCGGATCATGCACCCGCTTAACTTGCTGAGAATGAATGATGATTGAAAACTGGTACAGGGCCGACGAGGCACGGAAATGGCGGGATCGGGCCGGAACAGATCCCGCAGATCAGGAGCTGGGCGAACGTGTCTATACCTCGCGGCTGATCGGTCAGAACCCGGACCTCCTGATGCACGGTGGAGGCAACACGTCGGTCAAGCTGGAACGCCCTGATCTGTTCGGCGATCCGCAGCGCGTTCTGCATGTCAAGGGATCTGGGTGGGATCTGGACAGCATCGAGGCGCCGGGCCTGCCAGGTGTGTGGCTTGATCCTTTGATGAAACTGCGCGCATTGGACCATCTGTCAGACGCGCAGATGGTCAATGTTCAGCGCGCCAATCTGTTGGAATCGGGTTCACCGAACCCCTCTGTGGAAACACTGTTGCATGCATTTCTGCCGCATAAATATGTGGATCACACGCACGCGACACCCTTTCTGGTGCTCGCCAATCTGCCAAATGCCAAGGATGTCTGCCGCGAGATTTTTGGCGACCGATTGGGCATTGTGCCCTATATCATGCCTGGCTTCGGGCTGGCCAAAAAGGCGGCCGAGGTGTTTGACGAAAACCCGAATGTCGAAGGGCTTCTGCTGCTTCAGCACGGGCATTTTACGTTCGGCGCGACGGCGCAGGAAAGCTATGACCGGATCGTGGCGCATACCAACGAGGTTGCTGCCTATTTCGGAATGAAGGACCTGACGACAATTGGCCGTCGCGATCCGGCTGAGAATCTTGAGGTATTGCCGATCCTGCGCGGGGTCATCGCCGAAGTGGCGGCTCAACGGGATGACCCGATGCCGGTTTTTGACCTTCGCAACGGGCCGGAAGTGATGCGGTTTTTTGATCGTCCGGACATTGATACACTGGCCCAGCGGGGCATGGCGTCGCCGGATCACGTGTTGCGGACAAAAGGCTGCCCGCTTGTTTTGCGGGCGCCGGACCTATCCGGGGGACGGTCACGGATCAAGGCAAAGGTCGAAGAGTTTGCCAAAGACTATCGGGAATACTTTGAACGGCAGGCGCCGCAGGCCGACGAACCCAAGAAACTGTTGCCCCAAGACCCCAAGCATGCCTGGATCGAGGGTGTGGGGATCCTGGGAATGGGCCCGAACGCGAAGGCTGCCTCGGCAGCGGCGGATCTTGCGGAACAAAACCTGCGGGTGCGAACGGTGGGCGAAGACGCGGGCGGTTTTTTCCCCATCAATGAAAAAGATCGCTTTGATTGTGAATACTGGTCCTTGGAACAGGCGAAGCTGGGCAAAAGCTCAGCGCCTCCGCTTCAGGGTAAGATCGTGATGGTGACCGGCGGTGCTGGGGCGATAGGTCTGGCGACCGCCAAGGCCTTTGCTGATGCCGGTGCAAATGTCGTTCTGGTGGATCGGGATGAACGGGCGTTGGCAGATGCCAAATCGACCCTTGGCACGTGGCATTCGTCATATGCCTGCGACGTCACCGAGAAAGGCGCCGCAGATGCCGCGATTGCGGCGGCGATACACCGGTTTGGTGGGCTCGATGTAATGGTATCGAATGCCGGGGCCGCGACTTCGGGCGCGTTGCTGGATCTTGACGACGAGGAATTCCGAGCGGCTTTCGAGCTGAATTTCTTCGCGCACAAGGCGTTTGCGACACAGGCTGCCCGAGTGATGCAAGCTCAGGGCCGCGGCGGTCAGATCCTGTTCAATATCTCGAAACAGGCGATCAACCCGGGCCGGAACATGGGGGCCTATGGCACGCCAAAAGCCGCCACCCTGTTCCTGTTGCGCCAGTTGACACTTGAATTGGCCGAATACGGAATCCGTGTGAACGGGGTGAATGCAGATCGAATTCGGTCTGGCCTGCTGACGGATGGGTTCATTCAGGAACGCGCTGCCGCACGTGGCGTTTCCGAGGAGACCTATATGTCAGGCAACCTGCTGGGCCGCGAAGTCGAGGCAAAGCATGTCGCGCATGCCTTTGTTGCGCTGGCGCTGATGGAACGCACCACCGGTCATGTCGTGACGGTGGATGGCGGCAACACCGAAGCCGAACTTCGGTAACGCCTTTACCCGATTGGTTCCCGGCCTGTGGCGTATCGTTGTGCCTCAGGCAGGAACCGCTGTTCGGTTCTCGCGGATCGGCAGGTGTACTATCGCGCTGAAGGCACCGATCGCGACCCCGATCCACCAAACCATGTTGTAGTCGCCATACTGGTCATACATGCGCCCGCCAAGCCAGACACCCAGAAAGCTGCCGATCTGGTGGCTCAGGAAGATAAAACCATAGAGCGTTCCCATATAGCGCAAACCGTAAAGATGCGCGACGAGACCCGAAGTCAGCGGCACGGTGGCCAGCCAAAGCGATCCCATCACCAGCGAGAACACGATGACCGTAAGCGGTGTGATCGGAAACACGTTGAACAAAGCCGCGGCAATCGTCCGGCCCGTATAGACTGCGGCCAGAAGATATTTTTTCGGAAAGTGGTTGCCGGCCCAGCCCGCCAGTAGCGTACCGCCGATATTGGCCAGACCGATCAATGAAATCGACACGGCACCCAGGGCCGATGTGGAGGTGATCCCGATGGCGTGCAGTACGCCTCCGGGCTGGATTGGCCCGCACATCTCGGTCACGAATGCCGGGAAATGCGCGGTGATGAAGCCCAGTTGATATCCGCAACTGAAAAACCCCAGAAAAATGAGAGCGTAGGAAGGATCGCGGAACGCCTTGCCCAGTATCTCGCTCATGCTTTCTTCCAGTTCAGCCTTCGAGATCGTCTGTGGTGCGCGCATAAAGGGCAAGGTCAACACAAGCGCAAGAATCGCCACGGCGAACACGACAAAGACGTGCTGCCATGGCAGGAATGACAGCAGCCATTCCGCGGTTGGCGCCCCCAGAACCTGCCCAAAGCTGCCCGCGGCGGTAACGATGGCCAGCGACATGGACCGGTTTTCGTCGGTAGACGCGCGACCGACAACCGCCAGAACCACACCAAACCCGGTTCCGGCGATGCCGAAACCCACCAGCCAAGCGTATATCTGATGCTCGAACGGCGTAACGGACCACGCCGTCAGCACCATGCCAGCCGCGTAGGTGAGAGCGCCAAGAATGATGGCTCGGCGATCGCCCACCTTTTCGGCAATCGCAGCAAAGATCGGCTGCCCGATGCCCCAGGCCAGGTTCTGAACTGCAATCGCCATTGAAAAATCGGTCCGCAGCCAGCCGAACTCATCCGCTATCGGAATCTGGAATACGCCGAACGAAGCGCGCACGGCGAAGCTGACCGTGATGATGATACATCCGACAATCAGAATCGGATTCAACAAGCGGACGGATTGGGACATGGGACCTCAGGCGTTACGTCCGGAGGACCGTATTACTTTTGGTGTCACCGTCAATTCAGCAGATTTGCGGACACGGATAAACAAAATTGATGTGTCGCCAAAAATGGCTTCTTTTCAACGGGCGAGGTGACGGGTAAGGCTCGGATTCATGACGGATCTTATTTCGCTTTACGAGGCCCGCATCGCGGACGGAACCCTGACACGCGACGACGCGCAAGAGGCCGTTCTGCCCCAATTCGAACGTATCCGGGCGGCACTGTCCAAGCCGGTCAAACGCGGGCTTTTCCGCAAGGCGCCTCCGCCCCCCAAAGGATTGTACCTATGGGGCGGTGTCGGGCGTGGAAAATCGATGCTGATGGACATGTTCGTCGATACGCTGGGCAATATCCCGGCACGGCGTGTGCATTTTCATGCCTTTATGCAGGAAATCCATGCTGGAATGCACAAGGCCCGGCAACAGAATGTCGAGGATGCCTTGGTACCGGTGGCGAAGGAGGTGGTCAACTCAGTTCGCTTGCTCGCATTTGACGAAATGCAGATCACCGACATTACGGACGCGATGATCGTCGGGCGGCTGTTTGACTTGTTGCACGAGGGCGGCGTGGTCGTGGTTACCACGTCGAACAGGCATCCCGACGATCTGTACAAGGATGGGCTGAACCGGCAGCTGTTTCTGCCGTTCATCGCGCATATCAAAGAGCAGTTGCAGGTGTGGGAGTTGGTGTCGCCTACGGACTATCGGCAGAACCGGTTGGAGGGTGCCCCGGTCTATTTCACTCCGATTGGCCCAGAAGCCCGGCAAAAAATCCGGCAGGTCTGGACAGATCTTGCCGGTGGGCCCGCTGATCCGCTTGTGTTGCACGTCAAAGGTCGGGCCGTTGAATTGCCCGCCTTTCGCAACGGGGTGGCGCGGGCTTCCTTCTATGATCTGTGTGGCCGCATGTTGGGACCGGGCGATTATCTGGCGATTGCGGAAGAAGTGAAGGTGCTGGTGCTTGAGGACATCCCGCGCCTGTCTCGGAACAATTTCAACGAAGCCAAGCGTTTTGTCACCCTGATCGATGCACTTTACGAAGCCAGGGTGCGTTTGATCTGTTCGGCTGCGGCCGAACCAGAGATGCTGTATGTCGAAGGTGAAGGAACCTTCGAATTTGAACGCACGGCATCGCGCCTGCGGGAAATGCAGGATCAGGATTGGGGGCGACAGGGGCGCTGATCCGCCCGTATCGCCCGCCCCATCCAAGACCGTGTCAGCCAGATCATGAGGCTGGAACGGGCCTACGCGTTTTCTTGCAGAATTTTTCCGGCCAGATAGAGCGAGCCGCAGATCAGAACACGCGCCTGCGGGTCATTGTCCGTGATCACTTTCAATGCGTCCGCTACGCTGTCAGCGGTGGATGCGGGCAGGTTGACCCTAGCCGCAGCCGCAGCGGTTTCTTCCGCGCTGAGCGTTGCGGTCTCGCCCGGAATGGACACGGCTGTCAGACTTGTCGCCTTCTCTGCCAGAGGTGCGAGATACCCGGTCACATCCTTGGTGTTGAGCATGCCGCAGATCATGTGCGTCGGTTTTGGCGGCAGATTCGCCAACACATCCGCCAACGCGACACCTGCGGCGGCGTTATGACCACCGTCCAGCCAAATCTCGGCCTGCGGGGCCTGATCTACGAGCGGGCCGGATTTCAGACGCTGCATGCGCGCCGGCCATTCGGCCTTGGTCACGGCAGCTTCGTACGCGTCGTCGCCCATGTTCAGATGGCGCAGAACCGCCAACGCTGCGCCCGCATTCTGAATCTGATGCGCGCCCAGAAGGTTGGGCAGAGGCACATCCCGCAAACCGGTTTCGTCCTGATAGATCAGACGTCCGTTTTCTTCCTGCACGTGCCAGTGCTGACCATGAACCAACAAAGGCGCACCCAATCGGGCGGCTGTGTATTCGATGACCTCAAGCGCTTCGTCCTGTTGCGGGCCGACAATGCACGGAACGCCGGGCTTGATGATGCCCGCTTTTTCCGCCGCGATCTTGCCCAAAGTACCACCCAGGAACTGTTCATGATCGATGGATACGGGGGTAATAACCGTGACGGCCGGGTTTTCGATCACATTTGTGGCGTCCAGACGCCCGCCCAGCCCGACCTCGAGCAGAGTGTAATCTGCCTTGGCACGGGCAAAGGCCAACAGGGCGGCGCATGTGGTGATCTCGAAATAGGTGATGTTTTCGCCGCCATTGGCAGCGTAGCATTCATCCAGAACCGCCGTCAGTTCTGGCTCCGAGATCAGCTCTCCGGCCAATCGAATACGTTCATGAAAACGGGCCAGATGCGGCGAGGTATAGGCGTGTACCGAGCGCCCTGCCCCCTCAAGCCCCGCTCTGATCATCGCCTGGGTCGAGCCCTTGCCGTTGGTCCCGGCAATATGGATGACCGGCGGCAGTTTCAGATGAGGATTGTCCAGTGCAGCCAGCAAACGCCAGACACGGTCCAAGGTCAGATCAATGATCTTGGGGTGCAGCGCCATCATCCGGTCGAGGATGGCGTCGGACGTCTTGGCCGTCATTTCTGATCTGTCTCTTCGGCGGGGGGGTCTGTTGCGTCGGTTGGTTCCGGTGCAGGCAGATCGCCCATGATCGCCGGCGGCAGATTCATCAGCATCCGCGTGATGGTGATCAACTCGTCGCGCATTTCGGTACGTTTGGTGACACGGTCCAGCATACCGTGATCCAGCAGGTATTCGGCACGCTGAAAGCCTTCGGGCAGTTTTTCGCGAATCGTCTGCTCGATCACGCGAGGTCCGGCAAAGCAGATCAGCGCATTGGGTTCCGAGATATGGACATCGCCCAGCATCGCATAAGATGCAGTGACCCCGCCAGTCGTCGGATGAGTCAGAACAACGATATATGGCAGGTTGGCTTCCTTCAGCATCTCGACTGCCACAGTGGTGCGCGGCATCTGCATCAGGCTGAGGATACCTTCCTGCATACGGGCGCCACCGGCTGCCGAGAAAAGGATCAGCGGCCGTTTGAGTTTCACCGCTTCCTGCGCGGCAGCGATGATCGCGTTGCCGACATACATCCCCATTGATCCGCCCATGAACGAAAAGTCCTGCGCGGCGGCCACGATTGGGGTGCGGCCGATTTCACCCAAGGCGACCAGCATGGCTTCCTTTTCGCCGGTCTTCTTCTGCGCTGCCTTCATGCGGTCGGGGTATTTCTTCTGATCGCGGAATTGCAACGGGTCGTCTTTTGGCGCAGGCACCTCGAGTTCCGTAAAGATCCCGCCGTCAAACAAGTGCTTGAACCGCTCACGCGGCGTGATCGCCATGTGGTGGTCGCACTGTGTGCAGACATTCTGGTTTTCCGCCAGCTCGCGATGGAACAGCATCGTTCCGCATTCGTCGCATTTGTGCCAGAGGTTTTCAGGCACTTCGCGGCGTGAGAAGATCGAGTTTATCCGGGGGCGGACGTAGTTTGTGATCCAGTTCATGTCGGAACCTTGGCTTGTGCGGTGTTGACGTCAAATAGGACGCCACGGAAGGAATTGCAATCAACGCCTGAGCGCAAGTCGCGCGGCCAGCCAGCAAACGAACATCACGGCAAGGTCCACCAGAAGCCAGGGACGAAGCTGTTCGGCGTCGGATGCATCGAACGGAAGGGTGAACAGGGCCAGCCCGTTCAGGTTGTCAGGCAACGAGATGAACAGCAACGCAATGATGTTGTTGAAAAAATGCAAGGCGATAGCTGGCCCCAATGTTCCGGCCCGTGCCGTCAGGTCCGACGTCAGCAAACCGAAAACGCAAGCCCATAGCGCAATCAGCAGCGCGTTGTCGCCAGCCATGTCGGGCGTGTAATGTCCGATTGCAAACAGGATGGAGGGCACCCCCATCCAGATCACAGGCGATTGGAATCTGGCTGCCAGGGTTTGCTGAATATATCCTCGGAACAACAGTTCTTCGGCGCTGGTCTGCACCAGAACAACCAAGGCCGAGACCGGCAACAGAAGAAGCCAGGTCGACAATGGCAGGTTCTGCGACAGAGATCCGCCAAAGCCGTAAGGCGGCAGCAGGAACCCGACAACGCCCAAAATAAGCAATGCTTTCAACACTTTCAGGAATTGACCCGCGGCCAATCGGTACCCGCCCACGATGGACACCAATGACCTGTGCTGAACCTGCCGCGCGGCGACGGCCACGCCCAGAATGATGAAACCGAAGCTGGCCAACAGCAACAGCAGCGCGAGGGGTGAACCGCCCATCAGAAGCGTCTGCGCCCAGCTTTCCGGGCCCATCCCGGCAACCACGGTAAAAAACACCATGTTCAGAACGCTGACCAGCACGGCAACCAGCAAGAGCCCCAGCAACAGGCGCCAGATTTCCGGTTTGCCGCGTGCGGTTTCGACCAGATGGTCATGAGCGGAATATGCTTTAGGCATTTTCACCCGTGCTTTCCTGAATCGCCTGATCCGTAATGGTCGGGAGCAGTTCCTCGGGGTTCTGCGCCGCATTGA
The DNA here is from genome assembly GCF_024628725.1 of Ruegeria sp. YS9. NCBI lineage: Bacteria > Pseudomonadati > Pseudomonadota > Alphaproteobacteria > Rhodobacterales > Roseobacteraceae > Ruegeria > Ruegeria sp. YS9. Next base: position 565,335 of record NZ_CP102410.1, read on the forward strand.
TTCTTGTGGACAACGTAGTCAGATACCCCGCAACAGTCTGTAGCAATTGCGTCGCAACCGAAGCGTCGCTTTCGACCACCGCACGCAGTTCCTCGGCACCGATACGCAGGAAACTGCTATCTTCGGTGGCGACCAGATCCAGTTGTCTGGGCTCTCCCGTGATGATCGAGAGATCACCGATCAGTCGCCCGGGCTCGATGATCGAGATCGGGCGTTTTTGTCCATCATCCGTGGGCCAGTCCAGCCTGGCCTGCCCCGAGACGCACAGATACGCCGCGTCGGGCGCCTGACCACGCGAGAAGATGACTTGCCCCGCTGCTGCTTCGTACCATTGCGCTGAGAAAGCAAGCAGCCGCTGGTTGCGGCCATCCACACCGGAAAACAACTCGGTCGCGGAAATGATCTCGAGCTTGCGGCTCAGATCGTCAGACGTGCTGTCTTCTGGCGTGGATTTGGATCGAGACACACCGTCGATACGACCATCCTTGATTTCCACAAACAGATCATACGCTTCGGGATGTGCAAAGTGATCTTCCATAAAGATCATGATGGAATCCGGCAACAATTCCCGCAGTTTCAGGCGGGTGCGCAACCGGCTTTCGGAATCATGACTTGCCAGGGCCCTGTCCAGAATCAGGACGTCAGGCCGTTTGATCCCCGCGCGTGAGAACGCGGCACGCTCCTGAAAGACGGTCGGCAGATTGTTCCCGCCCAGGCCTGTTGGCAGATCGTAGATGATGGCAGCTGCACGGCGTCGCAGGCCGGCTTCGTTCATGGCTTCGGCCACAACGTCTTCTATTTCGTCCGCGTGTGCACCGGCCATCAACGACACCCGGCCGTAGATCGCGTTTTCCATCACGGTCAGGCGCGGCACATAAATGTCCGGCGCAACTGACATGAACATGCCGCCCATCGCATCCCGCAACCGCTTGGCCTGGCTTTTGCGGATGGCAAGAATCTTTTCCTTGTATTCTTCCGGGAAGTTTGGGCCGATCTGCTCGGCCGTCAACAGGAACGGTACCGTCAATAGCAAGGCACGCTCCTGGTCGCTCACTGCCGTATCGCCTTTGGATTTGCGCCGTTCTTCGATATCCAGCAATTTGTGATACATGTCTTTGGACATGCCAAGCTTCAGGAAAAGCGGGTGATCCGCCCCGTCCCGCCCGAAGGTCTTGCTGAGCGTATCCATGACAGCCTGAGAGATGCTGATCACGTCGTCCGCCAGATCATGGGCGCTGAGCATCTGAACGAACCGTTCGTCACCCGCCAGTATATCCGGAGAAATGTCCCTGGATGGTGCGGCGAACAACAGGTTGCCACCCAGCGGAACTGCCGGGTTGAACCGATCAGGGTCAAACCGGTACACATAGCGATCAAGCCCCTTTTCAGCCAGGCGATTGGCGATGGTCCCTCGTAGATTGACAACTTCCTGTGCCAGAACCGGGTGAATCTCCGGGTCGAACTGCGTACGCAATGTGCGGCGGAACATGAACTCGTCGATGCCCATCGCTTCCACCAGCTGGAACCACCAGTCACGTATGTCGTCGATATCGTCAAGACCGGCGAGACCCGGATCAATCCATTCATCGTCCAGAGAATCCGGTGAATTGCCTGCGCGAACAGCTTCGATCTGCCACCGCGTCGGGGCCCTGAGCGTATCTGCTTGATGTCGCGGATGCGTGCGCAAAGGCATCAAGAGGTTGTCGCCCAACGTCCCGTCGAACAGGTAGGGGCGCGAATAGGCATAGCCGATCCGGGCCGCGATGACGGCCTGATGCAGACCCCGCAGATCATGCCCGGCTATGATCACCTCACCCTGAGCCGGCAACACCTCACGTGTCAGAAGCTGTCCCAACGCACTGCGTTCCGACGCCTGTCCAGACTGAATTGCGACGCGCGCGCCACGCGGAATGGTCAGATCAAGATCTTCGAGAACGGTTTTACCATCGCTGTCGCGAACCGTCACGTTTCGCAGCTCGATGTCGCCAGTCAGTCGCGGGATGGTTTCAGGTTCACCCTCGAACAGTTCTTCCGGTATCATGTTGTCCGGCGCAAACTTCTCGGTGACGATTTCCCACCGCAAAGACATGTCCTGGACCTGGTTGTAATAGGTCAGCAATTCCTTCCACGGGCCGCTCAGATCCTTGTAGGCGCCCAACGCGGCAACCAGCGCACCGACGGTCACTTCACCGGTAATCGCCAGATATCCACCCACTGAATAAAACAGGAAAGGTGTCATCTGAGTTATCAGGTTGTTGAGGAACTTCATGAAGAATTTTTTGTTGTAGATCTTGAAACGGATCTCGAACAGTTTCCCCAGCCGATGGCTGAATTGCGCAAGGCGATAGCGCCATCCTCCGTTGGTACGCAGATCGCTGATACCCGCCGCAGTTTCGCCGATCTCCGAGCTCAGACGTCGAACTTCCTGAATGCGGTCCTTGTTCAGAAGGTTGATTTGCCGCTGAAGCTTGGGGATCAGCCAGGCCTGAAGCGGGATCAGCGCGATACTGGCAAGTCCGAACCAAACGCTTTGCATGAACAGGAAGGTGACGATCGTCATCATCTGGCCGAACTGGAAAACCGGCTGCGCGATGGCATCCCCCATCAGGCCACCCATCGGTTCGGCCTCGGACGTGATCATCGATACCAGCTCACCCTGGCTAGTTGTCGCAAAATAGGATTTCGGAAACCGCATCGACCGTTGGATCAACGTATAGCGCAGGCGCCGCAGCATGCGCTCTGCAAGGACACCCTTCATCGTGTTGATGCGCATCTTCATGACACCGCTCACGATCACCGTCGCCAGGAATGCAACGCACAGTATCATCAGATACTGAACCTGCGTCACGGTGAAGTTCCAGATGGTTACCGTGTCACCCGGCGCGCCGATTGCGTCGTTGATGATTTGTTTGGGAAGTTCCAGCGAGGCGTAAAGAAACGGGAACGACAGGACCGTGAGCAGTAGAAGAACAAGTTGCTGTTTCTTCGAATATTTCCAAATGAAGGCAAATAAAGTGGACTCCATAACCTGGCCTTGTCATGCGCTAAACTGTTGTGTGGCTGTTGTTGGGGTGACCCACTTTGCAGGAGCCAAACGGTAAGCACTGACCCGGTACATTGCAAGAATAGACCGGGTCAGTTTCAGCATGTTGCACCTAACCAGATTGCGGGCAGACCCCAACAGGAAAACACAAAGCTTCGACAGCAATTCAGTTATTGCGGTTTTGTTCATGCCGTTGTTCTTGACTAAGGCCGAACATTATCGGACGACGTGGCCATGGGCAGGATTCTGGATCGCTATTTTCATCGCAAGATTCTGAGGCGCTGGCGCCGGGCCGCGCATCAGGCGCCGTATGCCAGCCAGGCGGATTTGCGTTTGCAACGGGATCAGGCCCGCGGTTTGCGCAGGCATCTTGATCATTTGATTCAGCAGGCAGACAGCCGCCTGATCCGGCCAACGATTGGGTCCACGCAGTTTCCCAAACCCGTCGGAACAGACTGGAGCTGCCGACCCGACCTATGGCGCGGACCTCTGACGCAACCGGGTGTGGCTTCGGCGCCGCGAAAGACCGTTCTGGACCGTCAGGTCAGCCTGTTCCACGATTGCCCGCTTTCCGAAATTGCCGTGCGGCAAATCCGAAACAGAGGGGACAGAGATCTGGCTCCGTTCAGTCTCGTGGTCGAGGTTTTCAGCTTTGGGGGATCCTTTCTGTCCGTTTCGGTCGAATTGCCTGAGGACGCTGCAATTCACCTAACGCGCGAGCACCTTGTGAGGGTTGAAACCCTGATCGAGTGTGAAAAGCCATTGGGCGTGTTCGCGCGCCTCAACATTCAGCACGGGCCCAATATGGAACAGGTGTTGCGAAGCCTTGATCCCGGCGAGGTGTCAAAAGCCGTGGATTTTGATCTTGCGCACCTTCCCCTGAATGAGCGCAGGGTCGAAAAAATCTGGCTGGATCTGATTTTTGAGGCGCCCGAAATGAATCGCATGGTGGTCCGGGATCTTACGTTTTGCCGTTTTCATCGCGCCGATTTGTGAGAAGATCAGTCATGACGCAGACCAAGCTAACCTTCATCCGTTTCGAAAACGGAATCTGGCAAGGCCACATTCAAGCCAGCAATACGCCAAACCCCGAGGTAAGCTATCAGGGCGAATCCCTGAGCGATGTTGACCTGTCGCCCGCAGAAGACGGATGGGACTTGCGCATACAGGTGCCTGTTGCCGCCCTGTCTGAAGGCGTCCACACGTTCGTCGTTGCAGATGCAACCACGACCGAGAAACTGGGAAGCTTCACCGTGATTTCGGGTGAACCCGCCGCAGATGATCTCAGGGCCGAAATTGATTTGCTGCGGGCTGAGCTGGATATGCTGAAACGCGCTTTCCGCCGGATCTGCCGAGACGACCCCTGATCCGTTCCGGCCGGTTTTCCTGTCAATCTTGCCAGATTCGTGCATCATCGGCGTTTTCAGAGCGGATCGCGCCTTGTCATGGATCGCAGCAGCATAGTCAAAGTCATCGCGTTGATGGTGACAGGGTTTGGCATCGGCATCGATTTTACCGGCGCCCTGATGCTGGTGCCTGCGATCGAAAACAGCTTTGACGCCGATATCACCAGCACCCAATGGGTTCTGAACATCTATGCCTTGTTTTTCGCCATGACCATGGTCGCAGGCGGGCGGCTTGGCGACATGTACGGCCACCGCAGGATGATGCTTTTTGGCCTGTCGATCTTTCTGTTTTCCTCGGTCATGTGCTTTGTTTCGCCCAGTCTTGATTTTCTTGTCATTGCGCGTGCGCTGCAAGGCATCGGCGCGGGTTGTGTGTGGCCCTGCACGCTGGCCTTCGGGGCAACCAAAGTATCAAAACCAGAACATCGGGCCCTGGTGATGGGGCTTATTCTGGCGGGTGTGACGACCGGCAACGTGTTTGGCCCGATGATCAGCGGCTTGGCTGTGAACCTGGGGGAGTGGCGGTATTTCTTCCTCGCCAATGTGGTCTTTTCCTGCATTTCGATGGCCACCGCGCTGGTCCTGATGGAACGGGAAACCCACCACAAAAAGGGTGAGCATCTCGACCTCGCCGGAATGGGTGTTTTGTCCTTTGCCGTATTAGCTCTGCTTTACGGTCTGGATGTGGGCGCGGATTGGGGATGGACGTCCGTTCCGTTGGTGATGCTGTTTTTCATCAGCGCTGCGCTTTTCATTCTGTTCCCCAAAGTCGAAAAACGCGTGACAGAGCCGCTGCTTTTGCCGCAGATGATGCAAAACCGCGAGTTTCGCATCACCCTTGGCCTGAACATGTTCAACGTGTCTGCGGCTTTTGTGGGGCTGCTGTATTTCCCGCAATACATGCAAAAGGTGCTGGGCTGGTCGACGTTTGAATCTGCACTGGGTTTGGCGCCGCTAACCGTGTTGCTTGCCGTGGGATCAATTGTTTCAGGCACGCTTTACAATGATTTCGGCCCCAAGCGGTTGCTGTTCTGGGGGTATCTGATTGCCACGATTGGGGCCGCGACGATTGTGGTGATGCCCAGCGATCTGGGGTACTTTCGTATCCTGCCCGGCATGGCGATGATCGGACTGGGCGCAACTTTGACGGTTGGGCCGTCCGGCACTGCTGCAATGTGTGCCGTGAAGCCGGAACGAGCTGGGCTGGTTGGCGGCCTGAGCTTCATGACCCACCTGGTTTATAGCGCAATCTCTGTCGCCTGCGCCACGGCCATCATGTACGTCGTCAGCCTGTCTGAGCTTCGCCAGTATGTGGCCGCTTCCGGTATCAAGCTGACGGAAGCAGAGCTTCGCGCGATCAACGGCGGAACACTGGATACGCCATCCGCCCACGCGGTTATCAGCAGGTTGTCACCCGGCGAGGCAGAGACGGTTCATCGGGCATTGTCGGCAGCGTTTGACGGCGGGATGAGTATGGCTTTCGTCTTTTCGGCCTTGTCCGTTTCGGTCGGTCTCGTTCTGGCGCTGCTTCTCGACGAAAAGAAACTGCACCGGATCGAAAGCTGAAACCGGTCCGAAAGGGCTGCGGCATGCGCAGCCCTTTGCGTTTTACTGTGACGGCCCGTTGGGGTTGAAGGCCGACAACCCCTTCAGGATATCAATGGCATAGGCCAGCTGGTAATCCTCTTCCCTCAGCTCTGCCGTTGCCTGGGCCTTGGCGCGATCTTCTTCGATCTGGCGAATCTCGTCTTCGCTCAGGCTGTCATTGTTGAGGCTGCCGCGCAGGTCGGCCTCGGACCGTGAACGGGCATTGGTTTCTTCCTCTTCCGGTTCAGGCGCCGGGCGGGGTTGTTCCACGATGATATCAGGGCTGACGCCCAGAGCCTGAATCGACCGCCCTGACGGGGTGTAATACCGGGACGTGGTCAGGCGCATCGCACCATCGCCCCGCAGCGGCATCACCGTCTGAACCGACCCCTTGCCGAAGCTTTTGGTGCCGACGACGATAGCGCGGCGATGATCCTGCAAGGCACCGGCAACGATTTCGGACGCAGAAGCCGAACCGCCATTGATCAGCACGACAATGGGTTTGCCTTCCGCCAGATCGCCGGGGGTGGCATTGAACCGCTCACCCTCTTCCGGGTCCCGTCCACGGGTCGAGACGATTTCACCTTCGTTCAGGAACGCATCCGAAACTTTGATGGCCTGTGTCAACAGACCGCCCGGGTTGTTGCGCAGGTCCAGTACGACACCATTGACCTTGTCGATGCCACCGGCTTCTTCGATCTTTTCCCGTAACCCTTCCTGCAAGTTGGGGAAGGTCTGATCATTGAAGGTCGTTACGCGCAGGACGACGCTCGTGCCTTCGGTGCGCGCACGAACGGCGGTCAGCTTGATCGTGTCACGGATAATGGTGACGTCGAAGGGATCAGGCTCGCCTTCGCGCACGACGGTAATGACGATCTCGGAGCCGACCGGACCCCGCATCAGATCCACCGCCTTGTCCAGCGTCAGGCCCAGAATGCTTTCGCCATCCACATGTGTGATGAAATCGCCGGCTTCGATCCCGGCCTCGTCAGCGGGTGTGTCGTCGATGGGTGACACGACTTTGACAAAACCGTCTTCCTGCGTGACCTCAATGCCCAGCCCACCGAACTCGCCCCGGGTCTGCACGCGCATCTGTTCGGCATCATCGGGCGAGAGATAACTGGAATGCGGATCAAGAGAGGTCAGCATGCCATCGATTGCAGCCTCGATCAGTTCTTCGGGCTCGACCTCTTCGACATATTGTGCGCGGATGCGCTCGAAAATGTCACCGAACAGGTCAAGCTGTTCATAGACGCTGGCCTTGTTCACGGCCTCTTGCGCCAACAGGGGGCCTGCGATCTGCGTTGTTGCAAGAATGCCTGCCAACGTTCCGGCCAAACCGGCCATCACAAATTTCTTCATACTCGTTTATCCATCCTTGTCGGTCCGAAACCACGTTTCCGGGTCCACCGGGCTGTTATCTTCTCTTACCTCTATATAGAGCGTTTCTGGGCGATCAGTTCCAGTGCCATCACCGCTTGTTGACAATATTGCGCCGATTTCCGGCGTTTCACCCGGCATCAGGCCAACCGGAGTGCCTTTGGGGATCACCTGCCCGGGTTGACCATAGACCTCTTGCAAGCCCGAAAACACGAACAACAGGCCCGGTTGCGGCTCCAGAATGACCAGGTTTCCCAAATCCAGCAATGGCCCGCGATAGCGGATCGTGGCCGCGGTCGGGGATGTTACAAGCGCACGGGAACGGGTGCCGATGACCAGACCTGCGCGGGCGACGCCTGCGGCGTCCGGTTCACCGGCCTTGTGCAGCATGACGCCCTGCACCGGCAAGGGAATCTGTCCTTTCTGATCCAGGATGCTTGCGTCGGTTTCAATGATCTCACCTTCCGAGATTTCTGACAGACCGCTTGCAAAGCCATCCAGAGTCTCGGTCGAAGATATCAGAATGGCCGTGCGCACCGGGTCTTCGACAAACCGACGCGGCAAATCGGTGCGGTCGGCAATCGCTTCGCTCAACTTTGTGCGGGCATCCTGCACACCGCGCAGCCCTTCGGTCAAAGTTTCCGAGGCGCTTTGTTGCAGCAGACGCAAGGTCTGAACCTCTTGCAGGTCCTGCGCCAGCGCTTGCGCTTTTGCATTGAGCCCAGGCGTGACCTCAGACAGCATCATTCCGGCCCGCGCCGCGCCCAATGGGCCTGAAGGGTGCAGCATCAGCACTGGCGGTGCGGTCGTTTCGATGGTCTGCAATACGCCAAGCAACTGCCTGACGTCCTTCTCACGCGCGCTCAGTTGCGCGCTCAGTTGCGCTTCGCGTGTTGCAGCCTTGCGCAGACCGGTCCGCATCGCGCTCAGCCCGGCCTCATAGGCTTGTATCGTTTTGGTCAGCGCCCGCACCCGATCCCTTGCGCCTTCTGCTTCGCTCAGAGAGATCGACGCCTGTTCCAGCATCCTTGCCGCATCCAGTGCTGCCCGAGAAGAGTCGGTCTGGGCAAAGGCCTGACAAGCTGAAAGCAGCACAATCGCTAGGGCGGTCAGCCTCATGACAGCAGGCTTTCTCCGGTCATTTCCGCCGGTTTGGGCAGGTTCATCAAGTCAAGCAGCGTCGGCGCCAAATCAGATAACCGCCCCTGACGCACCTGCGCGCCCTCTGGCCCTCCGACCAAAGCTATGGGCACCGGGTTCAGCGTGTGCGCCGTATGCGGGCCGCCGGTCTCCGGATCAACCATCACTTCGCAGTTACCGTGATCGGCGGTGAGGATCATTGCACCACCTGCTTTTTCCAAGGCGGCAACGACCTGAGCCAACCCTGCATCAACGGCCTCGCATGCCTTGATCGCAGCTTGAAGATCGCCGGTATGCCCGACCATATCAGGGTTGGCGTAATTGGTTACGATCAGGTCGTAGCCTTGTTCGATCGCCTCGACAAATTTGGCTGTGACCTCGGCCGAGGACATCTCGGGTTGCAAGTCATAGGTCGCAACCTTGGGTGACTTGGGCATAAAGCGATCTTCACCCTGTTCAGGGGTTTCCTTGCCCCCATTCAGGAAAAAAGTGACATGGGGGTATTTTTCGGTTTCAGCCAGCCGGAACTGACGCAACCCCTGCTTGGCGACCCATTCCCCGAGCGTGTTCACAATCGCCCGTTTCGGAAAAACCGTGGTCATATATGCGTTGTGACCGTCCGAATACTCTACCATACCCAGCAGCGCCGACAGTTTCGGCCGCGGCCCGGTTTCGAACTCGGCAAAGCCCGGTTCACCAATCGCGCGCAGGATTTCGCGAGCACGATCTGCACGGAAGTTAAGGCAGAAAAAGCCATCTCCGTCAGTGACGCCCTTGTAACCTTGCAACACGGTTGGCGTGATGAATTCGTCAGACTCAGATTGCTTGTAGGCATGGTCCACGGCGCCATGTGCGGTGCTGGCGACCCTGCCCTTGCCGTTGATCATCGCGTCATAGGCTTCTGCGATCCGTTCCCAGCGATTGTCGCGATCCATGGCGAAATAGCGACCGCTTACCGTGACGACACGAGCCCCCTCGGGCAGCCGCTCTTCCAACTGGGAAAGATAGGTCAGCGCAGATTTGGGGGCCACGTCGCGCCCGTCCGTGACGGCATGAAGGGCGACCGGAACACCGGCATCCGTAATGGCCTTGGTTGCCGCGATGATGTGGTTCAGGTGCCCGTGGACACCACCGTCCGAGACCAACCCCATGAGGTGAGCCGTCCCCCCTGAGGATTTGACCTTGGAAATGAAAGCCTGCAACGCCTCATTGCCAAAGAATGAACCGTTTTCGATAGCCAGGTCGATCTGACCCAGATCCATGGCCACAACACGGCCCGCGCCTATGTTTGTGTGACCGACTTCGGAGTTACCCATCTGCCCGCTGGGCAGACCTACGTCCGGGCCATGCGTTGTCAGTGTGGCATGCGGGCATTTGGCCATGATCGCGTCAAAGGTCGGCGTATTCGCCAGATGGGGCGCATTCGCCTGTGTGTCGTCTGACACGCCCCACCCATCAAGAATGCACAGAACAACGGGTTTGGGGGTTGGCATTGAAATTCTCCGATTACTGCTCTTGGGTCTTCTTCTAGCGTCTGGCCGGCAAGGGGTGAACCATCTTTGCGGCAAATTACGCAGAATTAATCAAACGGCCTGCCAGCTTCGGGCCATCGCTGGAAGACAACGGTCCCCTGCATTTTTCGCCGCAGAGCCATCACGGTATGATCGGTGGAAACCCGGACGAGACTAGCCTTTGAGGTAACGCGTGTATGGCTTTGCCTTGCGGTTGCGATACTTGACCGTCAGTTCCAGCGGCGTGTCGTTTTCATCATAGATACCGATCATGATGCCCGTACCCCCGCTTCGGGTCCGCATATCGATCAATTGCTGTTCGGACCGGGTGGTGCGCTGTGACGGGCGCCGCGCCCAGGCAAACAGGTGGTCGTACATTTGCGCGATGACATCCGAATGATCCGCGCTGTCACCCAGATCCACCAGTTCGTCGGGGTCGTTTTCCAGATCGAACAGGATCGGCCTGTACCCGCCCTCGCAATGGATGAGCTTCCACTTTTCATTCGCGACCATGAACATCACCGCGTCGCGAACGGATACGTTCAACCGCTGCGCAATGGGTGAGGCGGAATAGTCATACTCGCAGATCGCGACCTGTCGGGGCGTTTTGTCGGACTGACCATGCAGGATCGGCAGCAGGGAATGCCCCTCGAGAATATGTCCGGCATTTTCGCCACCTGCCAGTTCCAGAAACGTCGGCGCAAGATCGATCGACTCGACCAGCGCGCCGCAGGTGGTGCCGCGCGTGAGGTCCGCTTCGGGTGACGGGTCATAAATGATCAGCGGCACTTTGGTAGAGGCATCGTGGAAGAAAGTCTTCTCACCCATCCAGTGGTCGCCCAGAAAATCACCGTGATCCGAGGTCAGCACGATCATCGTGTCGTCCATCCTCCCGGTTTTCTCCATCCAGTCGAACAGGCGGCCCATCTGGTCATCAGCTTGCTTGATCAGCCCCATGTAAGCCGGGATCACCGCCTCGCGGACATCCTTTCGTGAAAATGCCTGCCCGACCTTGGTATCCATGAAGGCCTTCAGGACGGGGTGGGCATTCTTTCGCTCAGCCTCCGAGCGGACCACGGGCACGACATGTTCGGGCCCGTACATCGAAGCGTAAGGTTCCGGCACGATGTAAGGCCAGTGAGGCTTGATGTAGCTGAGGTGACAGCACCAAGGTCCGTCATGGCTGTCCATGAACTCGATTCCACGGGTGGTCAGATATGGTGTTTCACTGTCCTCTTCCGCAATGTTTGCAGGCTCGGATGAATTCTTCAGGAACCAGCCTGACAGCACATTGCCATCGGCATCCAGACCGGAATTGGCAAAGTCATGCCACGGATTGTCGCTCTCGTATCCCTTGTCTGCAAGGTAATGGTTGTATTTCTTTGCCCCCTCCGGGTCATAGAACCCGTCCGGACCCTCGGCACGCAACCCGTCATCGCGTTCGAACACGTCAAACCCGCATTCCGCGACGCGGGCGCCGATGACGCTGTCGGGCTCCAGCCCAAGACGGGCCATCCCCTCGGCATCCGCGGCCATATGGGTCTTGCCGACCAGCCAGCAATCCATTCCCGCCTTGCGCAGGTGGTCGCCCAACGTGATCTCACCCACTTTCAGAGGGATATTGTTCCATGAGGCCCCATGGGAATGCACATATCGTCCGGTATAGGTCGACATGCGGGAACTGCCGCAAATCGGCGACTGGATGTAGGCGCGGTCAAAGCGGACACCGCGCGCGGCCAGACGATCGATATTCGGAGTATGCAGATGTGGGTGCCCGTAACAGCTCAGATAATCCCAGCGCAGCTGGTCGAACATGATGAACAGGATATTCTTTGCCTTGGCCAACGCGGTGCCTCCCCGAAAGTCATGGGGACCTAGTTAGCCACTTCCATCCGCAGAGCGAAGCAAAACTTGCTTCAGGTCTGCTGTTCCATCTGTTCCAGCATCTTCCTGGCACGTTTGCATTGCAATTGGTCGCGCAGCGGGCTGTCCGGATCGACATCCTTTTGACACACAACGCATTTATCGGCGCCCGAGATCGCATTCAGGCCACCGCAGCTGCCTTTGATGGTCTTGCCCATCAGCATGACACCCAATGACATACCGACCATGACAAGCGCCAAAAGAATAAAGGCCAGAATAAAAGTGCTCATCTCGGTTCCTGCCTGTCAGTTGGTTCCCAAAGCGTCTTTGAACGCGGTGCTGTGCGAGGTAATATAGGCATCTTCGCCGCCTGTCACATCCCGCGATATGAAGTACACGGCAAGTTTGTGCTTTTCCGCGATGTCCATTCCCTTCTCGTGACCCAACGCCAGCATGGCCGTTGCCCAGGCATCCGCCAACATTGCGTTTTCCGCCAGAACCGTGACAGAGGTCGTGCGATGAGTGATCGGGCGTCCCGTTGTCGGATCGATGATATGCGAATAGCGCACGCCATCCTGTTCGAAGAAATTCTTGTAGTCACCCGAACTGGCCATGCCGCGATCATCCAGGGAAACGATCAATTGAATGCTCTGAGCGCCCGTTTCAGGCTTTTCGATGCCAATGCGCCAGGCTTCGCCCTGCTCATTCTTGCCTTTGGCAACAAGATCACCACCGATCTCGACAAGGTAATCGTCGATACCGGCATCCTGCAAAGCGCCGGCAACCGCATCGATGCCATAGCCCTTCGCAATCGCCGACAGGTTGATGCCCACCTGCGGATCAGCCTTCGACAGCGTGCCGGCTTCGGTGTCGAGCGTCAGCAGACGGGCTTGCCCGACGCCGCTTAACGCCGCCTCGATTTCGGCATCCGATGGCACGGGATCCTCGGGCTTGCGCGGGCCAAAGCCCCAAAGTTCGATCAGCGGGCCCAGAGTTACGTCGAAGGTCCCGCCGGTTTTTTCGTGCACGTCATTGGCGGCCGAAAGGACCAGCGCGAGTTCGTCCGAGACCGGAACGGGGGCTGTGCTGGTTGAAGCGGAAAAGACGGAAACCTCGGATTTTGGATCCCAGTTGGACATCTTGGCGTTCACCTCGGCCAGCGTCTCTTCGACAGCCGCGGCCAATCCGGCCTCATCAAGATCTTCGCCGATCGCGGTTATGTTGAAGGTCGTGCCCATCGTTTCGCCCGACAGACGAACCACCTCGGGTTCTTTGTCGAACAAACAGCCGGAAAGAAGGGTGGCAACGGCCAGTAAAGGCATAAGACGCATCGGGCGATCTCCGGGAAATTCTGTGCCCGGCATATGCCAGTGGCCCCTGCCAGAGTCAAACTGCGATCACATCTTCAGCGGCAGGAATCCCAGCACCAACAGGCCGACCCCCGCCGGCACGCCGAACAACCACGCACGCTTTTGCCAACCCGGCGGCTGTTGCTTCCACGCCATGCGAAAATTATGACCGCATACAACAACGGCAAAGAAGATCAATGCCGCTATGGGTGGCGTAAGATAGAGTTCACTCAATGGCTTGAACGTCCTTTCCGGGCCCGCGTTTTTGCCGATCGGCGCAATTGCACCCTATACAGGTCGTTTAGCTGCGCTAAGGTGAAAGGGAAAGACTTTGCAAGAACCACAAGGAGATTGCCCATGGCTCCAACCTCTTACCAGTCGCCCTCGCGTGGCGACAAGGCTGACAAGACGACGTACAGCCAGTCAGCGGAATCGAACCTGTCGCATTCGCAGACAACCGTGGCCAAGCTGCTTGAAGGTAAAGGGGACGCGGTTTTTTCGGTGCGACCAAATGACACCATCCATTCTGTGGTCAACACGCTGAAGGAAAAGCGGATCGGTGCTGTTCTCGTGACGGATCAGAACGGGGCATTGCAGGGGATTTTGTCAGAGCGCGACATCGTTCGGCGCATGGCAGACACACCCGGCCAGACCCTTCCGCAATCTGTCGAAAATCTCATGACCAGGGATGTTAAGACCTGCACACCGGACGATCTGCTGAATGAAGTTCTGAAAACGATGACCGAGGGCCGTTTTCGCCATATGCCGGTGCTGCGCGACGGTCACTTGTGCGGCGTCATCACGATCGGAGACGTTGTCCACTTCCGCCTTAAAGAGCTGGAATATGAAGCGCTTCGCATGAAGCAAATGATCGTCGGTTAACGGCCCACTGTTCACACGGTCGAGGTGAACCGAACACTTCCGGCGTTGATCTCGGCGGCTGTCAACCGACCCGAAGCGAAAGCGCCCGTGTCAAGCGACACCACCCGGTTCCTGACCCGGGGGAGGTCCACGATGGTGTGGCCATGCACCACCCATTGACCATCGCTGCGGGCCAGCCTGGGAAACATGGGATGTCCCCAGAGGCAAATCTGGCGATCTTGGGCCTCAGTCGGAAGTCGGGGGTCCAGGGCCGCATGAACGAAAGTGACGTTGCCAGTGGTCCAGGTCAAAGGCCGGCCGGCTAGCCAGTTGATCAGGCTTTCCCCCATCTTCAGGCGTAGATCATCCGCCAGTTTTCGAATCTGCTGACTATTGTCGATTTCCCCGGGCGGTTTCAGCCCGAAAGACGCCAGCGTATGCACACCCCCATTTTGAAACCAGAGCCGGGCATTGCGTTCCGGCGCATCCAGGAATTGCAACAGAAACTCTTCGTGGTTTCCAAGAAGACATTGGACGCGTCCTCCTGACGTCTCGCACAGGTGAAACAGGTGGCGCAGCACCTGCGCGCTGTATGGCCCCCGATCAATGTAATCTCCGACAAAGACCAGCAAGCTCTGATCGTCCAGTCTGGGCAACAACGCCTGCAACAAGTCCAGACGACCGTGAATATCGCCCACGGCCGTCACTTTCTCGGCCGGAGCGATGTCGCAAGACACTGCATTCATTGTCCGCCCCGCCCTGCGGTCGAACCACCGTCTGATCCAGTTCGTAATCATACATGTTGATCCCTATCCTTCTCGCCCATTGGCGGCAATGAGCATCTGATTGATTCAGCAAAGAGTTGACCAATGACGTCTGGATGTTCGATATGACCTTCGGCGCAGTTCAAAATGTTTGACCCGGCATCAGGGGCAGTACCTTTTGTTCGGCGATGATCGTGCAGGGCGTTTTGAGGGTTCTATGAAACGGGTTTTGATTACGGGCTCTGCGGGGTTCATCGGGTTCCATTTGGCGAAGCTGCTGTTAGAGGAAGGGTTCCGCGTGCATGGATACGACGGGATGACGGATTACTATGATGTGGTCCTGAAACAGCGTCGCCATCAAATTCTGCTTCAGACACCCGGATTCACGGCAACCGAGGATCGGTTGGAAAACTATGATCGGCTGTTGCAGGTCGCCGAAGAATTTCAGCCGGAAGTCATCGTTCATCTGGCGGCTCAGGCCGGTGTGAGACACAGTTTGGAACACCCTCGCAGCTATGTTGAATCGAATGTCGTCGGAACATTCAACGTGATGGAAATTGCACGGCAACATAAGGTGGATCACCTTTTGATGGCATCGACCTCTTCGATTTACGGTGCCAACGAAGACATGCCGTTCACCGAGACGGAAAAAGCCGACACCCAACTGACCATCTATTCCGCGACAAAGAAGGCGAATGAGGCGATGGGGCATTCCTATGCGCATCTGTGGGATTTGCCTACGACCATGTTCCGCTTCTTTACCGTCTACGGCACCTGGGGACGGCCGGACCTGGCGTATTTCAAATTTGTCGCTGCCATCCTGGATGGCCGCCCGATCGACATTTACAATCACGGCGACATGTACCGGGATTTCACCCATGTCCAAGACCTTGTACGCGGCATCAGATTGTTGATCGACGTGCCTCCGGTGCGGCCAGCCCGTCGTGAGGATATCGAGGACGGAGACAGCCTGTCGCCCGTCGCGCCCTACCGCATCGTGAATATCGGCAACGGAGAAAAAGTGCGCTTGATGGATTTCATTGAAGCCATCGAACAGGCCGTGGGGCAGAAGGCGATCAAGAACTTCATGCCGATGCAGTTGGGTGATGTTCATGCCACCTGGGCGGACAATCGGCTGCTGCAAAAACTGACGAATTATCGTCCTCAGACAGACCTGAAAGACGGCATCACCCAATTCGTCGCGTGGTATCGGGACTATTACGGAAAATAACGCGGGCCGACCGCCAAATGAAAGAACCGGCGCCTTCCACGCCGGTTCTTTTTGTTACCTACCCGCCGAAATCGTCGAGCATGATGTCTTCGCGGTCCACGCCCAGATCCAGCAGCATGTTGATGACCGACTGGTTCATGATTGGCGGACCACACATGTAGTATTCGCAATCCTCAGGCGCGGGAAGGTTCTTGAGGTACTCTTCGTACAGAACGTTGTGGATGAAGCCGGTATAGCCTTTCCAATTGTCCTCGGGTTGCGCGTCCGACAAGGCCACGTGCCATTCGAAATTGTCGAATTCTTCAGCCAGACTGTCGAAGTCTTCGACAAAGAACATCTCTTTCTTCGACCGCGCACCGTACCAGAAGCTGATCTTGCGGTTGCGGTTCTGAAGACGCTTGAGCTGATCGAAGATATGGCTGCGCATTGGTGCCATACCGGCGCCGCCGCCAATGAAGACCATCTCTTTGTCCGTATCACGGGCAAAGAATTCGCCGAATGGGCCTGAAATGGTGACCTTGTCACCCGGCTTCAGGTTGAAGATGTACGACGACATCTGGCCCGGCGGAATGCCTTCGGACCCCGGCGGCGGCGAGGCCACGCGGACGTTCAGCATGATCATGCCCTTTTCGTCCGGGTAGTTGGCCATCGAATAGGCGCGTTCGATGGGTTCGGTCACGACCGATTCATATTGCCACAGATTGAAGCGATCCCAATCCTCGCGATATTCCTCTTCAATGTCGAAATCCGTGTATTTCAACTTGTGTGCAGGGGCTTCGATCTGGATGTAGCCACCGGCGCGGAAGTTCACGTCCTCGCCCTCGGGCAGGTCCAGAATCAACGCCTTGATGAAGGTCGCTACGTTCTCGTTCGACCGAACGGTACATTCCCATTTCTTGACGCCGAAGACTTCTTCCGGAACTTCAATTTCCATGTCCTGCTTGACGGCCACCTGGCAAGACAGGCGATCACCACACGACGCTTCGCGTTTCGTGATATGGCTTTCTTCGGTTGGCAGGATCGACCCGCCCCCCGAATGCACCCGCACCCGACATTGCGCACAGGTGCCGCCGCCACCGCAGGCCGAAGGAACAAACAGCTTCTCGGCAGCCAGTGTCTGAAGCAGCTTGCCACCTGCCGGAACGGAAATGGTCTTTTCGCCGTTGATCGTGATGTTGACGTTGCCAGTCGATACCAGCTTGGATCGGGCGGCCATGATAATGGCCACCAATGCCAGAACGATTAAGGTGAAAAGAGCTACGCCTAAGGTAAAGGTTTCCATCAACGCCCCCTTACAGTTTCACGCCCGAGAAGGACATGAAGGCCATAGCCATCAGACCTGCGGTAATGAAAGTAATGCCCAGACCTTGCAGACCATCGGGGATGTCCGAATATTTCAGCTTTTCCCGCACTCCGGCCATTGCCGTGATTGCCAGCGCCCAGCCAAAACCGGAAGACAAGCCATAAGTCGCCGCCTCGGCAAAGTTATAGTCGCGCTCCACCATGAACAGCGACCCGCCAAGGATGGCGCAGTTCACCGTGATCAGTGGCAGAAAGATCCCCAGCGCGTTGTAAAGCGGTGGGAAATACTTGTCCAAAACCATCTCGAGGATCTGCACCATTGCCGCGATCACGCCGATATAGGAGATCAGGCCAAGGAAGGTCAGGTCAACATCCGGGAACCCGGCCCAGGCCAGCGCACCCGGTTTCAGCAGATAGTTCAGCAGCAGGTTGTTGGCAGGTACGGTGATGGCCTGCACGACCATGACCGAAATCCCCAGACCCAGCGCGGTTGAAATCTTCTTGGATACGGCGATGAAAGTGCACATGCCAAGAAAAAAGCTGAGCGCAAGGTTTTCGACAAAGATGGCCTTTACGGCCAGTGAGATCAGACCTTCCATCAGTGGGCCTCTACCTGCTGAATTTTGTATTCACGCTCTTCCACCTGGTTCGGCTTCCAGGTGCGGAAGGCCCAGATGATCAGACCGATGATGAAGAACGCCGAAGGCGGCAACAGCAGCATGCCGTTGGGCACGTACCAGCCGCCGTTGTTGACGGTTTCCAGAATCGTGATGCCGAACAGCGACCCTGCCCCGAACAGCTCGCGAATGAAGCCGACCAGCAGCAGGATCAGGCCATAGCCCATGCCGTTGCCCATGCCGTCAATGAAGGACGCAACCGGAGGGTTCTTCATCGCAAATGCCTCGGCGCGACCCATCACGATACAATTGGTGATGATCAGGCCGACGAAAACCGACAGGGTTTTCGATATCTCAAAGGCATAGGCTTTCAGGATCTGATCCACCAGGATCACCAGCGACGCGATGATCACCATCTGCACGATGATCCGGATCGAGCCCGGGATCTGGTTGCGCAGGCACGAAATGAAGAAGGACGAAAACGAGGTCACGAAGATCACCGCCAGCGCCATCACCATCGACACTTGCAACGATGATGTCACCGCAAGTGCTGAACAGATGCCCAGCACCTGCAATGTGATCGGATTGTTGTCGACAAGCGGGTCGACCAGCATCTCTTTTTTGGTCTGCGACATCAAATCTCTCCTGCTTGCAGTTTGGCCAGGAAGGGACCATAGCCCGCATCGCCCATCCAGAATTTCACAAGGTTATCGACGCCGACCGACGTCAGCGTGGCCCCAGCCAGCGCATCGACATAGAAATCTGGCCCGGCTGCGGGCTGCGATTTGGCAACGGTGATTTGCAGTTCACCTGCTTCGTCGCGCAGCTTTTTCCCGTTCCACAAGGCTTTCCAACGTGGGTTGTCCACTTCGGCCCCAAGACCCGGAGTTTCACCATGCTGATAGAATTGCAGGCCGTAGATATCGTTGCCGTTGTTCTCAAGCGCGATAAAGCCATAGAGCGTCGACCACAGACCGTATCCGTGCAGAGGCAGGATCACCTTGTCCAGATCACCCGCATCATCGCGCAGCAGATAGATAACGCGGTACTTGGATTTGCGTCCGATACCGGCGGGGTCGTTGTCCAGCGCGACGCTCAGCTCGGGATCGCTGGCGGCGGCGATGTCGTCAAACGTGGTCGGATCAAACTGATCATCGACGAAGGTGCCTGTGGACAGCTCCAGCACATGTGGTTCGAAGGCGGCAAAAGCCTCTGTTACGTCGATGCCCGGCTCGAACACGCCCGCAACTTGCAGAACGTTTACCTGTTTGTCCTTCAGGCGGTTGGCCTCTTGCACCGGGCGCAGGCTGACTGCGGCCGCGGACACAACCATCGAGGCGACCAGACAGACGGCAACGGCGATGAAGATCGTCTTGCCAACAGAATCCGGCGAGGCCGCCAGGAATTTGGCCAGTACGCCCTTGGGTGCCTCGTTTTGATCTGGGGATTGCGTATCAGACATGGCGACGCGCCCTCCGTTTGATGTTGGCTTGCACGACGAAATAGTCGATCAGCGGTGCAAAGACGTTGCCGAACAGGATTGCCAGCATCATGCCTTCGGGGAAAGCCGGGTTGATCACGCGGATCATCACGACCATGACACCGATCAGCGCGCCGTAGATATAGCGACCCACATTGGTGTGGCTGGCCGAAACCGGTTCAGTCACCATAAAGGCCAGGCCGAAAGCATAGCCACCCAACACGATATGCCAGTACCATGGCATCGCGAACATCGGATTGGTGTCCGATCCGATCAGGTTCAGCAACAAAGTAAAGCCGATGGTACCGGCCAGACAGCCCACAATCAGGCGGTAGTTGGCGATCTTGGTCATCAGAAGGAAGGCCAGACCGATCATGCAGGCCAGTGTCGATGTCTCGCCAAAGCTGCCTTGAATGGTGCCGAAAAACGCGCTCGACCAGGTTATGCCTTCGGCGGCCAGCGCCTGCACGCCTTCGGCCGCAGACACGCCCAATGCAGTCGCGCCCGAGAACCCGTCAACGGGTGTCCAGACTGCATCACCCGACATCTGCGCCGGATAGGCGAAATACAAAAACGCCCGCCCCACAAGCGCGGGGTTGAGAAAGTTCTTGCCGGTGCCCCCGAACACTTCCTTACCGATCACAACACCGAAGATGATGCCCAAAGCCACCTGCCACAGGGGAGTGGTTGCAGGCATGATCAGCGTGTACAGCATTGATGTCACAAGGAAGCCTTCGTTCACCTCGTGGCCGCGCACGGTGGCAAAGATGACCTCGAAGATACCGCCCGCGACCAGCGTGACGATGTAGATCGGAAGGAAATACATCAGACCATGCATGACGTTGGCAAAGATGCTGGACGGGTCCAGCGAAATTCCGAACATCTGCAACAAGGCAATCCGCCAGCCGGTGGCCGATTCCGGACCCAGCAAAGCAATCGCCGAGTTTGCCTGATAACCAGTGTTCCACATCCCCCATAAGATACAGGGGATCGTCGCGATCACGACATAGGTCATGATCCGTTTCATATCCACGTAAGACCGCGCGTGCGGCGCCACCGTGGTCACGGTTTTCGGAGTGTAGATAAAGCTTTCCACCATCTCGTAGATGGGAAAGAACTTCTCGTACTTGCCGCCCTTGGTAAAGTTCGGCTCGATCCTGTCAAAGAAGCTGCGCAAACCCATTCGGCTCAGCCCTCCTTTTCAATTTTGGTCAGGCAGTCGCGCAGCGCCAGCCCGTATTCATATTTCGCCGGACAGGCAAAGCCCACAAGGCCCAGATCCTCTTCGTCCAGCTCCAGCGCACCCAGGGCCTGGGCAGTGTCCGTATCCATTACCAGCAGCGCCCGCAGCAACTGAGTGGGCAGATAGTCCTGCGGCATCAGGTCTTCGAAAACACCTGTGGGCACCATGGCACGACGACCGCCGTTCAGGTTGGATGTGAACGCATACAGCTTCTTGGCGAATGCCGAACCCAATACAGGCTGCACCGCATATTTCGACGGCATCGGACGAATCCAGCCCAACGGGATTTGATCGGGATCTTCACGGATGATGCTGATCTGGCGCGCGAACCGGCCCAGATAGGCGGTCGGGCCCTCAGCGTGCCGGCCCGACAGGATCGAACCCGAAATGATGCGGGGCGTGCCGTCTACATTGACTTCGTCGCGGGTCAGATCGTCAGTTGATGCGCCCATCACGGTACGGATCAAACGCGGTTGACGCGCACACGGCCCCGTCAGGGCAATCACGACATTCGGATCCAGATGACCGGTCTGCATCAGGCGGCCAATGGCGATGACATCCTGATACCCGATGGTCCAGACCTGCTTGTCGCCTGCAAGGGGTTCGAGAAAGTGAATATGCGTTCCGGCCAGGCCCGATGGGTGTGGACCTGCGAAAGATGCGGTTTCGACACCGGCGACATCTGCGCCGGGTATCGTGTCACCCTCTTTTTGGCAAAGATAGGTTTTGCCCTCGGTCAGTGTGCTGACTGCCGCCAAACCGGCGTTAAATTCTTCGGGCGCCTCGGCAATGATCGTGGCAGCGTCAGGGGCCAGCGGGTCACTGTCCATGGCGGTGACAAAGATCGCATCCGGTTTGATGCCGGGCTCCGGCATTTTCGAATAGGGACGCGTGCGGAACGACGTCCACAGGCCGGCGGCGCACAGCTTGGCTGTCACGCCTTCAGCGCTGTCAGCATCCCCTATGCCCGAGAAATCCAGCCCGGCGTCATTGGCGTCGGTCACTTCGATCACGACGCTTTGCAGCACCCGACGGGCACCACGGTTGATCGCGACGACTCTGCCACTGACCGGGGCGACCATCATCGCGTCAGGCGCGTCCTTGTGGCAGAACAGCGGCGTGCCACGCACAACACTGTCGCCTTCCTGCACCAGCATCTTGGGTTTCAGGCCGATGTAGTCACCGCCCAGGACGCCTACGGTCGAGTATTCCGGGCCCGGGTGAATGGTCTGGTCAGGAGCGCCTTCCACCGGCAGATCCAGGCCTTTTTTCAGTTTGAAAGTTTGCATGTTGCTACGTTCTTCCAAGCCTCTTTTCTGCGCCAGCTCTGCCAACGCCCTTTCGGGGTCATGCAATAGCGCGGTTTTTTCGAACCTCCGTCGCAAAAGCGTCGAAAACGGTCCAAATTCCGCAGGCGTATTTCCGATCAAGGACCCTTTACTCGGGGAAGGTCACAAACGCAAACCTGTTACCGCCAAAACTTGAGGGCGAACCACACAATCCTGCGATTGATCGGTCATTTCTTCTGAATCCATGGCGCATAATTGCATATCGCGCCCACCAAGGTTCCAGTGTAAGCAACCGGAATGGAAAAAGACACAGATTTGGAAATCTTTCTGGTTGCCACGCCGGGCCTCGAAGCGCCTCTCGGTGACGAGGCGGAACTCAACGGATTCGCGCAGGTCAGAACTGTACCGGGCGGCGTGACATGCTGGGGTTCATGGCCCGAGGTCTGGCGCGCCAATCTGACACTGCGCGGCGCCAACAAGGTTCTGGTGCGACTGGGCAGTTTCCCCGCCGTGCACCTTGCCCAATTGGACAAACGTGCTCGGAAATTCCCTTGGGGCACCGTTTTGCGTCCTGACGTGCCGGTCAAGGTGGAAGCCATCAGCCGCAAATCCAGAATTTATCACGCCGGGGCAGCGCGTCAGAGGATCGAGCGGGCAATATCCGAGACATTGGGCGCCTCGATTTCATCCGACGCGAACCTTCGGGTCTTGCTTCGAATCGAGAAAGACATCTGCACGATCTCGGTCGACAGTTCTGGCGAGTTGTTGCACAAGCGCGGCCACAAGGAAGCCATTGCCAAGGCTCCAATGCGCGAAACAATGGCCGCCATGTTTCTGAGAGAGTGTGGCTACTCGGGCGACGAACCCGTACTGGACCCGATGTGCGGATCGGGTACCTTCGTGATCGAGGCCGCCGAGATCGCTCTGGGCCTGCGCCCTGGCCGCTCCCGCAGTTTTGCATTCGAAGACCTGGTGGGCTTTGACCCTGATCAGTGGCAGGAAATGCGACGGGAATCGAAGACGGCGGAATGCGCGCTTACCTTCTACGGCTCGGATCGCAACTCCGGCGCGGTTGACGCGGCGACTGCCAATACCGAAAGGGCCCAGGTCAGTGATGTGACACGGTTTCAACAGCGTTCCGTTAGTGACATAAGACCCCCCGAAGGTCCTGCGGGGCTGGTCATTGTGAACCCGCCCTACGGGGCGCGAATTGGTGACGAAAGACGCTTGCGGTCGGTCTATGGTGCCATGGGCAAAACCCTGATGAACCGGTTCAGGGGATGGCGGGTCGGCGTGATCACCAGCGCTCCGGGGCTTGCCCGGGCCACACGTCTGCCTTTGCTGGCGCCGGGGCCGGTCGTCGACCATGGTGGAACCAAAATTCGTCTGTACAAAACGGATCCCTTGCCGTGATTGCCTGGGAGGCTTCGCAGCCAATTCATGACGATGGCTGCGCGGGCGAGAGCGGACAAGACAACCACTGGGTTTCCGCCGCAAAGGCTTGCGATTCCCTTGTCTTTCAAAGTGCCTGCGAACCAGTCGACGTCTTGGACCGGTGCAATCACGACCTGCCCGGCAGGGGCAAACAGGTTGGCGGAACACTTGCGCGCCGGTCAACCAGAAGAACGCAATCTTGAAAACGTGCGTTTTTCGAACCGTGAACCCGGCGACCCGCTCAGATCACCGGGTTCCGAGCCCATTGCTCCGCTGCCATGTTTTTTCGGTTGTTGAGATCGAAAGATTCGGGTGATCGCAATACAGAATCCTCTTGCGCATCAGACGCACCGCGTATAGATCACCCGCCACGGTCGGAGTGTAGCTCAGCCTGGTAGAGCACTGTCTTCGGGAGGCAGGGGTCGGAGGTTCGAATCCTCTCACTCCGACCAATAAATCAAGGCGCCCATGGGCGCCTTTGTTGTTTTCAAGACAGTGATCCGAGGTTCGTTGAACCTGAGCATTAGGCTCTAGACTCATTGATTTACAACCAGAACAAGACGGTAGCTGCGAGTGCGATGGCCGAGAGGAAGACCTTGGGGCATCTATCATAGCGAGTGGCGACACGGCGCCAGTCCTTCAGGTGTCCGAATATGATCTCTATCCTGTTGCCGCGTTTGTAGCAGCGCTTGTCGTAGCGGACAGGTTTGTCGCGCGATTTTCGACCTGAAATGCAGGGCTTTATTCCCTTGTCTGTCAGGGCTTCGCGGAACCAATCCGCGTCGTAGCCGCGATCACCCAGTAACCACTCAGCTGATGGAAGGCTGTTCACCAGGGCCCTGGCACCCGTGTAATCGCTAACCTGCCCAGCGGATAGGAAGAAGCGTATCGGGCGTCCGAGACTATCGGTAACGGCATGCAACTTCGTGTTCATGCCGCCCTTGGTTCGCCCGATCAGCCTGCCGCGCCCCCCTTTTCAACCGCAGGCTGGAGGCCGTGCGGTGCGCTTTGAGATAGGTTGCGTCAATCATGATGGTTTGTGATCGGTCCCCCCCGCAGCCAGCCCGGCCATAATCCGAGCGAACACACCCATTTCGCTCCACCGCTTCCACCGGTTGTAGAGTGTCTTCGGCGGCCCATACTCTCGAGGTGCATCAGACCACCGCAACCCATTACGGTTAATGAAAATAATGCCGCTCAACACACGCCGCTCATCAACCTGCGGCTTGCCATGGCTCTTCGTAAAGCAAGGCCGAAGACGCTCCATCTGTTCGTCCGTCAGCCAGAATAGACTGCTCATCATCGCCCCCTGAAACTCAGGGGTTTGAGTCACGCAGCCGGGATGGTGGCAATCAAGTTAATGGGTCCAGAGCCTAAGGGGTAAACCCTTTCGGCACACCGAATATCGGAGAGTCTACGCTGCGACCTGTCAACGAATGCAGAAACGCAATCAGATTTTGTATTTCCAGTTCCGCAAGCTGGATCGGATCAATATCGATTTTCTTGCGTTGACGTTCCATTTCATAGTGGTCCTGCCAAACCAGGAAATCCGTTTCTTGCAACCACGGCACCTGGGGTAAGGCAGCCATTTGTGGGGTCCATTTGTCCAGGCTTGCCTGCGGGTCCAAATGATGGCGAATGACGCTTTCAAGATCGGGGAACGCGCCATTGTGCCCGTAAGGCGCGGTCAGGGCAACGTTGCGCAGCATCGGGGTACGGAACCTGTAAGCATCCTCAAGGCGGTTGCTTTCACCCATGCGGCCCACATCCCGGACGAAGGGGTCCCATTGTCGTGTGCGACCCGGCCCAAAGGGCGGCAAACCCAACGCATGGAACTTCTGATCTGACATGAGCGGCCCAGTGTGGCAGGTCGAGCAGCGGGCTTTGCCGTAGAAAAGCTTCATCCCCTCGATTTGTACTGTTGAAAGGGCATTCGAGTCGCCCGCAAGATAGTGGTCAAACGGGCTGTCGGTGCTGCGCCACTCGATCGCCATGAAAGCGGCCAGAGCGTTGGCGACTTGCGTGATCGTGATGTCCTCGGTCGTCTCGACCTCATCAAAGGCGGCGACGATGGCCGGACCATAGCGCGGATCGGTGCGGACGCGTTTCGCCAGAATGGGCCAGCCCTTGTCGATACGATCATGCACCGCGCCCGTGACCTCATTTTCGGCCACATTGCCCGCCATCTCGAATTGGGAGGTCAGGGGAAAAAGAGCCTGTGCCGCAAGCAGAGAATTCAGGCCCTCGGGCAGCCACTCCTGCGCAGGGGAATTGAAGCCGTTTCCGTAGACGTCGGAAATGCTCAGCCTGCCGTCATGAAAGACGGTATGTATGTCCTTGGCCCCAAGGTTCCATAGGCCCGGTGAGTTGCGGGGGATGCGTTTGCGTATTCTGTCGGCCCCGGTGCCGGGTGTGCGGTCCGGTCCCAACCCCTGCCCGCCTTCTCCTATGCCAAGTGACAACCCGTCCGAGGTGCCGAAATCCGGGTGGTGACAATGGGCGCAGGCGATGTTGCGGTTGCCTGAAAGGATCGGGTCGTAAAACAGTTGATGACCGATGGCGGCCTGTTCCATATCAAAGGGGATAAAGTCATCATCGGTCAGCGGGCGCGGCAAATCCTGTGCCGCAGCGGCCCCGACCCAGAAGAAAGCAACGATCCCATGCGCCAGCTTGTTTTTGCCCTTTGCGTATTTGCTTCTCCGGCTCTGGCTGAACTGGAGCAAGCGCGCGATATGATGGAAGCCGGACAGTTTGCAGCCGCACGCAAGGAACTTCTTCCAGCCGCGCGCTCGGGCAACGCCGAGGCCGAGGAGTTGATCGGCGTGATGTACGGGCTGGGTCTCGGGGTCGAGCAGGATTACGAACGGGCCTTTGAATGGTATCTGCGCGCCTCGATGAAGGGGCATCCGGGGGCGCAGTCGGGCGTTGGCTGGTATTATGAATTGGGTCTGGGCATGCCCGCGCCCGATCTGGTGCGAGCCTATATGTGGTACACGCTCAGCGCCATTGGCGGCGACCCCGACGCGGCGATCAGCCTTGAGGAAGTGGTCAAGAAAATGTCGCCGGAGCAGATCGAAAAGGCGCATGTTCTGGTCAACGACTACAAAGGGTGGATGTACCCGTTTCGGTGAGGGCCAGGCCGCAAAGCCCGGCCCAACCGTTCACTTCAGATCTGCATCGCGAGCGGCGTTGACGTCCGCTTCAGCCGCCGCGACCGCTTCGGTCAGTGCAGCAAAGATTTCATCGCCACGCGCAACGTTGGACTGGAACCAATCATACACTGGCGTTGCGGCCTCTTTGAACGCAGCCTTCTGGTCGGGTGTCAGCACATAGAGGTCTCCGCCGCCGGCGACGAAATCCTCATAGGCTTGGATCGACTTGCGCTTGGGGGATGCAAAAGTGGCCTGTTGCAACGCATAGAACCCGTCGACCACGACGCGGCGCATATCCTCGGGCATCTCTTGGAACTTGGCGTTGTTCATCCACCACAGTGCGCCCATATAGGCATGGCCGTCCAGCGTTACATATTGCAAGCCCGCATCCGGGAATTTCATGCCCATGATGTCGGTGATGCCGTTCTTGGATCCTTCAACGACACCGGTCTGGAAGCTGGTGAACAGTTCCGGCCACGGGATCGGGGTAGGCGAAGCGCCCAACGCCTTGACCAGTTCCTGCGGCAGATCGGCGACCACGGTACGGATTTTCAAACCTTCCATATCCGCAGGCTCGGCAATGCGGCGCTGGGTGTTGGCAAAGTTGCGCCAGCCGCCGGTGTTGCCGATGGTCATCAGACGGATCGCGCCGCCCGAGTCCTCAAGCGCCATGTCACGCATGGTACGGGTGAAGTCGCCCGACAGGACATGCTCGGCAATGCGGTCATCGGCCATCAGATAGGGCAGGTCCAGAACCTGCACGTAGGGAAAGATGCCTGAGGCACCGCCCGAGGTCGAGATGTAGATGTCGATGGTGCCGTCTGCCACGCCCTGCAAACATTCGGCCCCGTTCGAGCAGAGCTGTGTGCCGATGAAAAGCTCGACCTCGATCGCGCCGTTCGAGGCAGATTCGACATAGTTCTTGAAGACGATCAGCCCATCATAATCCTCATCGTTTTCGTTCGAATTTGCGGTTGCGCGCAGCGTATAATCGGCGGCTGTCGCAGCCATGGCGGACGCCGCCACCAGCGATGTGGCCACCGCTGCGGTTTTGATGAATTCTCTGAGCATGCGTTTCCTCCCTGTGAAACTCAGTTAGTTGGCAAATCCCGTTATCCTCGGGATCGTCATGGATAGTGCGGGTATGTAGGTGATCAGGAAAATCACGATGATTTCGACCGCCAGGAACGGCAGGATTGCCTTGGCGATGGTTTCAACCCGTTCGCGCGATACGGCGGCAGCCACGAATAGCACCAAGCCCATTGGCGGGGTGGCGAGGCCGACGGTCAGGTTGACGCTCATGATGATGGCGAAATGGATCGGGTCGACACCGAGGCTGGTAAAGATCGGGCCAAGGATTGGTCCAAGGATGATGATCGCGGGGCCTGCGTCCAGGAACATGCCGACGATGAACAGTAGCAGGTTGATCAGGAACAGAAGGATCAGCGGGTTTTCCGACAGGCTGAGGATCAGCGAGGCCAGTTGTTCCGGCGCATGGCTGAGGCTGACAACCGTTTTGAACGCCATTGCCGCGCCGACCAGCAGAAGAACAACGGCCGAGGTCATGCCTGCGTTGCTGAGCACCTCGGGAACTTCTTTCCATGTCAGTGTGCGCAGGACGAAGAAACCGATGATGAAGGCATAGCCCACAGCGACTGCCGCAGCCTCGGTCGGTGTAAAGATACCACCCAGAATACCGCCCAGAATGATGACCGGTGTCAAAAGTGGGAAGAAGGCCTTCAAACTGGCCTGACGCCTCTCGGACCATGTGTATTTGCGGCTGGCGACGGGGAAGTCGTAGCGGTCGGCCATCAGTTTGATCATCAGCATCAGACCGACACCGACCATCACGCCCGGAACGATACCCGCAAGGAACAATGCGGCCACGCTTTCGCCCATCACATAGGCATAGATGATCATGATGCCCGAGGGCGGAATGATCGGCCCGATCACGGAGCTTGCCGCCGTGATCGCGGCGGCGAATTTGCGGGTATAGCCCTGTTTCTCCATCGCCGGGATCAGCATCGACCCTAGCGCCGAGGTGTCCGCCACGGCGGACCCGGACAGGCCTGCGAACAGAATCGAACTGAGGACGTTCACATGCGCCAGACCACCGCGCAGATGGCCCATCAGAGCTTGGGAAAACTCGACAAGGCGGATGGTGATGCCGCCTCGGTTCATGAGCTCTCCGGCCAGCATGAAGAAGGGGATCGCCATCAGAGGGAAGCTGTCCATGCCGTTATAGACATTGCGATAGAGCAGCGTGATGTCGTTTGTCTGGCCGTTCAGCCACAGCAGGATTCCGGGCGCCGCGAGCAAAGCGAAAAAGACCGGCAGGCCGATCAGCAGGAAAATCAGGAAGGTGGGCAGGAACCAGATCAGCATTTATTCGGCCCCCACTGCCGCATCGGGAATTTCGGGCAACAGGTGGCCGCCGCCCAGCAGAATAATGAAGGATCTCAGGATCAGCTCGATATTCACCGAGATCAGCAGGATGATCCCCACCAGCAGCGATGCCATCATCCAACTGCGCGGAATGCGATACCATTCGTCGAACCCGAAAGTGGTGGGCAGATACAGCGCGGCGGTGGCGAATCTGCCGCCAAAGCCGGTAACCTCGGACCAGCCGATGTTGACGGCGACCAGCAGGACGGCGAGCGCGATCAAAAGCAGGAACAGATTCAGCGTTTGACCGATGATACGGGGAAGGAAGCGTTCCAGCATGTCTATGGCCACAAAGCCGCCGCGCCGAAAGGCGGTGGGCGCCATAAGACCGGTCATCCACAACATGCAGAACCGCGCGGCCTCATCCGGCCACGGCAGCGCATTGCCCAGAACGTATCGGAAAAACACCTGGATCAGGATTGCGATCACCATGAGCGCAATCGCAACAACACCAACCGCGCGGCCCAGACGCAGCACGGTTTCGTTCACGAATGCAATCGGCGCAAGCACCGATGCCAGTCCGCCCATGCGGATCCTCCCTTGTTCAGCCGCGGGTGTCCCCCACGGTCATCAAATCGCGCTTAGGTTTTCGCGAATTGGCCGAGTTTCCCGGCATAAAAGGTCAGCGCGTCTCCATCCGACATGCTGGCCCTGAGAACCTTTCCAACTACAATAACGTGATCGCCTGCATCGTGATACGCGTGCTGTTCGCATTCGAATCGCGCCAGGCAGTCCGCCAACACCGGTGTCCCGTTCTCACAGCGCTCGTGGCGGATGTCCCGCAGTGCAAAGGCGTCTTTCGAGCAGCCGAAACACAGCTCGGCCTGTTCCGCGGACAGCACGTGGACGCTGAAATGGCGCGCCTTGTGGAAATAGGGGAAGCGGCGCGAGTTGCGGTCTCCGGCCCACATGATCAGCGGTGGGTCGAGCGATAGGGACGAAAAGCTATTGGCGGTGATGCAGACCGGCCCGTCCGCGCTGTCGCAAGTCACGATCGTGACGCCGGTTGCAAAGCGGCCGAAGGCGTCGCGCAGGGTGCGTGTGTCGTCCTTATGCGGAATGAAGGTGCGGGTCATGTCCTTTGAGATTGCGTTCATCATGGTACCTCATGCCCCAGTGCCGCCTCGTACAGGCGGAACCAGCTTTCGCGATCCAGTTTGACTTTCAATGCGTCCGAGGCGCGTTTGATCCGGTCCAGATTGTTGGTGCCCAGAACCGGCAGGATGTTGGCCGGATGGGCCAGCAGAAACGCCACTGCGACGGCGGCGCGATCCACGCCGAACCCGGCTGCGATTTCGTCGGCGACGACCCCAACCGGTGGGTTTCCGGCCATCAACAGGCCTCCACCCAGCGGCGACCATGCCATCACCGGATGGCCATGCAGTTGGTGAAACGCCAGGTCCCCGTTGGTGAAGGGGCTGATCTCACCCAGAGAAATTTCGATCTGGTTGGTGACCAACTGCGCTTTCATCGCCGATTGCAGCAACGACCAATCCCACGGGCGGAAGTTGGACACGCCCACCGCGCCAATCTTGCCGCTGGCGACAACCTCATCCAGGGCGGCTCCGGTTTCATGGTGGTCCATCATCGGATCTGGACGGTGGATCAACAGCAGATCGATGTGGTCAATCGCCATTTCCGACAGCGACGTTTCGACCGATTTCAGTATGTGGGCGCGCGAGGTGTCGTAGTATTTTACCTTCGCATCCGCGTAACGGCCAACCGGCGCGACGATGTCGCACTTGGTGACGATCTCCATCTTCTGACGCAGGCTTGGATTGGCGCGCAGGGCCGCGCCCAGCACGGCCTCGGCCTGATAGCCGCCATAGATGTCGGCCTGATCGAAGGTGGTGATACCCTGATCCAGACAGGCCTGAATCTTGGCCTCGACATGGCCCGCGGACGTGTCACTGTCATCGCCCAACCGCCACATGCCATAGACAAGGCGGCTCATTTCCAGCGAGTCAGATAGTTTCACACGTTGCATCAGCGGCGTTCTCCTTTGCCCAGCGGTGTGGCCGGGGTCGTATCTGGAACCCTTCCGTAAGCTTCGGGAAGGGAGCAGGTTTTCAGGTTTGGCAACACGCGGGCACCGAAATGGCGGGCTTCGTCCAGATGCGGGTAGCCCGAGAAGATGAAAGCGCGGATGCCCATCTTCTGGTATTCCTCGATCTTCGACATAACCTGATCGGTTGATCCGACCAGAGCGGCACCGCAGCCAGACCGCGCCCGGCCAACACCGGTCCAGAGACCGGGTTCGACATAGCCGTACTCATCCGCCAGATCGCGGTTCCTGGCCTGGTGCGCCACGCCCAGCGAGGTCGAATCCAGCGCCCGTTCGCGGATGGCACGACCGTATTCGTCGTCCAGCTTCGAGACGATGTAATCCGCGTATTCCTGTGCCTCAGCCTCGGTATCGCGAACGATCATATGGACACGCAACCCGTAATCCAGCGTGCGGTCGTAGTTTTCAGCGACGGCGTGAACAGCCTTCATCCGCTCGGCCAGTTGGTCCTTGGTTTCAGGCCACATCAGGTAGACGTCACAATGCTCGCCACACAGGTTCAAAGCGGAAGGAGAATAGCCGCCGAAATAAAGCAGCGGGCCGCCGGTCTGGTATGGCTTGGCCG
The DNA here is from genome assembly GCF_024628725.1 of Ruegeria sp. YS9. NCBI lineage: Bacteria > Pseudomonadati > Pseudomonadota > Alphaproteobacteria > Rhodobacterales > Roseobacteraceae > Ruegeria > Ruegeria sp. YS9. Next base: position 597,062 of record NZ_CP102410.1, read on the forward strand.
GGTCAGTAGTCAGGCCCGAGAAGTTATAGACCTCGCCTGCATGATTGATCTCATCCTGCGTCCAGGCCTGTTTCAGAATCTCCACCACTTCGCGAGAGCGCTGATAACGGAACGCGCTGTCGGCCTTCTCACCGGGAAAGTCGGATGAGATGATGTTGACCGTCAACCGCCCCTTCAGCATGTGATCTAGCGTTGCGATGGTGCGGGCCAGCATGATCGGTTGCATCTCACCACAGCGCACGGCGGCCAGCAGGTTGATCCGGTCGGTGATCGGGGCGCAGCCGGCGACAAAGCTCAACGTGTCTTGACCGACCTGATAGGAGGACGGGCAGAGGATGTTGCGGAATCCCTGCGCTTCGGCCTCTTTCACAATGCTCGAGCAATGCTCCCAACTCGACCGCAGGTCGCCATCAGGGACGCCAAGGAACTGGTAATCATCTGAACACAGCGCGGCAAACCACGAAACTTCGGCCGCATCCAGATCGGGGGATGTGATGGGGACGATGCTCATTTGATTCACGCTCCGTACATCTTTGACTTTCCTCTTGCGTAGCAATCGCTTTGATGTAGATCAATAGTGTATCAATTTTTCCTGCGACCGAGTGAAGCGTCTGCCGTGCCTGCATCCAACCGAAACCCTAATGCCCTGCCGGTATTTATTCAGATCGCGGAACTTCTGATCCGTGACATCGCGGCTGGTCGCCTTATTGAAGGTGAGCGCTTGCCACCCGAGCGCGAAATGGCCGCAGAGCTGAATGTCTCGGTTGGAACTCTGCGAAAATCGCTCTCTGAGCTAGAAAAAAAGGGAATGTTGGAGCGTATCCAAGGCTCGGGCAACTACATCCGCGAGACCGGCACACAAAACAGCGTCTATGCAATGTTCAGGCTGGAACTGCCTGAAGGGGGTGGCCTGCCACGTGCTGATATCCTGTCGGTTGACCATCTGAATAAGCCGGCCGACCTGCCCAAATTTGGTGCTTCTGATGCTGGTTCGCGCGTCCGGCGGATGCGCTACCTGAATGATACAATCATCGCCGTCGAAGAAATCTGGCTGGACGAATCAGCGGGCCTGATCGACCAGAGCCTGCTGTCCGACTCGCTCTATCGCTATTATCAGCGCCAGTTGGGCTTTTGGATCGCAAGAGCCGAAGACAGGGTTTCGGTCCGGCCCCTACCGGACTGGACGCCTTCTGACTTCACCAAGCCAGCAGGCCAAGCAGTCGGTTATATCGAGCGGTTCAGCTGGTCGGAAAACGCCGAACCCGTTGAATTCTCAAAAACATGGTTCGACCCGGATCGGGCCAACTACGTCCAACGTCTGAAGTAAAAGGAATCGCACATGACCCGGACCATCAATTACGGGCTGATTGGATGCGGAATGATGGGGCAAGAGCACCTGCACAACATCGGGTTGCTGGAAGGTACCAGTGTGGCTGCGATCTATGAACCCGATCAGGAGATGGCAAAAGCCGCCAAGGCAATTGCGCCAGCTGCAACCATGGTAGGTTCCGTCCAAGATCTTCTGGCGGTAGAGGAACTGGACTGCGTCGTCATTGTCAGCCCGAACCATCTTCATGTGGACCAGATCTGCGAGATCGCTGAAACGCGTCCTCTGCCGCTTCTGGTAGAAAAACCATTGTTCACCGACCCGCAAGACGCGCCCCGACTCGAGCAGTTGCAGCGCGACTACCCCTGCCCGATTTGGGTTGCGATGGAATACCGGTACATGCCCCCTATTGCTGCTTTGATCGAGAAAGCCGAGGCGACGGGTGGGGTGAAAATGCTGTCGATCCGCGAGCATCGTTTTCCATTCCTGGACAAGGTCGGCAACTGGAACCGGTTCAACCGAAATACTGGTGGCACTTTTGTCGAGAAATGCTGCCACTTCTTCGACCTGATGCGTCTGATATTGCAATCCGATCCGGTGCGTATCACGGCAAGCGGTGGGCAGGCGGTGAACCATCTAGACGAGCGTTACGACGGTCAAACCCCGGATATTCTGGATCACGGCTATGTTCTGGTCGACTTTGCTTCGGGAGCGCGCGCGATGTTGGAGCTTTGCATGTTTGCCGAAGGCTCACGCTATCAGGAAGAAATATCGGCCGTCGGACCGGACGCCAAGATCGAGGCGTTTGTTCCCGGGCCCGGACGATTCTGGCCCGATCATTTGGGAACTCCGCCACTGCCGCAGGTGATCCTGAGCCCGCGCAGTCCCAAAGGTCCGGTATCAATGGACGTTCCGGTGGACCCCACCCTTTTGGCGGCAGGGGATCACAATGGGTCGACCTACTATCAGCACAAAGGATTCCTGGCCGTTCTTCGTGGCGAAAAGACAAAACCGGATGTGAGTTTGAAGGACGGCCTCTGGGCTGTCAGGATGGGGCAAGCGGCGCAACAGGCAATTGAAACCGGTGAAACGGTTTACTTGGTCTGACATACACCCGCGGGTTCCTGGTCGGCTGGCCGGTCTGCCTTTCCCCTGCGCTCATGAACGAGTGCTCGTAACCGACCGTGAACGCAGCCCGCCGGAAATTGGCTGATTGTGCCTCGTGACCCAGCGCAACGGCAAAGTCTTCCATCGATAACTGCGATTTGCCCGGTTCATCGTCCAGCAGGGTGTTGGTACCGGTTCTGTACGTGCCCAGGCGTGGACCGGGCTGCAAGAGGGCTGGCGGGTTGGCGTAAGTCCAGTTTGCCGATGTTTCAGAGGCGCAGAGTCCCCATTGCGCCATCGATGCGCGGGCTGTTGGAACGATGTTGTCAGGCAAGAAGTCCGGATCTGACATAACCGTATGTGGACCGCCGTTTGGCAGATGCAGACGCGCGGCGCCGCCAACGACGATCAGAGCCGTACCCACGCCATTTGTCGTGGAAGCGGTTGATCGAAAACACTTCGGACGCTGTGTCTTACCTTGGCACGCGTCCGTTCGTAGATGAAATCTACGGTCTGGGCGTTTGTCAGGGCGGTTCGATCATCGCGTCGGCTTCCGTGACCGATCACCGGATCAAGAAGATTGCCATGGTGTCCGGCATGATGGCAGCGGACGTGACCTACCCCCGAAACTTCCCTCGATCTGATGTAGAGTTTGCTCAACCTCTTAAAGGAGCAAACGAACTCTTGAAGAAGCAAACGAATGCGAAAGAGCCGTTTCGCGGAAGCCCAGATTTTTGGGATGACCAAAGAACAGAAAGCCGGGATGCCGTCACCCCAATATGCGTGTTGAAGAACTCGACCATCGTTTCGGGGTGCTCGCCAAGAGAGTTAAAGCCGATGAAGCGACGCGTATCGCCGTCCTTGATCCAGTGTAGTTTCTTGTCATCACCCGGGTTCAGATCGTAGGTTGTCTGAACGTCTTTCCCAACGTTTTTGGCGTGGAACGCGACAAGAAACGAAGGCGGCAAGGTTGCGCCTTGCAGGGTCTTCGCAACAGCCAGGCCGATATTGTCACCTCCAGTGTTTGAAGCCCATCCCACAATGCAAAAAGTTGTCTTGTGCTCATGCGCGGCTGGCGAAATCACGCTTTGGGGCGGCTTGGCCTCGCGCAACACAGCCGCTGGACCAAACAACAAGCTTCCAAGTGCGTTTCACAAAGTGTCTGACGTCCTTATCTGTAAAACACACGACTTGATCTGACATTTCTGCTCTTTTGGAGCGCAAGTAAGGAGTGTCGATCAATGACAAGCATTCAGGAAAACATCATCAAACCGAAGCTGGGGCTGCTGGAACTGGCCAAACAGCTCGGCAGCGTTTCGCAAGCCTGCAAGGTAATGGGATACAGCCGGGACAGCTTCTACCGGTTCAAGGAATTGTATGAGCAGGGAGGCGAGCAGGCGCTGGTGGGGACTGCGCTGGAAATCACTGACTGCATCGAGCACTTGTTGAGCCTTCGCCAAAACCGCAGTGTCGTCATGAGTGATCTGCAACCCGGTTGCTGTTTCGGTTGAACAAGGTAAGCCCCTTTTCTTCGGCAAGACCCTTGAATTGATGGCTGATGGCCGGCTGTGTCAGGTTCAACACCTCGGCTGCGCGTGAAACACTGCCTTCACGGGCCACCGTCACGAAGATCAGGATGGTGATAAGGCTCGAAAACCGGTCTATGTAGAACTTACTCATATGGCATTATGCAAATTGTCATTAGCTTTTTGCCTGCCGCTCCCGCAGAGATCGGTAGAACCAGCGTTGTGTGGTGGTGGGTGAACCGCCCCACCCTCGGAGGTGAATCAAAAGGGCCTCGTACCAGTAAACAGGAATCCGTTTCCTTTCCGGTGCGCAAATGGCGAAGCAACGACAGAACAGGTGGAAGACAAGGATGTCTGACGGCGCAAACAGGTTCGACTATATCGTGATTGGCGGCGGCTCGGCCGGGTGCCTGCTGGCCAACAGGCTGAGCGCCGATCCCGGGAACCGGGTTTTGCTGCTTGAGGCGGGCAAGCCCGACACCTATCCTTGGATACACATTCCGGTTGGCTATCTCTATTGCATCGGCAACCCGCGCGCAGACTGGATGTACACAACCGAACCCGCCAAGGGGCTGAACGGGCGAAGCCTGCTTTACCCGCGCGGGAAGGCGCTCGGCGGGTGCTCCTCGATCAACGGGATGATCTATATGCGGGGCCAAGCCCGCGACTATGACAACTGGGCCAAGCTCACCGGTGAAGAGGCATGGAACTGGGAAAACGCGCTGGCCGACTTCAAGGCTCATGAGAACCACTACCGGTTGGATGACGGTGCCGACCCACGCACCGGCGACAACAGCCGGTTTTCCGATCTGCACGGGCATGGCGGCGAATGGCGGGTGGAAAAACAGCGACTGCGCTGGGATGTTCTGGACAGTTTTGCCGAAGCCGCTGTCGAAAACGGCATCCCCAAGACCGATGATTTCAACACCGGCGACAATGCCGGGGTTGGCTACTTCGACGTCAACCAGCGATCTGGCTGGCGTTGGAATACCTCCAAGGCGTTTCTGCGCCCCGCCAAGTCGCGCCCGAACCTGTCGATCTGGACACAGGCGCAGGTCGAGAAGTTGACCTTCGAAACAGGCGAGACTGGTCGGTTGCATTGTACCGGCGCAGTTGTCCATCACAAAGGACAGCCCATTGCGGTCGAGGCCACAAAGGAGGTGGTTTTGTCTGCTGGCGCCGTGAACTCGCCGCAAATCCTGCAACTGTCGGGGATCGGCCCGGCGGCGCTTCTGAAAAAGCACGGAATTGATGTCGTCATGGATGCGCCCTATGTGGGTGAAAACCTACAGGATCACCTGCAAATTCGTGCGGTCTACAAGGTCAAGGGCACCAAGACGCTGAACACCTTGGCCAATTCGTTGATAGGCAAGGCCAAGATCGGACTGGAATATGTGCTGAAGCGCTCTGGCCCGATGAGCATGTCGCCCAGCCAATTGGGGGCTTTCACCCGGTCTGATCCGGCAAGACCGCACGCCAACCTCGAATACCACGTTCAGCCGTTGAGCCTTGAGGCGTTTGGCGAAGACCTGCATGATTTCCCCGCCATCACCGTCAGTGTTTGCAACCTGAATCCGACCAGCCGCGGGCATGTCCGCATCGCGTCTTCGGATTTCCGTCACCCGCCTCGGATTAAGCCCAATTATCTCGATACAGACGAAGATCGCAGGGTTGCCGCTCTAAGCTTGCGGCAGGTGCGCGAAATCATGGCTCAGCCGGCGATGGAAGCCTATGAGCCGGAAGAATTCAAGCCGGGCATTCAGTATCAATCCGACGAGGAACTGGCCCGTTTGGCAGGCGATATCGCCAGCACGATCTTTCACCCAGTTGGTACGATCAAAATGGGCCGAGAGGATGATGAAACCGCCGTTCTCGATCCGCATTTGCGCATGAAGGGAGTGATTGGGCTGCGCGTGGTCGATGCTTCGATCATGCCAGAGATCACCAGTGGCAACACCAATTCACCCACGATCATGATCGCGGAAAAGGCCGCGGGCTGGATGCTGGCGGGTCAATAAGTCCCGTAGGCATCCGGGTGAAAGAACTTCCCGGAGGATCCATGCGCAAGCCATTCTCCGATCTTCCGGTGACCGGCGTGAAAGTCGCCGGCCTTGGCAGGTGTATCGCCGGTCCTGCTGTCGCAATGTTGCTTGGCGATCCGGGCGCGGCATCAACGGCGTTCCAATCGCGTCGCAGACCTTCTCTCCGGCGCCCGGGCAGCGGGCGATCTCCGTTGCCGAGTTTACATACGTTGCCCGCAAGGTCGCGGTTCAGCTGCCCCGGACCGAGGGCGTCAGCCTGACCCACCTGGTGGGCGCCGCGGACGAGGCCCTGCGCGATACGCCCGTCTCGGAACATCCGACGCCGTACGGCATCAGGCATCAGCAGCTCGCGGCCAGGGCAGCGCGCCTATTCGACCGCACCAGCCGGTCTTCTGTGCCACGGCGGTGCGCAGATCCCACTGACGAAGGGTGACTCCTTGTCGACTCCCGCCGAAATCGCCAATCTCAAGCTGACCGCGCGCGACGGTCGCGCGATCTACGCGATCTATATGCGCGATGTGACCTTTGTATCGGATCTGGACAAACGGCATGTCGCCACGCTGCGGCGCGACATCCACATCCCGCTGTCTTTGTCCGATCAACCGGCATTTGGTGCGGCACGCATGACCTTGCTGTGCTCAAAAAAATTCAGGCCCGGGGGAATAAACCCGATCGCCTGCGTGTAAGTGTCATGTCTGCGATGGTGCAGACGCCCGACACGGAGGAACACCCGAATGACCCGCACTTCTTTTGCGCTGACCACATCCACCCTGATGGCATGCGCCCTTGCAACCGTCGCCGCCGCTGGCAATGCCCCGGTCCTGACCGGGAAACTGGGTGATCAGACCATTTTGATGGATGCCAACAAGATGACCCTTTATACGTTCGACAAGGACGAAACGGGCAAATCCAACTGCTATGATCAATGCGCAGTGAACTGGCCGCCCCTGACCGCAGCCGCGGGAACCGACCTGCCCAAGAACTATTCGTTGATCCAGCGCGACGATGGCACGATGCAGGTCGCCTACAAGGGACAACCGCTGTACCTGTGGATCAAGGACAAACAACCCGGAGACATGACCGGCGACGGCGTCAAGGGCGTGTGGCATACCGCGCGGCCCTGATTGCGGCGCAAGGGGGCGGTCCGACCGGGCCGCCTTTGACTTAGACGATGACACGGACATTCGACCAGCAACTCGAAGACGCCCTGCCCGATCTGTGGCGATTTGCGTTTTCACTGACCCGGAATCGCGACCAGGCCGACGATCTGGTGCAGGATGCGGTTTTGCGCGCGATCCGGAAAAAGGGGCTCAGATGGCCGGGCCACCCGGTCAAGCCCTGGGCGATGAAAATCCTGCTCAATTGCCATCGCAATGACCGGAGGCGCGCCGCGACCCGTCCCGAAACCGATCCTCGGGCGTTGGATCAACTGGTCTCGCCCGAGGCCACCTCCGAAGAGCGGTTGGAACTGCGCTGGCTTTGGCGCCGGATCGACGCCTTGCCGGAGGATCAGAAACTTGTTCTGCTGGCTGTCACCATCGCGGGGCTGACCTATGCCGAGACCGCCCGATTTCTGGGTGTCCCGCAGGGCACCGTCATGTCTCGGTTGTCCCGGGCCAGGACAAGGCTGCAAGCCCCGGAAGAACAGGCGGGCAAATCACGATTGCGGAGCGTGAAATGACGACCGAACCGACCATTGAAACCCTGATGCAGGCCGCTGTCGACGGCCAGTTGACGCCATCTCAGAAGGACCGCCTGAACCGCCATCTGGTCGCGCATCCCACCGACCGCGCGCGGCTGGCGGAGATGATCCGGCAGGCGGAGATGGTGCGCGCCTCGGTGCCGCAGCCCGATCCCGCGCAACTGGGCCGGCTGATGCGCGGGGCGCGCGGGGGCACCAGTCACGCGGGGTTCGGACGGCTGGCCGCAGCGGTGGCGATCTTTGCCTTGGGTCTGGGCAGTGGCCTGTTCCTGTCGCGGGATTCTGCCACGCCCGTGACATTGATGGCGCAAGCACCGGTTCAGGCGGCGGCGGCACACGCCCTGTATTCACCCGAGGTTCTGCACCCGGTCGAGGTGTTCGCCGATCAGCGCGATCATCTGCAAACCTGGCTCAGCAACCGGCTGGGCGCGTCGGTGATCGCACCGGAGTTGGGGGACACCGGTTACCGGCTGATCGGCGGGCGGCTGCTGCCGCTGGGCCACGGCCCGGCGGCGTTCTTCCTGTATGAAAACGAATCCGGCGACCGCCTCAGCCTGTTTGCCAATTTGACCACGGACCCGGCTCAAACCTCGTTTCAATACCGGCGCGACGGCGACTTGGGCATCGTGTTCTGGCAGGACGGGCGATGGGAATACTCCATGGTGGGCCGCTCCGGTCGCCAGGTCATCGAAACCATCGCACGGAAGGCCCATGAAGAACTGATCTGACAGGACTATTCCGCCACGCACACCCGTTCGTGTTCGGTCAGTGTTTTCCACGCGTCATATTGTGACAGGAAGACCTGTCCGTTCAGGTCATCGAGGAAATGGGACTGTTTCAGCCGGTCCATGACCGGGCCTTTGACCTCGCTCAGATGCAGGCCGACGCCCATGTCGCGCAGGCGATGATTGATCGCCTCGAGGCTTTCGAGCGCCGAGAAGTCGACCTCGTTCACCGCCGAGAACATCAGCACCACGTTGCGGATCTCGCAGCCCTCGGTCACGCGCGACTGGATCAGGTCTTCGAGGAAGCGGGCGTTCACGAAGTACAGGCTTTCATCCACCCGCAGCGTCACCAGCGTGGGGTCGGTCTCGACCTTGTGGCGCTTGATGTTGCGGAAATGCTGGGTGCCCGGCACCAGCCCCACCTCGGCCACATGCGGGCGCGAGGTCTTGTACAGGTGCAGCAGGATCGAGATCGCCACGCCGCTGGCCACGCCGGTCTCGACCCCGGCCAGCAGGGTCAGGGCGATGGTGGCGGCGACGGCGGTGAAATCCGCGCGCGAATAGCCCCAGGTCTTTTTCAGGATCGACAGGTCCACCAGGCTGAGCACCGCCACGATGATCGTCGCGGCCAGCGTCGCCTTGGGCAGGAAATAGACCAGAGGGGTCAGGAACAGCGCCGCAATCGCCAACCCGATGGCAGTGAAGGCACCGGCCGCGGGCGTTTCGGCGCCTGCATCGAAATTGACTACCGATCGTGCGAACCCCCCCGTGACGGGGTATCCCCCGGTGAATGCGGCGCCCAGATTGGCCGCGCCCAGGCCGATCAATTCCTGATCGGGGTCGATACGCTGGCGTTTCTTGGCGGCCAGCGTCTGCGCCACCGAGATGCTTTCGACGAAGCCGATGATCGAGATCAGTATGGCGGGAACCAACAGCGCGCCGATCAGGTCCGAGGACAGCCCCGGCAGGGTCAGCGGCGGCAGGCTCTGGGGCACCTCGCCCACGATCTTGACGCCGCGCGCGTCCAGCCCGAAGGCCCAGACGGACAAGGTGGTCGCCACCACCGCCGCCACCGGCCCGGCCTTCGTCAGCACATCCGCCAGCAGCGGCGGAACCCCCATGCGCCGCAGCGCCGGCTTGAGGTTCTTGCGCACCCAGAACAGGAACGCCGTGGCCAGCACGCCGATCACCACCGTGATCGGGTTGGTCTGATCCAGATGCGCCAGGATCGAACCCAGCATTTCCGGCAGGGTATGCCCATGCGCGCTGACCCCCAGAATGTGTTTCAGCTGGCTGGTTGCGATCAGGATGCCCGAGGCGGTGATGAAGCCCGCGATCACCGGATGGCTGAGAAAGTTGGCCAGAAAACCCAGCCGGAACACGCCCAGCAGAACAAGAAAGCCGCCCGACAGGAAGGCCAGCGTCAGCGCCGCAACCGCATAGCCGGCTGTGCCCTGCTCGGCCACCTGCCCCACGGCCGATGCGGTCAGCAGCGACACCACCGCCACCGGACCCACCGCCAGCGCCCGGCTGGTGCCGAAGATCGCATAGAGGATGATCGGCACGATCGAGGCATAGATCCCCGCCTCGGGCGGCAGCCCCGCCAGCAGCGCATAGGCCAGCGATTGCGGGATCAGCATGATCGTCACGATCACCGCCGCGACCAGGTCATTCGACAGCGCATTGCGGTCGTATCGGCGACCCCAATCAAGAATCGGGAAGTAATTCAGTAGGCTCTGCATGGGTCCATGTCCTGAAAAGGCGGCGGTCAGAGCGAGGAGGCTCTGACCGCCAGATCATGGCCTGACATCCGGGAGAGACAGGCCAGAACTTGCGCCGGTGTCACCGGCGTCGGTTTCGAGGAGGTCAGGTTTCTTATTCGGCTGCCACCTTCAGTGCCTCGGGCTTGGCCATCCATTCCTTGCCCTTCAGCATCGCCGACCAATAGACCGGCGGCAGCAGCTTTTCTTTCAGGAACCAGGCCGCGCGGCTGGGTCTGGTGCCGTCGATCAGGAATTTCGGAAAACTGGGCTTCAGGACACCGCCATACCCGAATTCGGCCAGCACGATCTTGCCGCGTTCCACCGTCAAAGGGCACGAGCCATAGCCGTCATAAGCAGCGACCGGCGAGCGCCCTTCGATATCCGCCACGATGTTGTCGGCCACGGTCGGCGCCTGCTTGCGCGCGGCGGCCGCGGTTTTCGCGTTCGGGGCGTTCATCACATCGCCCAGCGACCAGATGTTGTCATAGCTCTTGTGCCGCAGCGTCGTCTGATCGACATCGACCCACCCCGCCGTATCCGCCAGCGGCGAGACCCGGACGAAGTCCGGCGCCACCTGCGGCGGGCAGACATGCATCATGTCGAACTCGACCGTCACCTGCTCGGGCTCGGCGTCGGGCTTGGTCACCCGGAGCGTGGCAGTTTTCGCGGGCCCGTCCACCGAAACCAGATTGTGGAAGAAGTTCAGCGTGGCGTCGTACTTCTTGACGTAGTCCATCAGCGCCGGGACATAGTCCTTGACCCCGAACAGCACGCCACCCGCGTTCATGAACTGGATGTCGACATCCTTCAGAACGCCCCGCCGAACCCACGCATCGCCCGACAGATACATCGCCTTCTGCGGCGCGCCGGCGCATTTGATCGGCATCGGCGGCTGGGTGAACAGCGCCCGGCCTTCCTTCAGGTCCTGGACAAGCTGCCAGGTATAAGGTGCCAGGTCATAGCGATAATTCGAGGTCACGCCGTTGCGGCCCAGCGTTTCCTCCAGCCCCTCGACCGCGCCCCAGTCCAGCTTGAGCCCCGGAGACACCACCAGACGGTCGTATTTGACCACCCGGCAGCCATCCAGGATCACCGCGTTGTTCTGCGGCTCGAACGCGGCCACGGCGGCCTTGATCCACTTTACCCCGCGCGGGATCAGCGAGCCCATCGTCTTGGCCGTCTGCTCGGGCGTGAACACGCCGCCGCCCACAAGGGTCCAGCCGGGCTGATAATAATGCACGTCGGACGGGTCGATAATGGCGATCGACAAGTCGGATTTGCGCGCATGGAGGCTGGCCGCAGTGGCGATGCCGCCGGCCCCGCCGCCCACGATCACCACGTCAAAGGACGCATCCCCCGTGTCGGTCGGGGTCTTGCCGCCATTGGCAATACGGCGGGCCACGCCGCTCATGTCATATCCGGCGGACTTGGTCGCCGCCAGGATCTCGGGCAGAGGGCGGCCCTGCGCCGCCTCGTGCAGCGACCACAACGTGGCCGACCGCGTCCCCGTACGGCAATAGGCCAAAACCGGGCCCGGCAACTCGGTCAGGGCACCGCCAAAGGCCTGCGCGTCATCATCCTTGACCATCCCGCTCTGCACCGGGACATAGCGTGCCTCAAGGCCATGTTTTCGGGCCGCCGCCTCAATCTCGTCAAAGCTGGGCTGGTCGGCCCCTTCGCCATCGGGCCGGTTGCAGATGATGGCCCGGAACCCCGCCGCCTTGATGGCGGCAAGGTCGTCCGGCGTGATCTGCGGCGAGACCGACAGTGCGTCTGATATTTTCCTGATTTCCATTGTCGCCTCCCGCGATCAAAGCTTGTTGACCGGAACCTTCAGCATCTGGTTGCCGTCCTGATCCGTCGGGATGTCTCCGGCGCGGATGTTGACCTGGATCGACGGGATGATCAGCGTCGGCATCGCCAGCGTCGCATCACGCTCCGTGCGCATCTTGATGAACTCTTCTCGCGACTTGCCGCCGCCCACGTGGATGTTGTGTGCCTTCTCCTCGGCCACGGTGGTTTCCCAGCGGATGTCGCGACCGTTGGGGCCATAGTCATGGCACATGAACAGGCGGGTTTCGTCCGGCAGGCTCAGCACCTTCTGGATCGAGTCATAAAGTGTCCCCGCATCCCCGCCCGGAAAGTCGGCCCGGGCCGAACCGCCATCGGGCATGAACAGCGTGTCACCCACGAAAGCCGCATCGCCCATCACATGCACCATGCAGGCCGGCGTATGGCCCGGCGTGTGCATGGCAAAGGCGGTCATGTTGCCGATCTTGTAGGTCATGCCGTCGGTGAACAGCGCATCGAACTGGCTGCCGTCGCGCTGGAACTCGGTGCCTTCGTTGAAGATCTTGCCGAACACCTCCTGCACGATCTTGATGTTCTCGCCGATGCCGATCTTGCCGCCCAGCTTTTGCTGGATGTAGGGCGCCGCCGACAAATGATCCGCATGCGCATGGGTTTCGATGATCCATTCCAGCTTCAGACCCTGCTTTTCGATCTCGGCGATCAGCAGGTCGGCATGGTCGAACGTGATCCGGCCGGCCGCATAGTCGATGTCCATCACGCTGTCGATGATCGCGCAGGCGTTCGACGTCGGGTCCTTGACGATATAGCTGATCGTCGCCGTCGCCTCGTCATAGAACCCCTGAACCTCGGGCTTGACGCTCTGGTCAACAGGATAGTTCGCTATCGGCGTCGCAATCGCGTCCGCCATCTTCTGGTTGTGCGTGTCAATGGTCTTCTGATCGTTCATATTCGTGCCTCCTCTTGGGCGCGGGTCCAGCCTCTGTTAACCGCGCGTCATCATCATTTCGTGAACGGCCTCCATGACCCGGGGATCCGATGACCGGGTGACGGTACGGATGCCGTCCGGCAGGTTTTCGACATTTCGCGTGATGGTATCGAAGTTGCGGACCCTCGCCGCCGGTTCGGCGCTTTCCTCGGGCGTCGCATACCGGCCGCGCAATCCCGGCTTGTTCACGTCGTCATGGCCTTTCTCATCCGCTCCGTGGCGACGCCGCGTCGACGCGCCGGCCTTTCCAAGCTTGTGGCCGTATGCATGGGGCCACAGGAAACAGGCGCCGAGCGTACCGACCGCCGCAACGGCAACACCGCCGAGCTTCGGGACGTTTTTGCGGTCATCCATTTCACTCTCCTGGGTTTTGGTCCGTCCGCAACCGGGCTTCTGTTCAGGGCTTCGGCGCCTCGGGCGCGAATCTAAAGTTGAAGAGCAGATATAACTTTCATGACAACAGTTCAGTGACAAAGTCACGAAACCCGCAACCCTTTGGAAATTTTCAGGCGCTCTGCGCCTGTTTTTCCAATGCAGACTTGTCGGTCAAAGTGATCCGTCCGCGCGATTGGGTGATCATCTCGCGCTTCTGGAAATCCTGCAAAACCCGCGTGATGACTTCGCGCGCGGTACCCAGTTCGCTGGCAAGCTGTTGGTGGGTGGCCTGGATTTCATCGCCCCCCTCGGCCAAATCAAGAAGACGCTCGGCCAGGCGCACGTCCAGATGCCCGAAGGCCACATCATCCACCACCCGCAACAGATCGATCAATCGGCGCGAATAGGCCTCGAAGACAAACTGGCGAAAGGCATCCTCTTCCGAGGCCAGACGATCAAACGAGAGCTTCGGCAGAACCACGGCAACGACATCGGTCTCGGCGATACCTTCGGCATTATAAGCCTCTTCGGCCAACATGCAGGCCGTGGTCAGCACACAGCTTTCACCGGCCTCGACCCGATACAGCACAATCTCGCGCCCGGAATCTGACCTTTGAGAGACCCGAACCCGGCCGTCATACAGAAAAAGCAGGCTGTCGGGCACATGGTCGGGCCCGAATACCTGGGTGCCCTTGGGGAAACGCAGGATTCGGGCGGCTGCCCGCAACCTTTCCCGTACCGGTTTGGGAAGACGGCTGGTGCCGTGGAAACGCTCGGTCCAGTCGGTGATCGTCATCTTGCCTTGCGCATGGGTGCCACGATGCCCTCCTCGATCGGCGCGATGCGGTTCAGCAACTCAGCCCGGTTTGCGGCGATGTCAGCCAACGTCAGATCATCGAGCACCACCATGAACGCCCGGGTCGCTTTTTGAATCGCCTGGGACAGCTTGCATATTCCGATCAGCGGGCACGTGTTTTTTTCTGGATTGAAACACTCGACCACGTCCAGTGGCCCTTCGGTCAGGCGAATGACATCGCCGATGACGATGTCCTCGGCCGGTTTGGCCAGCCGGAACCCACCACCCCGACCCCGCGTGGTTTCCAGATAACCGGCACGGCCCAGTTCGTGCACGATCTTCACGATATGTGGTCGGGCCAGCCCGTGCACGCGCACGACATCGTCTACGCGGATGCGATTCGGCGCCTTGAGCGCCGCCAACTGCAACGAACGCAGGGCAAAATTGGAATAGGATGTGAGTTTCATGCACGTCTCTTTCAAAAAACTCTATTCAAGATGTAAGTTTTTTGCAAGTTCGGTGGTTTTATCACTGACCGGGATGCGGCGCGGAACGACCTGAGCCGATGAAACAGAACCCGAAAGACCGAAAGGAAGACCAATGACCCTGCTTCTTGGAGACGTTGTTCCCGATTTCCAAGCCGACACCACGACCGGTCCAATTTCCTTCCATCACTGGATCGGCGAGGACTGGGCGTTCTTTTTCAGCCTTCCTGCCGACTTTACCCCGGTCTGCACCACCGAAATGGGCCGCACTGCGCAGCTGGCCGACGAGTTTGCCGAACGTGGCGTGAAACCCATCGGTCTGAGCACCGACACCGTCACCGAACACCCGCGCTGGATCGAAGACGTCAACGACACGCAGCACACGACCCTGACCTTTCCCATCGTGGCCGACCCTGATCTGAAGATCGCCAAACTGTCCGAGATGATCCACCCAGCGGAATCCGAAACCGCCGCGGTACGGTCGGCGTTCATCATCGACCCCGACAAGAAGCTGCGCCTGACCAAGACCTATCCCATGAGCGTTGGCCGCAGCCCAGCCTGCACGGTGATGTATTGGCCCGGCTCGGTGATATCTTCCATGAACCCGGCATGGCGCCATGTATTGGAAAAGATGTCCCGCTGATCACGATCAAACCAGTCCTGACGGGTGTAAGCTTCGGCCGGCAACAGATGGAGCATGTTTGCCATTGGGTGCATTCCTCCTCAGGGAAGTTAGGCCAACGATGGAAAGAAGTCGCCCAGCAGCAGGAAAAAACCCAACACAATCCAGGTGACCTGGATACACCAGAACAGGACCGGCTCAGTCGCCCGGTAGACATCTGTCAACAAGAAAGCTTGTCCAGACGAAATGCCAATGACGGTCCAGTACAGAAACAACAGACCCCAGAGAAATTGATAGCCCAGCAGAATTGAAATCATCAGCAAGGCGAACATGGTGTAGTTTGCGATTTGGATGCGTTTCATGCTGGGTCTGCCAGATTTTCACATAGTGAAACTGCCATCGCCTTCGACCGGTTCACCCACTCTGTCGGCATTTCCAAAGCAGCAAGCGATGCCGTGTTGAAGTAAAGCGCCACTATGCCATGCGCTGCCTGTTGGGTGTCCATCTGTGGGGCCTTGGGATAGTTCCGCTGCAAAACCTCAGCAACCTGCGCTTCAAATCCAAGGATCGAAGCCCGGCAGTTTGCCCTGAGCTCGCCATCCTCACTGGCTCGAGCCGTGAGGGCCGCAAATGCCAGGACCAGATCGGGTGACGAGTCTGACTGATCGGAGAATAGGTGGTTCACCAAGACATGCGCGGAATCTGAGTCCGGCAAGGCGGCAACCAATTCGTTCGCGGCACTGTTGAACTGGTCCAACACGTAATCCTGCAAGGCCACGATCATCTCATCCCGGTTGCCAAGATGGTGACGGATCAGTGGGCGGGTCAGCCCCGCCTCTTTTGCAATCGCACTCAAGGTGGCACCATCCAGGCCCATCCGTGCGACACAGCGCACAAACGCCTCCATGACCTGACCATAGCGCTCATCGCGGTTTGAAGGGCGTCCCATTGTCCTAGTCCCAATACTTCAGCCGCAATGACGACTGAGCGGTGCCACCGGCTGAGACAGCAGCATCCTTGAATTCCGGAGGTCGGCCGTCGCGGCCCATGGCCGCAAAGGCATAGCCCTCGGTCGGGACCTGGCTTTTCATGTTCAGGTCACCATCCATGTCCTCATCGTAAACAGCGGCAAAAGCGTCGTCTCCCGGTGGCAAATCATGAAACGTGACGGCGGCCTGTGAGCTGAATGCCGGTATCTGAGCCGTCGTTGCCGCATTGGTTGCGCCCATTGCCTCAAATGCGTCAGCTTTACTGAAGCCGGCCACAATGACCGCTCCGTTTTGGTTTCCCAGGCCTTCAACGGCAACCTGAAATGGAGCGTTATCCGAGGATTGGGCAAAAGAGCTGTTTGCAATATCAAAACAAGCTGTCATCGACGTGTACTTCAACAACCGCATCCGATCACCATGAGCTGTGATGTTTATGGAGATGTAAGCGGACGGAGTTTTATTGTCAATAATGACAATAATAAGTTGATCTCTGCCAAAACAAATGCGAAACCCGCGGAATGACACTTTGAGCGCTTCTCGCCTGTGCCGCCATACAAAGAGCGTCATCCAGTGTTCAACTTGCGTTTTCAGCTACCTCATTGAAGTTTCTGTTCCATCCGGTCTTCGTTGACGCTCAATTCAGACAACATCCGCTTTGCCCATGACAAAGCGCCGGACGACAACAAAAACACCTCCGGAACGACAAGCCATTCGCCAACCCAGACACCGCCAGAGCGCTCATGTTGATGCAAGGTCAGTTCTCCGATCTGCTCCGATCTTTGGCGCCCAGGCCTTGCGACGGCTTCGGCAAATTCACTGGCCCGCTGGTTACGCTTGTGATGCATTGAAGATGACGCACCCTTGCAGTTTTCATGGCATTCGCACACCTCACCGATGTCGCTGGACGAAAGCAGATTGATGTTGTGGGCTATTTTGCAGATCGTCGCACACAGCGCGCCAAGTGCGGCAACGATATCGGCCACGCCGTCACGCGCGTTTTGCCAATGTGGTTCTGCAATACCCAGATCAAGCGCCTCTGCCATACGCATCTTGACCTCTGCTTCCGTTCCAACATCGTAGTTGGACAGATCGCCCAGAGGTCCTCCTACCTGTACCAAAAGTCCACGCTGTCCTGCTTCGCTTATCAGATCGTGGCTCTGCTTGGTTCCGGTCATGCGCCGCGTTTGATCCTCTGGATCAAACGCTTAACGCTTTGACCTATCTCATCTTATGGAATGGACGCCCCTTGCACCCAAGCCGATGGTCTTCGGCGGATGTAGCAAGCAGAAGGAGTTCACAGATTGCAGTTACTTGCGATTGATTTAGGCAAACGTCTGATCTTTTTTGGTTAAGTGACGCCCAGATGCCGCGTCATCTGCGCATCGGTCAGCCAAAACAAATCACTCATGTCACCGCTCCCTTTTGGGCGGCAGTGATTCAGAACTTCAATCCTAAATCAATGGGTCCTGACCCTAGAGCTTATCTTTTGGCCAATGATCTTGCAGCAGTTTTATAGCAGTGCGTCCTGCCTCCAGCGTTCGGTCCGCCTCCTTTTCGTTTTCCGTCAAACGGGCCAGGATAATCGTACCCATCAAGAGCGCCATTGCGGCTATGCCTTGATCCGAGCCGGTTTCCGGCGTGTCCTGCAAAAGGGCTGCCATGCGATCAGACGCCTGCGCACCCGCGTGCCGGGCAGCGCCCCTGGTACGGGCAAGCTCGGCTCCCATTGCCGCAAGCGGGCATCCATGTCGACTGTCCTGCACATGAGATTGGGATAGGTACTTGGCTATGTAGTCCTGACGTTCCTTCCCTCGCCCTTCGCTGGATTCCTCGCGTTCCATTCCTGAAACGACATCATCGACTGCGTGCCGGAAGGATGCCGCGATCAAATCCTCTTTCGACTCGAAGTGCCGGTAGAAACCGCCATGTGTCATTCCGGCTGCCTTCATGACGTCAGCGACGCTTGTCGCTTCGACCCCGCGTTCGCGGAACAACTGTGCAGCAGCATCCAGTATCCTGTTGTGACTGCGCCTTTTTTCCGCTTCCGACATTCTCGGCATTTTCGCGCTCCCAGACAGGGTTGACAGTTAAGATTATATGTATCATCTAAATTATAGATTGCAAGCATCATCTAAAGGAGTATGCCCGTGCCTGCCAAGCCCAAGATCCTCGTCACCAGCGCAAGCGGCAAGACCGGGCTGCAAGTCGCGCTTCAGCTCAGAGCCAAAGCCTATCCTGTCCGTGCGTTCATACGGCAGAGGGATCATCGCTCTGAGATTCTCGAACGCGCGGGCGCTGAACTATTCGTGGGCGACCAGTATTCCCTGAGCGACATGCGCTCGGCGATGAAAGGCGTGCAGCGGGCCTATCAATGCGCTCCGACGGCACCCAATGGGCTCCACTTCAACGCGGTCTTCACAGCTGCAGCTTACGAAGCAAAGGTCGAGCACGTCGTTACACTAAGCCAATGGCTTTCGAGTGCAGATCACCCATCACTGTTTACACGCGAAATCTACCTGGGCAACATCCTGATCGGCATGCGCCCGGAGATGTCGGTGACAACGGTCAATGTCGGCTGGTTTGCTGAAAACTACCTGATGATGCTGGGCATGGCGGCCCATCTTGGGCAGTTCTCAATGCCGCTTGGCGACGGCGGCCTGAAGAAGAATGCTGCCCCCTCGAACGAAGACATTGCCCGTGTGACGGTCGGTGCCTTGACGGACCCGGCACACCATGCAGGCAAAACCTACCGCCCCACGGGTCCAACGCTGCTGTCGCCCAACGAAATCGCCGAAGCAATGGGCCGCGCGCTGGGGCGGCGGGTACGCTATGTCGATATTTCCGAACGAATGATGGTCAAAGCCCTGAAGGCCCTGCGCCCAGCAAACTATTCGGAAGCGGCAGTCACCCAACTTGCAATCTATTCAGAGGAGTACAGGCGAGGCGCCTTCGCGGTAAACGCCCCGACCGAGGACGTGTTTCAAGTCTGCGGGCACGAGCCTGAAGCTTTTGAAAGCATCGTACGGCGCAAGATAGCAGATCAACCGGGCCTGGCACGCAGCCTGTCCGGCAGCATTGGTGCGATCGGCAGCTTTCTGAAGATCCTCACGACACGCGCCTTCGATCTTGATCACGCTCAGAAGCAGCGAGACTACGTGCAGCTCTCATCCGCTTCTTACTGCCAGGACGATGCGGCCTGGACGGAAAAACACCAACCCAAGGACGTACAAGCCGCACCGATGCGCGTTGCCTAACGCAGCATACGACGAAGGTTTACCCTCCAAGACGAAAGGACCTTTTTATGAACGTTCAAGACGAACTCATCACTCGAAACAAAGAATTCTCTGCGGGCTTTGACAGTGCCGGCCTGCCGATCCTGCCAAAACTGCGAACAGTTGTTCTAACCTGCGGCGATGCCCGGGTCGATCCCGCGCACATCCTCGGACTGGAGCTTGGCGACGCGGTTGTGATCCGAAACAATGGCGGACGGGTTACACGCGCCGCAATCGAAGAAATCGCCACCCTCGCCTTTCTGGTGAGCGCTATGACGGAGGGCCGCGAACAGGGGTTCAACGTCATCCTGATGCAGCACACACAATGTGGAGCCGAGCGGCTGTCCAATCCGGACCTTCAGGACGCGCTGCAAAAAAAGCTTGGGATCGACGTATCCGAAAACGCAATCACGAACCACGAAAGCGACCTTTCGGCAGACATCAAGCGCCTGGCGGCAGCACCGGAGGTGCCTGACGCAATCACAGTCTCGGCCTTGCTTTATGATGTCGCCACTGGAACAGCCCACGAGATTGCTCCGGCCGTTTCGCTAGGGGCAATGCGGGCTGAGGCGAGCGTAAAACGAATTGCTGGTCGAGGGTGAACGTCTGCCCCCGAATTCACGTCAACAGACACATGTCGAAAGGACCGATCAGATGACCCCCACAGTGATATTCCTTCTTCAGTTCGCGATGAGTCTCTTTGTCGTTGCCCTCATTGCGGCGTGGTACGTTGCACCCTGGCTTGCACGGCTGTCGGCGGCGGCGGCGCTCTCAATCCTGCTGCTGCCGCATGCTTTCCGACACATCGGAATGAGCTTCATGGTACCAAATCTCAACAACGGAGGGTTGCCCGAGGCGTTTGCAACCAGCGCCAGCTACGGCGATTTGCTCTCGGCGTTTCTGGCAATCGCGGCGCTTATCGCTTTGCGATGGAGATCAATGGCCACCCTTCCGTTGGTGTGGGGTTTCAACATCCTTGGAACTGTCGATCTGGTGAACGCCTTGCGCCAAGCCGAGGCAATTGACCACTTTGGCCCCACTTGGTTCATTCCCACATTCTTTGTGCCCGTACTTTTGGTCACGCATGTGATGATCTTTGCACGGCTGTTGAAGGCCGAATGGCCCAATACGGCGTCGGCATGACAGAACAAATGTGCTTCTCACAAACGGCCCAAAGGCTTATTACACAAGGCTCCGCCTTAACAGGGTTCGCAGCCTGCTTGCAGAGCAAGGTAATGAAATGTCAATTTCTGACGCTGAAAACCGATATGGCTTTTGGCGTATCGGGCAGTTCTCACAAGATTACAGAAAGTGTTTCGGCGAATTGCCATCGGCCACTGTCGATTGAAAACCATAGGCTTTGTGCTGTTTGTAACCTTGGTCTTTCATGGAAGAAAATCCGAAACGGCGCAAAAGCTCAGCTGGCCAGGTTCGGGCCGCATGCCTTTTCAGGCACATGCGCCGTCATGATCCACAATGTCTTGCTCAACTCTCGCGACTTTGCCGCGCTTCAAAACCCGCTGACGCGTTCAATCAGCCAGTACATTGACACTGACCCGATCCCATACGCGGTCAAGACCGTGGCATTTCTACCAGCTGGAAGTGCAACCAGCCGCCAGGTCGCCAGAAGCAAAGTCAAAGCAGCAATAAAGCTCAACTGCCCGGCTTCAACACCGAGGTTGAAGGCCAGCAATGCCGCGGGAATGTCGTCAGATGGCAATCCAATGTCAGCCAAAGCCCCAGCAAATCCAAGGCCATGCAAAAGCCCGAACCCGAAACAGACGATCCAGGGTTTCTGCCTTGAAAGCCGGAACCGTCCTTCACCGCCTTTGACAATCTCCATCGCCAGAAACACGATGGACAGTGCGATAACGGCCTCGACCGGTGGTCCGGGAACATTCAAAACGCCAATCGTTGCCAGCGCCAGTGTTATTGAATGCGCAAGTGTAAACGCTGTTACGGCTCCGACAAGTTTCCACGGATCACGGACCAGAACAAACAGCGCAAAGACAAACAGAAGGTGATCCCAGCCTTCCAGTATGTGCTCGAAACCCAACTGGGAATACGCGGCAAACACTGACCATGTCGACTGTTCAGAAGGTAAGATTTGGACATTGGCGTCCGGGGTAAAACGAAGCGTTGCAGGTTGGGCATCGAGGGGATGCACACGCGCCAGCACGTCATTTCTCTGAGTCTCAAGGCCTTCAATGGCAATGGGTTGACCCGTGATATCCGCGTCGCACTCGACGATCCAAGACGAAACCCACCCTCGACCGTCGGAAACGGCATCAGGGCCACGCGCAGGTGTGCAGCCATCTGGCAATATGGCGTCAATCGCCATCGGTTGGCCATTCACATCCGGCTTTCGCCAATGAACGCTCCAGGTGTCAGAGGCGATTTGACGAATTTCCAGATATCCCGGATCAAGCGCGTGCGCAGCGGCGAAATTTGCAGGCCACACGAACAGCAGCGCAAACAGGAAGCAGACCAAAACTCTCATTTGGCAGGGCCTGAAAGATCGGGGGCCACAATCTCGTAGTTTTCGGCAAGCGTGTCGTATTGCGCTTGCGCCAGAGCTTCACTCATTTCCCGACGCCAATCCCGCAGCACCGCGTCGTGGATTTCAGCCAAAGGAGGTGTTTGACTGGGCTCGATAGCGACGACCTGAACAAGGTGGATACCGTAACCCGACTGGATCGGCCCCGTCCACCGACCTGTTTCGACCTCTGTGATGCCTTTCGAAAACCCTCCTCCGAAGACCGACTCGATAACCCGCGTCGCGGACAAGGGCATTGACGCCGGCAGCAAGGTTGAACCGCCCAGATCGGAAACGTCTTGCTTGGCGCGCAGGGTGGCCAGCGCATTCTCGATTTCGGCCTCTCCGGGCTTTTCTCCAAGAAAGACCTGATGGAAGGCCACCATGACAGGCGTTGCATAGCGTTCCGCGTTTTCCTGAAGAAAAACCTCCAGATCTTCATCATTCGGAACGATGGAAGTGGCAATGGCTTCGGTCAGATAATCCATTTTTTGGCTCAGCCGGGTCCTTATCAAGGGATCTCCGCGATCCAGACCAAGCTTTCTTGCCTCCCTGACCAGAACCTCTTCACGAATGGATGCATCGACCAACGCCTTCAGTTCTGCGTCGCTTGGCGGGCGTTTCCACTGCGCTTCGAAACGAGCGGACAAAAGCGCAACGTCATCCTCGTCGAGTGTTATTTTCTCAATATCTTCAACGTTCTCGCTTTCCGGCGCTATAATATGGAACCAAACAAAAATTGCCGCCCCAATCAAAAAAAAATGGAGCAGAGGTTCTTTCAGTACTCGCATCAAGCCTCCTGCGTGAAACGTGGCCAGATTGTTTGTTCAAATGTTGGCGTCATCGGGTCGGGTTTTGCATGATGATGCCCTCCGCGTGTTACAGTAACGCGGAGGACGCACCGAGGTAAGGTCATTGACTCGGCTTGTGTTCCAATCGCAGAACGGATCACTCTGCCGGGGTGTACCAGATCGGGGACGAATAGGCGCGTTCCTGATGCGTAAGCACTGCATCTTCGGGCAATTCGATACCGTATCTCAACTTGTCGTACAGGATCCAACGCGGCGTTGGAATTTCGATGGCGCGGACGTAGTAAAACGCACGCGCATTCGGATCGAAATCCGGGTCTGACCATACGGTGACAAGTTCGGCCGTTCCGATTGTGTTGGTCCAGCTGGCAGTCTCCACGTCCACCGTGTTTCCAACCGCAGGGACTTTGCCGTTTTGATCGACCTCGCGGTTATCCGACCATGCCACGTCGTAGACCTTTTCCTGCAAGGCACCTTCAGAATCGAGCCATCCCTTTATCACTTGAACACGGTCCAGATTGGCACCAACCGGGTCGCGCAGAGCGGCGATCAGGAAGCTTGGCGCAGCCTCACCCTCGCGCGGGCGCAGGTCCGAACCCATTGGCACGCCTTTGGTATAGCCAACATTGGCCAGAAAACGGGTTTCAACATCTGCTTCACTGAAATCCCATCCGCCAAAGAACCGCAGACCAATCCTTGGCCCCGTCGTTGCATAGGTTTCGCGGCGCTTGAACGCGTCAAAGATCGCCGCGCGTGTATTCTCGGTAGCCCAGACGGCCGTGTATCCGGAGGCGACAAGCAAATCGCCGGGAATTTCACCAAGGTCATTGGCTATGAACGGATGTTTGATACGCGAAGCTGAGGGCTCGACGCTGACGGATTTTCCAAAGAAATTGTCTTCTTCGGCCGTGGCCAGAGAGGTATGGCTGTCCGTCGCACCCCCCATGCCGAATTTATAGGGGTTCACACCAAACTTTTCTTCCAGCATCAAGCCGCGTTTCAATGCCTCTCGGGCGTATTCTCCGGCCAGCATGTCATCGGTTTTCAACTCGGTTATGTCCAGATTGCCGACGTCCCAGTTCTCGTAATCGGCAAATTCGTCATCCGGGCTCAGGAAAGGATGCGCTTCACCGTCGCCCTTTATCTGGGTGACTTCGTAATGGGGCTCCCATTTTGCGCGGTCCGCGACATAATCCTCGTCAACCTTGCCGCCGTGATACGTGTCTTCGGTCGGGAACATCCACCCATTCGACAGGTTCCCGTTATGGGCAAAGGCAACTGCACGCCCCCCCGTTTTTTCCTGATACTCTTCAAGCCAGGCATAAAGCGCCTTTGGATCCGTATCACCGTAGGGCGGTTGCGTGACCGGCGGCACCATTTGAAGCGCCCTGATTGGCCCATCGCGCAGCATGACATTGCGGTGCAAGTTGAACCCTTTCGGTACCGAGGTCCATTCAAAACCGATGAAAGCGGTAAAGGTGCCGGGGTCATTGTGCCGCTCTGCCGCCAGAACGATGCTTTCCCAGGTAAAGGCAAACGCATCGGCACCGGGGCTGTAGGATTCCAGCAGGATTTCCGGCAGTGTCATTTGCGAAAAATTGGTGATGATGTCGAAAGCCGCTTTACCGGCTTCTTCCCCGCCGGCCTTGTACCCCTCGTACCACTCCAGTCCTTTGGGATCAGAAAGAACGCCCGGTTTGCCAGCCTGCAAATCCGGCGCGAACCCCATCAGGTCCGTGTGATCCGTAAGAACCATCCAATCCAATGGTCGTGACAGTCTCACAGGCTGACCTGTCGAAGAAATGACCTGTTCCCCCTTGGCGAAACGCCACGCCTCATCCGGCAGCAAGGTGTTCCCGAAAGCACCCGCATCCAGCGAAAGCCCGGTGTGAAGGTGAGTGTCCCCCCATAATGGGCGTTCAGGAAATGTGCGTTGGGCGTAAGGGGAATAGGGCTGATCAGAAAACAATCCCTCGGCAGCATCTTCGCTGGGTACGGCGTCGGCACCAACAACAGCAGGGACCAATACGAGTGAGATTATGCAAGCAGATTTCCGAAACAAAGTGACCTCCCAGTTCAGGAATACTCAGTTGTGAGGGCGAATTTCATCGCGCCATTATTATATTCCCATTTTCTTATATCACATTCTATTGGCCAAAGGGTTTTTTTAATCTGAGAGCTGCAAACCCGCGCAATCAGGGAATTCGGCGAAAGCCCTTAGGGAGATCGCTAATCGTGTTCACCTGACAAGACTCGTCGGATCATCTTATCTGATAGTAAAATGAAAGCTTCCGGCTGACGCCCCCAGGCGGGCGCGGGAAAGGTGCGGCGGTTCGAACCTGTTCTTTGGCTGCGCGCTCTATTTCCGGCGAGCCAGAGCTTTCGACGACATCAACCCAAGCCAATGAACCATCCGGGTCAATCTGGAAAAACACCCGCGCATAGCCACGACCGGCAACGTAAACGATTGGCGCCCTGTTCAGATGAACAAGAACCTGACCCGCATAGTTCGTGGTGTCCGAATTTCCCGGCCCCCGCCCGCCTGAACGGGTGCCGCCCCGGTTTTGTCGGAAGGCGTCGACACCCTCTCTTTGATACGTCGCCAGCGGTGATTCAATCGTCTGCTCCGGAAATCTCAAAGCGTCAAAGTTGCTTGACGGATCCAACGCACCCCGCAGGGTGGGTTGCGGGCGTCGGTCTGGAAGGCGAGGCCGCAATGACGTGGCTACGGCCTGTTCGGATCCGTCCACGCTTGCATCGGGTACGGTCAGTTCGGCGTCGTCATCCAGAGGTTCCGACGCTTCTTCTGGTATTACAGGTTCAAGTGGGGACGTGTTTTCCGGAACAATAGGAGCCACCTCGACCGGTAACGCGGCAATCTGTTGCTGTTCCTCGGACACCGGTTCTTCGGCAGAAGAAGGCTCAACCGGAGCAACCGCCTCTTCCTTCGGCACCTCGGGTGTTTCGGCCAACGCTTCGGGCCTTGCCGACACAGCGCCTTCAGCTTCGGCGGCTTCGCCTTCGTCCTCCAGGTTCTGGTCTACAGGGTCCACGACAACCTCATCCGGCGCCCTCGGCTGGATAATCGTTGAATCCCCGGTATCGGGCGTGAAAGTCTCTTGCGGATTCGGCGAGGCCACGCGGGCATCACTTGTCGGAACTTCTGCCTCCTGCGGCTGGGTTGGCGGTTCCACCGGAGGGGTTGGCGGTTCATCCGGCGCAGGCGGTACGGGTTCAATCCTGGTATCGGCCAACTCTTCAAACGCGTTGCTGAGTTCGATTGTGTCGGTACCGGTTTCCCCGGAAGCCGGATCCGACAACTCTGGCACCGTGACAATCAGGCCGATCAAATGCACCAGTACGGAAATCGAAATTGCAATGATTGCAACAAAAACGGACCGCCTGATCATTCGAGGGCCTGTTCGGTCACCAGAAAAACGGTTGGCGCACCCAACCGGCGCAGACTGCTGGTGACTTCCATCAATCGAGAGGCCGACGCATCCCTGTCAGGTACGATCCGCACGGGTCCCGATTCATGCGCGGCCATGAAAGCTTCGGCCTCGATCGGATTGCCCCGAAAACTCAGCGTTCCGTCCCGATGAAGAACAAGCGCATCCGGCGGCTCGCGGCCTTCAAGATCCGCAGTATTCACCAAATCCAGATCGGGATCCAACCGCGGTGCAATCGTACCCGCAATCAGAAAAAAGATCAGGATCAGAAAGACGACGTTGATCAGCGGAATGGTGGAATCACGATTTCGACCGGGCCGGATATAGCGGATCATTGCCTCACTCCAACACCCTGACCGTCAAACCTTCGCGCCCGCGCAACGGGACAAGCAGGTCCACAAGACGTTGCGCAGTTGTCCCGGGATCAAGGCTTACCAGCACCTGACCGGCTTTGACCTGGTTGAACAATTCCTCAAGCGACAGGGGTTGGCCATTCAGGGCAACACGTGAGGGGCCAAGTTGCACGAAAAGGCGCTCGGGCGGCGTAGCATCAGCATTCCCGCCTGTGGCGGCGCTGCTCAACTCGATCTCGCTGAATCGAGAAAACGTTGAGGACAGCATGAAAAACAGTAAAAGCAGAAAGATCACGTCGATTAGGGGCGTCATCGACATGCGCCGCCGCACAAAAGGCGCAGTGTTACGCATGTTCTGGGGCGACCGGGACCTGTGCGGCCGCCTCTGTGCTTTGGATGGAATGACCGGGAACCAGAACCGTACGCAAAGCCTTGTCTGCAAAAACACGCTCGCGCGCGGTTCGACTTTCAAGCCAGGACAAAACCATCGATGTTGGCATTGCAACAGCCAGACCCACAGCGGTGGTGATCAGGGCCACCCAGATACCGCCGGCCAAAAGTGACGGATCAACCGATGATCCAGCGGTTTGCAAGCTTTGGAAAGCGCTGATCATTCCCAGAACCGTACCGAAAAGACCCAGCAACGGCGCCAGCTGCGCCACGGTGTCCAGCAAGCGAAAACCGCGTTCCAGCCCGGCGAGCGCCAGACCCGCTTCGGCATCCAGCCGGTCATCGGCCCCGTGAACACCAGATGCGTTCATCGCCGCGCCCACAATAGGGGCAAGATAGCTGCTGCTGTCCGCCAGCCTGGCGCGTGCCGTACTGTGATCTCCTGCGTCCCACGCTGCCAAAGCTTCAGACAGCACCCTGTGCCGCCCGACGCCGCAGGCGGCAAATTGCCAGAGCTTGTAGAGAGTGACAGCCAGCGTCAAAACCGACATGGCGATCAATATCGCCACCACCGGCCCGCCGAGTTCAAATATCTCACGAAGTGCGGCTAGAGGATTCATCCCAACAACCCCATTTCCACCCTGCTGCTCAGCGTCAGGGTGCTGTCGCATATGTCACTTTCGGAACCATCCACGACGCAGGAGTTAGCGCCGTTGATCAAGGCTTGCCCAACTGTGTCACATGTTCTGTTGGGAAGATCGAACTGGCGCACCCGGGGCCGGTCGGCGGGCAAATCGCGAAAATCAAACAGAGAAAGGTTCAACACACTACCTTCGGTGTCGAAAATGACGGTTTCGAACACGGCGCCGTCGATCGGCTGCCCGGTTTCATTCTTGACCAGAAACGTCAACCTGCACGCGCTGGCAACATCCTCGGCCGAGTTCAGTTCCACGAAGAGCCGGGCAGAGGATTCGGCCTGGGATTGTGCAGACGCTGTGGACAGCAAACAGCCAGAAAACATGGCCGCGACCATAATGCGACGAAACAGCATGAACAGACTCCGTGTTGCAGCGCTGGAACAATCGGGCAGCGACCGTCAGCTTGCCCAACTGCGTTTCTACCCGAGGGACATGTCACATTAAAGAGCCGCGTAGGGTGGCAAAGCAAAACGGCCTTCAGCGCGGATTGATATACGTACGTTCATGGCAAGACATACGTTGCGCAATTGGAATTTCAACTGCGCCCAAGGTTGCACTGCGCATCAGGACAACCAGCAAGTTGATGTCGGTTCAGTTTTGAAAAGTCGCTCTTTTTCCAAACAGATGCTTAACCCGCAGTAAACGTGCGAAACTGCGCCCGATCAAGCCTTCACAGAAGCGCGCCCAAAGCGACTTTTGAACGTCGTTTTCACATAATTCTTGCTAAGAGCGCGAAAAATAAGCATATTTGTCTACGTTTTTAATGCATATAAAAGATAATAATACGTTTTTTGAGAGGCAAGCGTCGAGCACAGCGCGGTTTCCGTGCGTCAAAACCCATTGGGGGAAGGGGTTCGAGTTTGTCGTTGTTAAAGATTGTAATGGTTCTTTGCGTTGCCGTGGCCATACCGTCGCAGACCATCGCCGACATTGGAAAAATCATCAGCGTCCAACAAGGCGCCCAAGTCGTTCGCGCGGGAAAAGCACAACCTGTTTACTCAGGAATGGAGGTTGCGTCCGGCGACGCGCTCAGCACGGATCGGACCGGCGTGATTCAAATTGTTTTTGTGGATGACACCAAGATTGCCATCGGCCCCAACGCACGCATGGTGCTGGATGTGTCCATGCTGCGAAATAACCGCAAAGCCAAGAGCTTTGCCGTTCAGGCCTTGGGTGGCAGTTTTCGGTTTATTTCCGGGAAAAGCCGAAAGAGAGCCTACTCGATCAGGACTCCGTCGGCGACAATGGCCGTGCGCGGTACCACCTTCGATATGTGGATCGTGTCGGAGAAACAAAGCGCGATGCTTGTCCTGCAAGGTACGGTCCGCATGTGTGGCAGTCAGGGCGCGTGCAGATCCTCGGGACGTCAATGCAGCATGTTCGCAACAAGCGGAGACGGAGGTGTCGGACGGCCTGCCGATCAGGCCCAATACGATCAAGCGCTGAAAAGCGGGTTTCCATTCGTTCAGTCCCAGGACGGGCTGCTGCCCCCTTTGCAGGTACGGGTTGAAGGGTGTTCAGGTGATGGAGCGCCCATACGGCGTGTCGAGGTGGACCGGTCGGAAGCCGGTAGAGCGCCTCCTCAGCAACGCGAAGCGCAGAATACGGTCACTGAACCTTCGCCTTCCGCGAACAATGACCCGGAAAGAGAAGAGCCGGACCATGCAGAACCCGAACGGGAAGAACCAGAGCAGGAGGAGCCCGACAGAGAAGAACCAGAGCAGGAAGAACCTGAACGGGAAGAACCCGAACAAGAGGAACCCGAACGGGAAGAACCGGAACCTGAGGAACCCGAACGGGACGAACCAGAGCGGGAAGAAACTGATCCGTAATTGCTCGGGAATTGCTGCTGAACACGCAGTTCCAGTTCCATTTGTCTGGAGGATGGTGTGAGCGACAAGCTGCGGAAATCCAGGAACGGGCGATGGGCCTTCCGCCTCGTGGGGCTGGGTCTGATCCTTTTGGGTTGCTTCATTCGGGCATGGGATCCGTACCCTGTTCGAATGACGCGTCTGATCTATTTCGACGTTTTGCAAAGACTGTCTCCGCGGGAGTTCAATCCCGAACTCCCCGTGCGCGTCGTGGATATCGATGAGGCTTCGCTTGCCAGCTTTGGACAATGGCCATGGCCACGCACTTTGGTTGCGCAGTTGGTGCAAAATCTGGGTGGCCATGGCGCCGCGACGATTGCGTTCGACATGCTGTTTGCCGAACCCGACCGGTATTCGCCATCTCGCCTTCTGAACGATCCATCGCTGGCGGGCGTACTGACTGTGGAACGCCACGCCGAAAAGCTGGACAACGATGTCGTGCTGGGGATGGAAATGGCCAACTGGCCCGTGGTTCTGGGCGTGGCCGCGCGATTGTCAGCTGAAGGGGAACCCGTTACGGCCAAGGCCGGGCTCATTGAATTCGGGGAAAGCCCCGCCGAGGGGCTGATCTCGGTCCCGCATTGGACGCCAATCGCGCCACCGTTGGATCTGGTGGCGGCAGGTGTCGGCGGGGTCAATGTCTCGCCCATCGGTGGAACCGGCATCGTAAGACGTGCGCCGGTTCTATGGAACGGTCCGGACGGTCCGCTGCCAAGCCTTGCAGTTGAAGCCCTCAGAGTCGCCCTGGGTGAGACCAGCATTTTCGTGGAAGGCGCGCCTGACGAGGCTGGCATCATGCTGGCGGTCGAAATCGCCGGATACCGTTTGCCGACAACCGAGAATGGCGAACTTTGGCTGAAATACCGGCAGGACACCCCCGACCTTTACATTTCAGCCAGGGATGTTCTGGAAGATTCCGAAAACCCCGGGCTGCGATCCGAAATCGAAGGCAGAATAATCCTGATCGGAACCTCCGCTGCCGGTTTGTTCGATATTCATCAGACGGCACTGGGCGAAAGCGTCCCCGGTGTTTCAATTCATGCCCAGATGATCGAACAGGTTCTGACCGGTGATATGCTCAGCCGGTCTGACGTGACCGCGGCGCAGGAACTGCTTGCCTTTGCGTTTCTGGGGCTTGTGGTGATTGCCGTCATGTCCAGCTTTGGTGCCATCGCATCCTTCATCGCCGGTGGCATTGCCGCCGCAGCCGTTCTGGCCATCAGCTGGCTGGTATTTCAGAACCAATCCATCCTGTTCGACGCCACCTTTCCCCTGATTGGAGGCATCGCAAATTTCGGTCTGCTGGCGGGGTATCTTTTCGTATCGACCGAGCGCGAAAAGCGCCAAATTCGAAAAGTCTTTTCGCATTACGTGGCCCCGGAAATCCTTGATGAAATGGAGAATTCGGGCCACCAGCTGCAATTGGGCGGTGAAAGCCAGGAAATCACCGTGATGTTTTCGGATATCCGGGGATTTACCGCTCTGTCCGAGTCCGCGTCGGCAACGGAACTTGTATCCTTGCTGAATGCGCTGTTTTCCAAGCTTGGGGATCAGATCCTGCATGAGCGTGGTACGATCGACAAGTTCATAGGTGACGCCATCATGGCCTTCTGGAACGCACCTTTGCCCGTTGCCGACCATCCATGCCGCGCAGCGCTTGCCGCGCTCAGGATGCGAGGTGCTTTGGCACAATTCAACGCATCCGACATCATGCGGAACCGAAAGCCGATAGCGCTGGCAACCGGAATCGCCACGGGGCAGGCCTGCGTCGGCAACATAGGATCGCAAAAACGGTTCAACTATACGGTTATCGGAGATGTCGTGAATGTTTCGGCACGGATCGAACAATGCTGTCGAACGGTCGAGTATGACATTGTCGTCTCAGACGGGGTGTATCAAGCCGGTCGAGATGACCTGGCATTTTTGCAGGCCGGCCATGTTGACCTAAAAGGCAAAACCAACCCAGAGCCCGTTTTTGTTCTGGTGGGAGATTCCACTTTGCGGAAGACCGACGCGTTCCAGGAGCTCGTTGCACGGCATGGTGAGTTGATCGCAGCGTTGAGAACCCGAAAACCTCAGGGCGACATCGTGCGCATGTGTCAGCATTGCGAAAAACTTGCCGCAGATATCGAACCGGGATTGCGCCAGTTCTATCGCGCTTTGGCGGGTCGCGCGGCCGATTTCCGCGCGGTCTCGTCATCCGGGCCGGTCATGTTCACCCGAAATACCAGAATAGCCGGTGGTGTTTAGGCGGCACTGCATGGAAAAGTCGGCTGACTTAGGCCCCCAAAGCCCTGCGTCAGTGAGTGTCACGCGAGACGCGCACCCTGGGCGTCGAAGCGATAGACCCTGCCTGGAGAATATCCAAATCGGATGCTCTGACCGGCTTCAACCTGATGCTGCCCGAACAGGCGCGCGGTGATCTGGTGATCCTGCATCATGGCAATTACGTTGGTGTCACCGCCCAAATGTTCGACATGGGTGACGTTTGCGACAACCGGACCGTCGTCAGACAAAAACAGGTCTTCCGGCCGGATTCCCGTTGTAATGTCTGCGCTTTCGCCGATCATGCTGGCGGGAAAGAAATTCATCGACGGCGCCCCAAGGAAACCGGCCACGAACTGGTTGGCGGGGTTGTTGTAAAGCTCCATCGGGCTGCCGACCTGTTCCACACGCCCGTCGCGCAGGACGACGATCTTGTCGGCAAGAGTCATTGCCTCGGTCTGGTCGTGGGTCACGTAGATCATCGAAGCGTCAAGCTGCCGGTGCAGGTTCGCGATTTCCAACCGTGTATTCATACGCAGGGCCGCATCGAGATTGGACAGAGGCTCGTCGAACAGGAACAGCTTCGGTTCCCGGACGATGGCGCGACCGATGGCGACGCGCTGGCGCTGACCACCGGACAGTTCGGAAGGATACCGGTCAAGGTAAGGTTCGAGGTTCAGCATCTTGCTGGCCCTGGCAACACGCTCTTCGATGACCTGCCTGCTCTGGCCTTCCTGTTTCAGCGCCAATGACATGTTCTTGCGCACGTTCAGGTGGGGGTAGAGAGCATAGCTCTGGAACACCATTGCGATACCGCGTTTTGAGGGCGGTGTGAGGTTCATGAGCTCACCGCCGATGCGTACCTCGCCTGACGTCACATCCTCGAGCCCCGCGATGACACGCAGAAGGGTGGATTTACCGCACCCCGAAGGGCCGACGAAGACGACGAATTCGCCCTCGTCAACGTCGATGTTGATATCCCTGAGGACCTCGACGGTGCCGAAGGACTTGTTCACGTTTTGCAGCGTCAGGGCGGTCATGTGCGTGCCTCTTTCAGCGAAATGGGTTGGCCGGTACGGATGCTTTCATCAGCGGCCAGGCAGATGGCCAGCGATTGCACCGCGTCGTTCATGTGGCGGGACAGATCGATATCTTCGGCGATGGCGCGCAGCATATAGGCTTGCTCGGCGTCACAGAGTTGCTGATGGCCGGGTTCATCGGGCAGGTCGATCGTCTGATCACCTTCGGGGCGGTGAACTAGAAGACCGCCGACCTTAGTGTGACCGTCGATATCGGCCGATGCGCCCTTGTTCCCATCAGTGATCGAGACCGAGCCGTTGGGTGAGATGATATCTTTCACGAAGAACGCGGTTTCGGACATCATCGGGCCCCAGCCGGCCTCGTACCAGCCGATTGAGCCGTCTTCGAAGATCACCTGGAACTGGCCGTAGTTATACATGTCTTCGGCAATCTCATCACTCAGGCGCAGGCCCATACCATGCACGCGGACGGGATCGGAATCGGTGATCTGGCACATCACATCGACGTAATGCACGCCGCAATCGACGATAGGGGACGTCGTCTGCATCAAGGCCTTGTGCGTTTCCCATTCGGCCCCGCTGCTTTGCTGGTTCAGGTTCAGACGGAAGACATACGGCCCGCCGAGTTCGCGCGCCTCCGCGATCAGGCGCATCCATGACGGGTGGTGCCGCAGAATATATCCGATCACCAGTTTCCGGCCGGTTTCCACTGCTTTTGCGACCACGCGTCTGGCGTCCGCAACCGTCGTGGCCAGTGGCTTTTCAACAAAGACATGCGCTCTTGCTTCCATTGCGGCGCAGGCGAAGTCTGCGTGGCTGTCGGAATAGGTTGCGACGACGACCAGATCGGGGTTTGTCTCGGCCAGTGCCGCCTGAAAATCCGTATAGGCCGGATAGCCTGACAGGTCGGGATGGTCCACTCGACCAGATCGGTTGACCAGTCCCACGATCCGTGCGTCGGGGTGACGATGATGGGCCAAGGCATGGCTCAGACCCATGTTGCCAAGACCAGCGATCAGAACCCGGGTCATTTGACAGCTCCTGAGGTGATACCGCGGATCAGCTGGCGCGAGAAGATCACGTAGAGCACCAGAACCGGCAGGATCGCCATGCTGAGTGCGGACAGAACCGCGTTCCAGTCGGTGACAAACTGGCCGATGAAGACCTGACTGCCCAGCGTCAGGGTTTTGGTCTCTTCCGCGGGCGCCAAGATCAGCGGGAACCAGAGATCGTTCCAGATCGGGATCATGTTGAACACGGCGACGGTCGCCATGGCGGGCCGGACCAGAGGCAGCACCAACCGAAAAAAGATCGTGTATTCCGAAAGCCCATCGATGCGCCCCGCATTCTTCAGGTCATCACTGACCTGGCGCATGAACTCGGACAGGATGAACACGGCCAACGGCAAGCCCTGAGCCGTGTAGACGAAGATCAGGGCCCAAAGCGTGTTCACAAGCCCCGTGGCGACCATCATCTCCAGGATCGCCACTGTGCCGATGCGGATCGGGATCATGATCCCAAGTGCCAGATAGAGCCCCATCAACATGTTGCCCTTGAACCGGTATTCGCTGAGGGCAAAGGCCGCCATGGCACCGAACAGCAGGATAAAGGTCAGTGAAACCACGGTGACGATCAGCGAGTTCTGAAAGTAGAGAAAGAAATCCCCCTGCTTCATCACCGTCTGGTAGCCGATCAGGGAAAAGCTTTCGGCATCAGGCAAGGCAAGCGGTTCGCGAAAGATGGCACGGCGCGTTTTGAAGCTGTTGATGATGATCACGAAAACCGGGAACAGGGCGATCAGAGTGTAAAGGATCAACGCTCCATGCATTGCGGCGGTATTCAGCGGATTCGTGCGCGCTTTGTTCATTGTAGAGCCCTCACAGCTGATACCGGCGCATCCGGGTCTGGATGCCGAAAAGGTAAATGCAAACACCTACAAGGATGATGGCGAACATCGCACCGGCAATGGCGGACCCCATGTACGGATCACCCAATTGCAGTTGGAAGCCGAAGAATGTGCGGTACATGAAAGTGCCCAGGATGTCGGTCGAAAAATCCGGTCCCGCCAGCGCGCCCTGAGAGACATAGATCAGATCGAATGCGTTGAAATTGCCCACGAATGTGAGGATCGAGATGATCCCGATCGAGGGCAGGATCAGCGGCAGTTTTATTTTCCAGAAAGCCGAAGCTCCTGTGATCCCGTCAATCTCGCCGGCTTCAAGAATTTCTTCAGGGATCGACAGCAGGGCCGCATAGATCAGCATCATCGGGATGCCGACGAATTGCCAGACCGAGACAAGCGCCAGAGTCGTCAGCGCGTATTCTTCCTTGCCCAGCCACGGAGCAAACAGGGATTTCAGGCCAACAGCGTCCAGCATCGAGGGCGCAATCCCCCAAAGCGGAGACAGGATCAGTTTCCAGGCAAAACCCACAATCACGAAGCTCAGGATCGTCGGAATGAAAATGGCCGACCGGTACAGTGCGGCAAAGCGCAGCCTCGGGTGTGACAGGATCGCGGCCAGGGCGATTCCGATGGGATTCTGCACCAGCATGTGGATCAGGAAGAACCAGAAGTTGTTGCCCAGCGCATTCCAGAATTGCTCGGACCACAGCGGATCAAAGAACAAGGTTCGGAAATTCTCCAACCCCACATACACACGCGCCTGATCGACTTCGGTGAACAGCGCAAGGCGGAGCGTGTTGAACAAGGGCAGGATCATCACCGCCGTGTAGACCAGCACCGCAGGTGCAAGGAAAACAGCGATGTGCCAGCGTATGCGGCGCGTCTGCATGGGATTCTCCGAGGAAAAGTGCCGGGCGCGGCGCGATGGGCCGCACCCGGAGTGAGTGGTTCAGGTGTTACTGATGCGGTGCGTACCAGCTGGCCAAACCATCTTGCAGTTTCTTGCCCAAAGCCTCGGGGCTTTCGGTGCCCTTGATGGCTGCAACGGATGCACCCCAGGTCTCGTTTTCAAGATTGGGTGTGCCGCGTGACAGGATCTGATAGGTCGAACGGATGGTGCTCTCGCACTCATCCCGCCACCCGACGATTTCCTTGGCAAGGGGATCTTCCAATTCAACCGGAGTGTTGGAAAGAGGGAAGAAACCGGGAACCGCATTGCCGAAGATGCTGGCGAATTCCGGGCTTGCAACCCAGGCCAGGAACGTACGGGCAGCCTCCTGGTTTTCGCTGGCAGCGTTCAGGCCGATGCCGATATCGGTATGGTCCGAGATATAGCAGGTGTCACCGGCATTCTGGACCGGCGGCTTGAAGGCACCCATCTCAAAATCAGCCTGCGTGTTGAAACCTGCAATCTCCCAGCTGCCCGCCGGGTAAATTGCAGCGCGGCCCAATGTGAACAGGTTCTGGCTGTCGGGATAGGTCTGCGCCTCGTATCCGTCACCCAGATAATCGGCCCATTTCGCCAAAGTGGCAAAGGGCGCGACCCACTGAGGGTCGGTCAGTTTCTGTTCGCCTTTGATCAGAGCCAGACGGCCTTCTTCACCTTTCCAGTAGTTCGGGCCGATGTTGTTGTAACCCATCGTTGCGGCTTCCCACTGGTCATTGGTGCCCATCGCCATCGGTATATAGGTGCCGTCTTCCTTGATCTTGTCCAACACTTCAAAGAATTCCGCCTCGGTGGTCGGAACCTCCAGACCCAATTCGTTGAACGCATCCTTGTTGTAGATGAAACCGTGGATCACCGATGCCATCGGAACACAAAAGCTGGCCGACCCGTCGTCTGTCTGCCACGCGGATTTGGCAACGTCCGAGAAGTTGTTCATCGCATCCAGATCGGACAGGTCGGTCAGATGGCCCGCTTCGTAAAGCGCCAGAGAAGCATCGAACGGGCGGCAGGTGATCAGATCACCGGCGGATCCGGCTTCCAGCTTCGAGTTCAGAACCGCGTTGTACTCCGCCGGGGCTGAAGGCGAGAAAACAACTTTGATACCTGGATTGGCCGCCTCGAATGCAGGGATGATCTTTTCCTGCCAGAGAGCGAGGTCATCGTTGCGCCAGCTTTCGATTGTCAGCGTAGCATCTTGCGCATAGGCACTTGTGACCAGCGCCGTGCTCAACAGAGCCAGGCTCAGAACTTTGCGTTTCATTTGGTTTCTCCCAGGTTGCTATGTTCGTTTTCTTCATTCAGTCGGTTCATCGCATGACGCAGACGGCCATTCGTTTCAGCCAGTCGCTTTTGTGCATCCTCTGCCGATACGGCACCTGCGGCGACAAGTGCCGCGCATTTCAGGTTCCCATCCGCGGCCCTCAGGGCATCATCGGCACGTTCAGGTGATACGCCGGTTAGCTGGCAAACGATTCCGTTGGCGCGCGCGCGCAATTTGTCATTGTCCGCCCGCAGATTGATCATCATACCGTCCTGAATATGCCCAAGTTCGATGGCCATCAGCGTCGACAACGTATTGAGGGCTATTTTCTGCGCAGTGCCGGCCCCCATCCGGGTTGAGCCCGAGATCAACTCCGGAGGGGTCGCAAGCAGAACGGCATGGTCCGCCAGTTGCAACAATTGCGAGCCCGCGTTGTTTGCAATCCCGATCACGGGCGTCCCCCTGTCGCGCGCCAGTTTTGCGGCGGCGACGGTATATGGCGTGGTGCCGCTGGCCGAGACCGCGATGAGCGTATCGTTGGCAACCATATCCGACACCTCTTGCGCCAGCCCATCAACAGCGTCCTCTACATCCCCCGGCATGTCTGCCGTGGTCGGCATTCCACCTGCCATGTGAATGCGGATCTGCTGCGACGGAATTGAGAACGTTCCGCCAAGCTCCAGCGCGTCCGAGGCCGCCATGAGGCCGGAAGACCCCGCCGCAAGATACCGAAGCGTGCCGCCCGACCGGATCGTTTGGGCCATGGCCGTCGCCCCGCTGCAAATCGGGCCAAGCGCATCAAGCACTGCCGTCGCCGCTGATACCTGCGACCGCGCCAGCAGGCCGGCCACCTCTGCCAGCGGACGGGTATCAAGCCCATGCGCATCCTGATGCAATTGTTCTGTCGCCGGCGTAATCAAGTGATTCTCCCCCAAGAACTCTCGATATCATACCTTTTAAATACCATTAGTCTACCATTTATTTTTTCTCATAATTTTGGCCATTATAGCATAATATTCGCCACTTTGGTCACAATTAGGACTTCAAAACGCATAAAAGGTATTATAAAGGTCTTTATATGGTAAAGTCATCAAAACCCATGTTCCTGGCCGCCGACGGGGGTGGAACGCGCTGCCGCGTCGCCGCTTTTGTTGATGGCGAAACACACCGGGTCGAAGTCGGCGCGGCAAACGTGTCCACGGATTTCGAGGCCGCCTGCATCGAACTGCGGCACGGCCTGGAAGCTCTGGCTGTTCAGACGGGCCGTTCGCCCGAGGAGCTTGCGCAAGCGCCGGCCTATCTGGGCCTGGCCGGGATAACAGGTGATGCGATTGCCCGGAAGCTTGCGGCGGCATTGCCATTTCGGCACGTCCGGATCGAAGATGATCGCGCAGCAGCTTTGCGCGGCGCATTGGGGGGCAATGACGGGTTTGTCGCACATTGCGGCACCGGTTCCTTTGTTGCAATGCAAAGGGGTGGCACGATGAAGTTTGCCGGCGGATGGGGCCCTGTTCTGGGCGATCAGGCTTCCGCGCAATGGGTTGGCAAACGGGCGCTGGCCAAGACGCTGGAACACACGGATGGTATGACCGGCCCTTCAGCATTGGCGCGGGATCTGCTGTCTCGATTCGGCGATGCCGCAGGAATTGTACGGGCCGCCGCTGACATGACGCCATCTGACTTTGGCGCCCTCGCCCCGCTTGTGACCGAGCTTTCCAATCGCGGGGACGACTTGGCCAGATCCATCCTTCGGGACGGTGCGGACTATCTGATCGACGTGATGAAGAAAATGGGCTGGAACGTTGACCTGCCCGTTTGTCTGACCGGGGGCATCGGCCCCCTTTATGCGCCATACCTGCCTGCGGACATGCAATCCGCTCTGGTCCAGCCTGCGGGCGATCCACTGTCCGGCGCACTTGCATTGGCACAGGCCTATCTGGAGGAAATCGAACATGAACATAGCTGATTTCCTGCGGCCCGAAGGATGGTTGGGGCAAAGCTCGGGCCCGCGCTATGTACAGCTCCGTCAGCGCCTCGAACAAGGGATCAAGGACGGTATCCTGCCCCCCAACAGTTCGCTGCCCCCCGAAAGAGAAATCGCCGAGATCACCGACCTGTCGCGTGTGACTGTGCGCAAGGCCATTCATGAATTGGTGCGCAAAGGTGCAATCGAACAACGGCAGGGGTCTGGGTCTTTTGTTCGCGAACCCGTGGCGAAGGTTGAACAGTCGCTGTCCCATCTGACGTCTTTCACCGAAGACATGGAGCGGCGCGGGCTCAAGACGACCTCGACTTGGCTGGAACGTGGGGTGTTCCTGCCATCTCCGGAAGAAATGATGGCATTGGGCTTGTCGGCAAATGAACAGGTCGCACGTATCTACCGCCTGCGAGAGGCAGGAGGACGCCCGATGGCGTTGGAAAAAGCGGCCCTTCCGCTGGATATCCTGCCGAACCCCACCGAAGTGACGGGGTCGCTTTACTCTGTTCTTGAACAATCTGGCCTGCGACCGGTGCGCGCGATCCAGAAAATCTCGGCCATCAACCTAGAACCACCCGAGGCAGAGCTTCTGGATGTTGCGGAAGGTACGGCCGGGCTTCGGATTCAACGCACTTCGTATCTGCAAAGCGGGCGGGTCGCTGAATTGACCCGCTCGATCTACCGCGGTGATGCCTATGACTTCGTGGCTGAGCTGCGCCTGTCAAATTGAAAGCCTGGGAAAATGTCTGACACAACCACTCAAATGCGGCGCGAGATCGACGAGATTCCCGACGCCGTCGACCGCCTTCTGACCGAGGGCGCGGAATTGATCGCGCAAACCGCCACTGAGATCCGGGCCCGTGACCCGCGGTTCCTGATTTCGGTTGCGCGCGGATCCTCGGATCACGCCTGCAGCTTTCTGAAATACGCCTCGGAACTGCTGCTTGGTTTGCCGATGGCTTCGGTCGGACCGTCGGTAAAATCCATCTACGGTGTCGACATGCGCTGCGAGGATGCCATCTGCATCTCTGTCTCACAATCCGGTCAGAGTCCCGATATCGTGCAACTCACGCAGTCGCTCACATCCGGCGGGGCTTACTCGGTTGCGATCACGAACAACCCTGCCTCTGCCCTGGCCGAGGCGGCTGCGGCAACACTGCCCATTCACGCGGGCCCCGAACTGAGCGTGGCGGCGACAAAGACATTCGTGACGTCTCTGGTCGCCGGGTTGTGGCTGATTGCGCAGGTGAAGCGCGATGATCTTTTGTTACGCGCAATCCATGGTCTGCCCGAAAGCTTGTCGACCGCAATCGCCTGCGACTGGAGCGCCGTGGCAGACGCGGTTGATGGTCGCTCTTTGTTTACTTTGGGGCGCGGCCTGTCTTTGGCCATTTCCAACGAAGCCGCGTTGAAATT
Organism: Ruegeria sp. YS9; assembly: GCF_024628725.1. Classification (NCBI taxonomy): domain Bacteria; kingdom Pseudomonadati; phylum Pseudomonadota; class Alphaproteobacteria; order Rhodobacterales; family Roseobacteraceae; genus Ruegeria; species Ruegeria sp. YS9. Next base: position 637,505 of record NZ_CP102410.1, read on the forward strand.
CAAGGAAACCTGCCAGATCCACGCAGAAAGCTATTCGGCGGCCGAGGTTCTGCACGGCCCGGTTTCCATCGTGGATCAGGGCTTTCCCGTGCTTGCTTTGTCGTCCGGGGATGCAGCAGAGGACAATCTGGCCGAAGTTGCAGACGCACTTGCGTCCAAAGGCGCTGTGGTTTTCGCCACAACCGGCCGCGTGAAACACGCGACAGAACTGCCGCATGTCCGGACGTCTCATTGGATGACGGACCCGATACCGACAATTGCGTCGTTTTATGGAATGGTGGAGAAGGTGGCCACACAACGAGGGATCAACCCGGACACACCACGCCATCTGAAAAAAGTGACGGAAACGGTATGACCAGTTCTACCATCACCTTTGCCGGCGGCCCGATCTTCGATGGCACTGAATTGCGTGACGGATATGCCGCACGGTTCAGAAACGGTGTGCTGGATGCGTTGGTCCCCTTGGATCAGATCGCGCAGGACGACCAGATCGAGGACCTGCATGGCGACATCCTCAGCCCCGGCTATGCTGATTTGCAGGTGAACGGCGGCGGGGGCGTGATGTTCAACGATGATCCATCGGTTCACACGCTGACCCAAATCGCCCGTGCTCATCGCGCGCTGGGTGCCACTCGCATCCTGCCAACCCTGATCACGGACACGGCCGAGAAAACCCGGGCCGCGATTGATGCCGCCATCAAGGCCGTTCAGACGGGTGTTTCCGGTATTGCGGGCCTGCATCTGGAAGGTCCGCACCTGTCTGAGCGGCGCAAGGGCGCACATGATGCCGCCTTCATCCGCCCGATGCAGCAAACCAATCTGGAAATTCTGATCGACGCTGCAAAACACCTGCCTGCTTTGATGGTCACGCTGGCCCCCGAAAGCACAACCCTGCAACAGGTTGAAGCACTGAAGCGCGCGGGGGTGATTGTTTCTCTGGGGCATACGGACGCGCCTTTTGAGACCTGCCTGGCGTTCTCAAAGGCCGGGGCGCAGTGCGCAACGCATTTGTTCAATGCGATGAGCCAGCTTGGCAGCCGTGAACCGGGACTGGTCGGCGCGGCGCTATCCTGCGGATCGCTATCGGCGGGTTTGATCGCGGATGGTATCCACGTTCATCCCGATACGATGCGGATTGCCTGGGCTGCCAAGCGCGGACCAGGGCGGATTTTCCTTGTCAGCGATGCGATGGCGGTCGCCGGCACGTCACTGACGGAATTTCAGTTGGAAGGACGCCGCATCCGGCGGGAAAACGGCAGGCTGACGTTAGAGGATGGCACTCTGGCCGGGGCCGACTTGTGCCTGACAAGCGCGGTGCGGGTTCTGACGGAACAAGCCGGGATCCCCTTTCAGGATGCACTCGCCGCAGCAACAAGCGTTCCGCTCGGGATGATTTCCGGGAAAAGCAAAGGACTGAAACCAGACCTGTCGCAGATGATACGGATTGCCCCGAATCTGTCCCGGGTCAGACCGGTGCGACCCTGACCCAAACCTCGTTGATCCGACTGGCTGCGCAGCGCGTGCGATGACAACGCTGCGTGCGTTTTCTGACGGCCAAATTCTGATTTTTCAAATCTTCGCGAATAGAGCTGTCGCCTTTTTGCGGGTGGTCCGCATCGATCCTTCGGCGCATATTTCAGGCATATGACATTTTTCAGGAGCATGCATGACCGCCAAGTATTATTCGCCACACGGTGGGCATCCTGGTCAGGAGCAATTGCTGACTGACCGCGCCGTTTTTACTGACGCGTATGCAGTGATCCCAAAGGGAACGATGCGGGATATCGTGACCAGTTTTCTGCCGTTTTGGGACGACACCCGCTTATGGGTGATATCACGCCCGCTCAGCGGCTTTGCAGAAACCTTTTCGCAATACATCATGGAAGTTCAGCCCGGCGGTGGCTCTGACCGGCCCGAGACCGATCCCGAAGCCGAAGGCGTTTTGTTCGTGGTCGAAGGTACAGCGACCTTGACGGCCGACGGCACGACCTATCAGCTGACGCCCGGCGGCTATGCCTACCTGCCCGCTGAATGCAACTGGACCTTACGAAACCGAGGCGGTGAGACCCTGCGCTTCCACTGGATTCGAAAGGCTTATGAAGCGGTGGAAGGGCTTGACCGCCCGGACGTTCTGGTTCTCAACGAAAATGAGATCACGCCGACGCCGATGCCCGGAACCGACGGAAAATGGGCCACGACGCGCTTTGTCGATCCAAGTGACTTGCGGCACGATATGCACGTGACCGTGGTGACTTTCGAGCCCGGCGCCGTCATTCCTTTCCTTGAAACACATGTGATGGAACATGGTCTGTATGTTCTTGAGGGAAAGGCCGTCTACAGGCTGAACAATGATTGGGTAGAGGTCGAGGCCGGCGATTACATGTGGTTGCGCGCATTCTGCCCGCAGGCCTGCTATGCAGGCGGGCCGGGTAAGTTCCGTTACCTGCTGTACAAAGACGTGAACCGACATATGGCATTGCGGCCGGGGCCAGCGGCTTATCCGCAGCACCGGCGCCTCAGGACAGCGGCGCAGAAATAGTCCCGCCGATGGCCAGAGTTAACTGATTCGCCGCCTCGATGACGGGGCGGCTTAGGCGCACGATTTCGGCTTCGCTGACGCGGCTTGTCGGTCCGGATACTGAAATCCCGGCAACCGCCTCTCGGTTGGTATCGAAAACCGGCGCAGCGATACAGCGCATTCCCGCATTCTTTTCTTCATTGTCTATCGAGAAGCCCTGTGCCCTGACCTTGGCAAGATCTTCTTTCAGCGCGGTCGGGCTTGTAATCGACCGGTCCGTGAAGGCCCGCAGTTCCGTCTTGGCCAACAGCCGGTCCAGCCGATCTTCATCCATATATGCCAGCAGAGCTTTCCCGATGCCCGATGCGTGCATCGGAGACAGCGTGCCCGGAGGGAAAAACGCCCGGATGCTGGCATGGGTTTCCACCTGGCTCAGGAACAATACCATTCCTTCTTTCTCGACCCCCAGGTTTGCGGTCTCGCCGGTGGCCTCCATCAGCTTTCGCATCACGGGTCGGGCCCGGTCCACAAGGCTGGTGCGACGCAGGAAGCGCGAGCCGATCACGAACGCACGAGGACCGATGTGCCAGACCTGCTCGTCATGATCGAACTCGACAAGGCCCCTGCCCTCTAGTGTAACGAGGATTCGGTAAACTGTGGCGGGCGACTGGCCCATTTCGTCGGACAGCGCGGTCAACGCCTTGCCCTGCGCTTCACTCAGATACTCAAAAACTTCCATCGCACGGTCGAGAGATTTGATCGTGTTTTGCGCTGTCTTGTCGTCCCATCCCCGTGGTCTTCCACGGGCTCTTCTGCGGACTTCGCGAGTATTGTCTTGAGAATCCATAAAAACCCTTTGATCATTCGTGAAAGCCTAATTCATCATATGAAAAATATAAGGCACTGACAATTATAAATTAAATCCAAATCACCGAATTTTGAAAAGCATTTTCAAAAATGTATCGGGCTGAGCGAGGGACGCTTATTGTGTGGTCAACGACGGAAGGAGACCATCCATGAGCTTTCAAAACCCCGTTTTCATCCCGGGCCCGACCAACATCCCGGAAAGCCTGCGCAAGGCTTGCGACATGCCCACCATCGACCATCGCTCGCCGCTGTTCGGGCAAATCCTGCACCCCGCGCGCGCGGGTGTTCAGAAAGTCCTGAAAAGCAACAGCGCAGAAGTCTTCATCTTTCCGTCGACCGGAACAGGAGGCTGGGAGACCGCGCTGACCAACACCCTGTCGGCCGGTGACAAGGTTCTGGCGGCGCGCAACGGCATGTTCAGCCATCGCTGGATCGATATGTGCCAACGTCACGGTCTGAATGTCGAGATCGTCGAAACCCCTTGGGGCGACGGGCTGCCAGCCGATCGTTTCGAAGAGATTCTGACCGCCGACACAAGCCACGAAATCAAGGCTGTTCTTGCCACGCATAACGAGACGGCAACCGGTGTGAAATCGGATATTGCCGCTATACGCAAGGCGCTGAATGCCGCCCGTCACCCTGCCATGCTGTTCGTCGATGGTGTTTCATCGATCGGGTCCATGGATTTCCGTTTTGACGAATGGGGTGTTGATGTGGCCGTCACGGGCTCGCAGAAAGGGTTCATGTTGCCTGCGGGCCTTGCCATCGTCGGGTTCAGCCAGCGGGCAATGGGTGCGACCAGCACAGGCACCCTGCCCCGCACCTTCTTTGACGTGCACGACATGGCGAAGGGTTATGCCAACAACGCCTATCCTTATACCCCTGCTGTTGGCTTGATGAATGGCCTCAACCAGGCCTGCGATATGTTGCTGAGTGAAGGTTTGGAAAACGTCTTTGCCCGGCATCACCGTATTGCCGAAGGAGTACGTGCCGCGGTGGGCGCGTGGGGGCTGGAGCTTTGCGCAGCGAACCCGTCGGTATATTCTGACACCGTCAGCGCGATCCGCACGCCAAACGATTTCAACGCCACCGACATTGTAACACACGCGGCCGAAAAATACGGCGTGGCCTTCGGTGTCGGCCTTGGCGAAGTCGCGGGCAAGGTATTCCGCATCGGACATCTGGGAAGCCTGACGGATGTCATGGCCCTGTCCGGGATTGCCACCGCTGAAATGTGCATGGTCGACCTGGGCCTGAACATCCGTCTGGGCTCGGGCGTGGCGGCTGCGCAGGAATACTATCGCGGTCATTCGGGCGCCGTTCAGAAGGACGCCGCATGATGAAGGACTGCAACATGTACATCCCGACCTACGAGGACATGCTGGCGGCACATGATCGGATCGAGCCCATTATCCGCCGCACACCGGTCCGCACCTCGGACTATCTGAACGAACTGAGCGGTGCACAGCTGTTCTTCAAATGTGAGAACTTTCAGGAACCGGGTGCCTTCAAGGTGCGCGGGGCAGCAAACGCCGTGTTTGGCCTTGATGACGAACAGGCCAGGAAAGGCGTTGCAACCCATTCTTCGGGCAACCACGCCTCGTGCCTGTCCTATGCGGCGATGAAGCGGGGCATACCGTGCAACGTCGTCATGCCGCGCACAGCGCCGCAGGCCAAGAAAGACACGGTGCGTCGCTATGGTGGGAAGATCACGGAATGTGAGCCCTCCACCTCGTCGCGCGAAGCGACCTTTGCCGAGGTTCAGGCCTCCACGGGCGGGGATTTTGTCCACCCCTACAATGATCCGCGCGTGATAGCCGGGCAAGGCACCTGCTCGCGCGAGTTCATCGAGCAGACCGACGGTCTGGACGCGGTGGTCGCCCCCATCGGCGGCGGCGGCATGGTGTCCGGCACCTGTCTGACCCTGTCGACGCTCGCCCCGGAAACCGCGATCATCGCGGCGGAACCGGAACAGGCCGACGATGCCTATCGCAGCTTCAAGGCCGGCCACATCATAGCGGATGACGCACCCAAGACGATTGCCGACGGGCTGCTGGTTCCGCTGAAGGAGCTGACCTGGCATTTCGTGTCGAACCATGTCTCCGCGATCTACACGGCTTCCGAGCAAGAGATCATCGACGCGATGAAACTGACGTGGAAACACCTTCGGATCGTGATGGAACCATCTTCGGCCGTTCCGCTGGCTACGATCCTGAAAAACCCGGTCGCTTTCAAAGGCAAGCGGGTCGGCGTGATCATAACCGGGGGTAATGTCGATCTGGACAGGCTGCCCTGGCTGAACGCGTAACATCAATCCCGACATAGGAATACGGAAATGAAAGATATGACCAATCTCGACAATTTCGAAGTAGGCTTTGACATTCCGGCCAAGCCCGGAATGGATGAAGCAGATATCCAGACCCCCTCTCTTGTGCTCGATCTCGACGCGCTTGAACGCAACATCAAGAAGATGGGCGACTATGCCAAGGCGCACGGCATGCGCCACCGCGTGCATGGAAAAATGCACAAATCTGTAGACGTGGCCAAGTTGCAGGAGAAAATCGGAGGCGCCGTTGGCGTTTGCTGCCAGAAAGTTTCAGAGGCCGAAGTGTTCGTGCGCGGCGGTATCAAGGACGTTCTGGTGTCGAACCAGGTGCGCGACCCTGCCAAGATCGACCGTCTTGCCAGCCTGCCAAAGCTGGGCAGCCGCATCATCGTTTGCGTCGACGATCTGGACAATGTCGCGGATCTTTCCGGCGCGGCGGTGGATCATGGGACACAGCTGGAAGTCTTCATCGAGATCGACTGCGGCGCTGGCCGTTGCGGCGTGACAACGACCCCGGAAGTGATCGAGATTGCCAAAGCGGTCAAAGCGGCTGACAACCTGAAATTCACCGGCATACAGGCCTATCAGGGGGCCATGCAGCACCTCGACAGCTATGAAGCGCGCAAGGAAAAGCTCGATACCGCCATTGCCATGGTAAAAGACGCCGTCGAGGGCCTCAAAGCCGAAGGCATCGAGTGCGAATTGGTCTCGGGCGGTGGCACCGGTTCATACTACTTCGAGTCCAACTCGGGCGTGTACAACGAACTGCAATGCGGGTCCTACGCGTTCATGGATGCCGATTACGGCCGGATCCTGGACAAGGACGGCAACCGGATCGATCAGGGCGAGTGGGAAAACGCCTTCTTCATCCTGACCAGCGTCATGAGCCACGCCAAGGCGGACAAGGCGATTGTCGATGCGGGCCTCAAGGCGCAGTCGGTGGACAGCGGCCTGCCGGTAGTCTTTGGCCGCGACGATGTCGAATACATCAAGTGTTCGGACGAACACGGCGTCGTCATGGATACGAAAGGTGTGCTGAAGGTCAACGACAAGCTCAGGCTGGTTCCGGGACACTGCGACCCAACCGCAAATGTACACGATTGGTATGTCGGTGTTCGCAACGGCAAGGTCGAGACCGTCTGGCCCGTATCCGCCCGCGGACGCGCTTATTGATCTGAACTTGCTCTGTTTGGGAGGGCTGGCTCGGAAGCAGCCAGACAGCCGCCCGCGTGTATGCTCTCCTTCCGGCGGTGGCACGCGGGCGCACGAATTTTTGATTGGAGAATGAAATGCTGATCGTACCCGAGCGTGAGATCGCTGACCTTATGACCCGACAAGCGGCTTTTGACGCGGTCGAACAGGTCTTTGCTGCAATGGCGTCCGGCGACGCCTACAACTTCCCTGTCGTGCGTGAAGCCATCGGGCATGAAGATGCACTTTATGGGTTCAAGGGCGGATTTGACCGCACCGGCCTGACGCTTGGACTGAAGGCGGGCGGCTATTGGCCAAACAATCTGGAAAAACGCGGGCTGATCAACCACCAGTCCACCGTTTTTCTTTTCGACCCCGACACGGGCAGGCCATCTGCGATGGTCGGTGGCAACCTTCTGACGGCCCTTCGAACGGCGGCAGCATCTTCGGTATCGATCAAGCATCTCGCACGTAGCGACGCCAGGGTCATAGGCATGATAGGCGCTGGCCACCAGGCAGCCTTTCAGCTTCGCGCGGCATTGGAGCAACGCGGTTTTGAAAAGGTCATAGGCTGGAACTATCACCCGGAAATGCTGCCGAATATCGAAAAAGTCGCCAATGAAGCCGGCGTTCCGTTCCAGGCGGTCGAGCTTGACGAAATGACTGAGGCGGATGTGATTATTTCGATCACGTCGGCCTTTGCGCCCTCGCTGATGGCGAACCATGTCAGCCCCGGAACTCATATCGCCTGCATGGGCACGGACACAAAAGGTAAACAGGAAGTTGAAGCGTCCCTTCTGGCCAAGGCGAGCGTGTTCACGGACGAAGTCGCGCAATCCGTCAGCATCGGCGAAGCGCAGCACGCGGTGGCCGAAGGCCTGATCCAAGAAGGCGATGTGGCGCAGCTTGGCGCGGTCATCAACGGCACCGATCCGGGTCGGATATCGGACAACCAGATCACGCTGTTCGATGGCACGGGGGTGGGCCTGCAAGATCTTGCGGTCGCCGCGTCCGTGGTTGACCTCGCCGTTCGGAACGGGGTCGCGATCGAGGTCGATTTCTGAAAACAGACGGCAACACCCCTGGGCGTTGTCGTCGGTGGTTCTTTTGGGCGGAGAGCTTTTGACAGCAGATCTCCATTTGAATGGTGACCGAACAATGAAAAGCGGCGCGCCAAGGCACGCCGCTTTCGTTTTTCCCAGGACGATCAGTCTATCTGGTCAAACGCATCAGACGTGGTCGTCTTGCTCGATGGAGCCAAGGCCATGACCGGCCATGCCGCCCGAGACCTCTTCCGTCGCTTCGTCTGAAAGCTCTTCGGGAAGCACCAGATTCAATACGATGGCGATGACGGCGGCAGGCAGGATTCCCGATGTCGCCAGAACCTTCAACGTGCCGGGCAAGTATTGCAACGCGTTGGGTTCCAGCTGCAAACCCAGCCCAAGACTCAGGGCGATTGCAAAAATCACCATGTTGCGCCGGTTCCAGTTCACGTCCGACAGCATCGAGACCCCTGCCGCAACAACCATGCCGAACATCACGATCACGCCGCCGCCAAGAACCTCGATCGGAATGGACGAGATTATCGCCCCGATCTTGGGAATAAGCCCGCAAACGATCAGGAAAACCGCGCCGATGGTCACGACCATGCGGCTCATGACTCCGGTCATAGCAATCAACCCGACATTCTGGCTGAATGACGTGTTCGGCAACGCTCCAAACAGGCCAGAGATCGCAGTACCAAGACCATCGGCAAAGGTCGCGCCCTGTATTTCCCTGTCGGTGGCTTCTCGCCCAGCGCCGCCTTTGGTGATACCGGATACGTCCCCAACGGTTTCAACAGCGGAAACAAAGGACATTGCACAGAAACCGATGATGGCCGCGACCGAGAATTCAAGGCCAAAATGCAGGGGGTTCGGCAGCGCGAAGGAGGCCGCGTTGCCGACATTGCCTAAGTTCACCTGGCCAAGCAGAAAGGCCACGGCGTATCCGACCAGCAGACCGATCAGAACAGCCGACACGGACAGCATGCCCCGTGCAAAAAATTTCAGGCCAAGCGTGACCACGATAACGGTTCCCGCCATGAACCAGTTCAGACCCGAGCCATATTCCTCGGTACCTATGGCGGGCACACCGCCGGCGGCATATTGAATGCCGACTTTTACTAGTGCCAGGCCGATCATGGTTACCACAAGGCCCGTAACCAGCGGCGGAAGAGCAAAGCGAATGCGCCCTATGAACAACCCGAGGAATGCGTGGAACAAGCCACCGACAACAACACCGCCCATCAGGACGGCAATGGCGTCAACGCCCTTTCCAACCACCAGCGGAATCATGATCGGGATGAAGGCAAACGATGTTCCCTGCACGATGGGCAACCGGGCACCAACAGGCCCCACACCAATAGACTGAAACAACGTGGCGACGCCCGCAAAGAACATCGACATCTGGATCATATAGATCATCTGCGGGAAATCGGGGCTGTTCGAGCCAAAGCCGAAACCAGCCGCGCCGCAAACGATAATGGCTGGCGTGACGTTGGACACGAACATCGCCAGCACATGCTGAATTCCCAGCGGCACCGCCTTCAGCAGCGGCGGAGTGTAATTCGGATCGCGGAGTTGCTCCGGCGTTCCGATGGATGCATCTGACATTTTGTTTTTCCTCCCTTGAGGTTCGCAGCCGGCTCCTCTTCCGGCAACGCGCCTCATTCTGTGATTTCAAAAGCCTCCTCGAACCAATGCTCTTCGAGGTTGGGCCCGGCTCCAATTCGGTCGACCACCGCAAAAAGCCCGGGCGCATGAAGCGGGGTCAGAACGCCATGCCAGGTGTTGCGATGGTAATTCACACCCTGTCCGGGCGCTGTTTTGAAGGCGATGGGCTGTCCCGGCGTGCCGTTCTCATCCGGGGCCACAACCACGACAAATGGTTTGTCCGACAAAGGCAAAAAGGCCTGGCTGCCATCAGGATGGCGTTCAACCATTTCCAATTTGATCGGCAGACTGAAGGCTTCGGACTGAAACACGCTGATACCCGCGCGCCCATCGTGGAAATCCAACACGGCCCGGTCGTGATAGCGCGCGCATTTACCCTGATTGATAAGCTTGTCCACCTGGCCCGTCGCCTCGATGACATCGCCGAAAGGTGCAAATGCCTCTGACGTCAAGGGGCGGAGCTTCAAGGCAGCCGTCATTGTGCGAACTTCTCGATCAGGCGCAATTCGGCAATACGCTCAACCTGACGGCAGGCTTCGGCAAACTCGCTGTCGCGGTCATTGTCGATGCGACGGCGAAAGGCTTCCAGAATGCTGGCCTTGGTGTTGTCTTTGACGGCAATGATGAAAGGAAAGCCGAACTTGGTCGTGTAGGCTTCGTTCAACGCCGTGAACGTTGCGCGTTCTTCATCGGTCAGCATGTCCAGACCCGCACCGGCCTGTTCCGCAGTGCTTTCCTTGGTCAGGCGGCCGGCGGCGGCCAGCTTGCCCGCCAGGTCCGGGTGGGCTGTCAGAACGCCGAGGCGCTGCTTGGGCGAGGCGGAACGGAATACACGCGCCAGCGCGTTGTGGACGCCAGCGGCATTGTCATGCGTCGGGCCCAGTTCCAGTTCATACGCACCTTCGGCAATCCACGGGCTGTGCTCGAACACGCCACCGAATTCCGACACAAAGGTTGGTCGATCCATTTCGGACGGGGTCAGACCTTGCACCGGCGGGTGTTCCCTGGCCCAGTGATCGGCAATCTGCTCGCGCGTTGCGAACCAGACACCGTCGTGTTTCCTAAAGTAATCAAGGGCGCGTTTCAGTGCCATCGCACGACCCGGGCGACCGATCAGACGGCAGTGCAGCCCGATCGAGAGCATCTTGGGCGCGCCCGCCTCACCCTCGGCATAGAGCATGTCAAAGCTGTCTTTCAGATAGCTTTCGAATTGTTCCCCATTGGTGAACCCAGCCTGGATTGCAAAGCGCATATCGTTGCAATCAAGTGTATAGGGCATGATCAGCTGATCCTTGCCCCCTGCCTTGGTCCAGTATGGCAGATCGTCGGCATAACTGTCGGCGATATAGGCAAAGTCGCCTTCCTTGGCGGCCAGTTCGACCGTATTCATCGAACAGCGGCCCGTATACCAACCCCGTGGCGGCTGACCCGTAACCTCTGTGTGCAGGCGGATTGCTTCGCGGATCTGGGCGCGCTCTACTTCTGCGCCCATGTCCTTGTGTTCAATCCACTTCAAACCGTGGCTGGCGATCTCCCATCCGGCATGCTTCATCGCCGCAACCTGTGCAGGTGCACGGGCCAAGGCGGTTGCAACGCCATAGACTGTAACAGGCAGATCCTGCAAAAGATGATGCACGCGCCAGAACCCCGCGCGGCTGCCGTATTCATAGATCGATTCCATGTTCCAGTGCCGTTGCCCCGGCCAAGGGGCGGCTCCGGTGATCTCGGACAGAAACGCTTCGGATGCGGCATCGCCGTGCAGAACATTGTTTTCACCGCCCTCTTCGTAATTCAGCACGATCTGAATTGCGATTTTGGCGTCGTTCGGCCAGTTTGCTTTGGGAACTTGCCCACCGTAACCGGTCATGTCTCGTGGATAAGGCTTCACATCGGTTTCCTTCTTCTTGAATTGATCAATACCCCAGATAATCAAAGATGTTTTTCAAAAAATACTGAAAGCAGCTTCCCACAGACTGCCTTTGCCCCTGGATGCGAAAACAGACTAGTAACTGTATAACTTGAGGAGTAGCGCAAATGACCGGTTACCTTACAACACATGTTCTGGATACGGCGCGGGGGTGTCCCGCCGAAGGATTGAAGATCGAACTGTTCCGCATTGAAGGTGCAAACCGCCAGTTGCTGAAAACTCTGGTCACCAATGACGACGGCCGGACCAACGAACAAATTCTGCCCGAAGCAGAGTTTTCAACAGGGGACTACGAACTGATCTTCCACGCCGGAGATTACCTTGATGCCTCCGGCACACCACCTGAAAACCCACGCTTTCTGAACGTCATCCCGATCCGCTTTGGAATGTCCGAGCATTCGCATTACCACGTGCCTCTGCTGCTTTCGCCCTTCGGGTACTCGACCTATCGCGGCAGCTGAGCGACCTACCGGGCCGTATTCGCCGCCGCAATCGACGACCCGATGCGTTCGATTATGAATTCCATGAAAAGCCGCGTTTTGGGGTCCTGCATGCGGCGGTGCGTAAACAGACATGCCATCTGAATCGGTTCTGGCGGCGTCTTTTCTGCCACCGGAACCAGAGTTCCGGCCTTGAGATGCTGAGCGATCTCAAAAATAGGTTTCAACGCGATGCCATGTCCGCCAAGGGCCCAGTCTGTCAGCACGTCGCCATCGTCTGACTCGTAGCGCCCGGAAACCCGGAACCGTTTGGGCCCCGTATCGGTCCTCAAAAGCCATTGAAACTCGGTCGCGCCCGGGAACCGCAAATTGAGACACTCGTGCTCATCAGCGATCAACGCGTCGCCGCTTTCGGGCATCCCACGTTTTTTGATGTATGTCGGAGACGCACAAAGCACTCTTTCGACATCGGCGATCTTGCGAATACGCAAGTTGCTGTCCTCTGGCTGACCAAGAAAAAAGGCCAGGTCCAGACCTTCGGTTGTCAGATCAACCTTTCGGTCCGTCAGCCTCAGCCTGACGTTCACCTCGGGGTACTCGGCAAGAAACTTCGGGACCTGCGGCGCTATCAACCGACGCCCAACCCCCAAGGGTGCAGCGACATAGAGTGACCCTTTCAGGTTCTCGGTAAGATTGACGATCTGAGCTTCGGCACTTTCGACTGCTTCAAGGATCTCTGCCGCACCACGATAGAAAGACTTTCCCTGCTCGGTGGGCGTCAGGCTGCGTGTCGTGCGTTGGAACAAGCGCACGCCAAGATGCTCTTCCAATTGCGATATGCGCGCCGACGTAACAGCTGGCGAAACCCTCAGATCACGGCCCGCAGCAGACATGCTGCCCAGTTCGTAGACCCGGACAAAGGTTCTGATGTTATCAAGGTAGGACATTTTTTTGCATTTTTTGATACTGCTTGGTCTTTACCAGCAATACCAGAACAAAACACACTCGCATAGAGTAACCGGAAGCAAAGAATCTTAGGAGCAAAGCCATGTACGACTTGGCCGTAATGTGGGAGTGGATCGCCTTTTCCGTCCGCTGGCTGCATGTGATCACCGCGATGGCGTGGATTGGGGCGTCATTCTACTTTATCGCGCTGGATCTCATGTTAAAGCCAAACCCTGCCTTGCCGGACGGGGCCTACGGCGAAGAATGGGAAGTACACGGAGGCGGTTTCTACCACACCGTCAAGTATCTGGTTGCACCCTCGCGCATGCCCGAGCACCTGACCTGGCACAAATGGCAAAGTTATACGACCTGGCTGTCGGGCGCGGCGTTGCTCATGATCATATACTGGGTCGGGGGCGAATTGTTCCTGCTTGATCCGACCAAAGTGGACCTGGCGCTGTGGCAGGGGATTCTGATTTCCGGCGGATCGCTGACCATTGGTTGGTTGCTCTACGACCAGATGTGCAAATCGAAGCTGAGCGATCACCCGACCGTTCTGATGCTGCTGTTGTTCGTGATCCTCGTGATCATGTCCTGGGGTTACAACCAGATCTTCACCGGTCGTGCCGCGCTTTTGCATCTTGGCGCCTTCACTGCGACGATCATGACGGCCAACGTGTTCTTTCAGATCATGCCGAACCAACGGATCGTGGTCGAAGACCTCAAGGCCGGTCGGACGCCCGATGCCAAATACGGCAAGATCGCCAAGGTACGATCCACGCATAACAACTATCTGACTTTGCCGGTCGTGTTCCTGATGTTGTCGAACCATTATCCGCTTGCTTTCGGCACCCAGTATTCCTGGATCATCGCCAGCCTGATCTTTCTGACCGGTGTCTCCATCCGCCACTACTTCAACACGATGCATGCAACTGGGAAAGGCCCGCACTGGACATGGGGCGTGACGGTTCTGCTAATGGTCGTGATCGCCTGGTTGTCTTCGGTGAGAAACACCGAGACATGGGAGGACGCCGAAGCGCGCGACCTGACGCCATACGAGCAGAAATATGCCTCAGCCGCGGGCTTCGAAGACGCCTATGACACGGTCCTGGGCAATTGCTCGATGTGCCACGCCCGCGAGCCGGTGTACGGCACCATGAAATGGGCCCCGAAAAAGGTTTATCTTGAGACACCCGGCGATGTCGCCCGCAACGCCGACCAGATCTATCTGCAAGCCGGCATCAGCCACGCTATGCCACCACCATCAGCAGTGCAAATGGATGAAGAGGCACGCCAAATCATCATCGCATGGGTGCGTGAAGTCAGAGACCAATAGACGCCTGCGCGCAAAACGAAGATAGTTAACCGGGTCGTGATGCCCGGTTTTTCTTTATGCGAAAAAGCGTTTGCTGTGCTGCGCGACGTGTTCGACAAACAGGCGCACCTTGGGGTCTTGCAGCTTTTTGTGCGGATAAAGACACCCGAAAATCGTTGGCAACGGAGGCGTCTCGGGTAGGACCTCGACCAGTCGTCCATCCTCGAGAAACTCCCGCACGTCAAAGCGCGGCTTGTTGACGATCCCACGACCGGCCAAGGCCCAGTCCGTCAGCACATCACCATCATCCGCGTCGTATTTGCCGCCAACTTCAAGCTTTCGCGGCCCCATGTCAGTGCGGAGCGTCCAGTAGTATTCCGGAGACCTTGGATAGCGCAGCAACAGGCAGTTATGGGGCATGTGCAACAAATCATCCGGTGTTTTGGGCGTCCCAAACCGCGACAGGTAATCAGGTGAGGCGCACAGAACACGATCACAATCCGCGAACTTCCGCAGTTTCATTGTTGAATCGCCGGGTTCACCAATGAAAAAGGCGATATCCAGACCGTCGGCCAGAATGTCCACCTTGCGATCGGACAGACGCATGCGAATCTCTGTTTCCGGGTAGCGATCAGAAAACTCCGGCACCAGCGGCGCAACGATTCTGCGCCCGACACCCAAAGGCGCGGTGATGCGGATCGCCCCCCGAGGCGCGTCGGAAAAGCTGGCGACACGCGCTTCGGCGTGATCAAGCGCCAGCAGGACCGCCTTGGCTTCATCATAGAAGACCGTCCCCACTTCGGTTGGCGTCATCGAACGGGTCGTCCTGTTGAACAGCCGTACACCCAGATGGTTTTCAAGCTCTTTCAACCGTTTGCTGGCCACCGCCGGGGTCAGCCGAAGATCACGCCCGCCAGAGGTGATGCTGCCCAGCTCCATCACTCGGACAAAAACACGCAGACTTTCGATGTAAGACATGGATCCTCCCGGTAGCGAAAGAATGCGGTATGGTCTCAACTTTTTCAACGATCTGTTGAAAGTATTTGCCGTTTGCGGCGATTTTCCGACTCAATCTTTATACCTATGGTTCCACTGACCACCCTCCGGAAGGCAGGGCAGAGGGAGAATTCCATGACGCATCGCACCCACATCCAATTTGTCCTCAATGGCAAGGATGTCTCCGTCCCAGACGTGTCGGCAAGCCAGACACTTCTTGATTTCCTGCGCCTGGAACGTCGACTGACAGGAACGAAGGAAGGCTGCGCCGAAGGCGACTGCGGCGCGTGCACCGTGCTTGTCGGACGGCTTGGGCGCACGGGCCTGCGCTATGCTCCGGTCAATGCCTGCATCCGGTTTCTTGCCTCTGTCGACGGCTGTCATGTCGTGACGGTTGAACATTTGTCCGGACCTCAAGGCCGGCTGCACCCGGTGCAACAAGCCATGGTCGATCACCATGGCAGCCAGTGCGGGTTCTGCACACCGGGCTTCGTCATGGCCCTCTATGCGCTTTGGATGCAAACTCCGGAACCGACCGAGGTTCAGGTTGAAACCGCATTGCAGGGGAATCTGTGCCGCTGCACAGGGTATGAGCCAATCATCCGAGCGGCCATTGCCGTCAGCCGCTACGGCACCCCGGCATCTGATCATCTGAACAACGAACGCGAAACCATGACCGCGCGCCTGGCGGCCCTGAAGGACGGGCGGCGCGTGGTGTCCGGACCCGACAACAACCTGAGCATTCTCCCGTCCAGCGTCGATGATCTTGCCGAATGCCTGCAAGCTTATCCAAACGCAACGATCGTGGCGGGGGCCACCGATGTTGGCCTTTGGGTCACCAAGTTCCTGCGCGACATTGGCCCCGCCATCTTCACCGGTCATCTCGAAGACCTGAAAACAGTCGAAAGACAGGGGTCTCTCCTCCTGATCGGTGCCGGCGCCAGCTACACCGATTGCCAGGACCTTCTGTCTGAACACCTGCCACACCTGTCCTCCTACTGGGATCGCATCGCAGGGTGGCAGGTGCGGAATATGGGAACCGTCGGCGGTAATATCGCCAATGGCTCTCCCATCGGGGACACGCCACCGGTTCTTATTGCGCTCGGCGCGGAAATCACTCTGCGGCGCGGTTCCGAAAGCCGAACGCTGCCTCTGGCTGACTTCTTCATCGATTATGGCAAGCAGGACCGCCGGCCAGACGAATTCGTCGAAAGCATCCGCGTGCCCCTGCCCGGACCCAATGATCTGGACGCGGCCTACAAGATTTCCAAGCGCCGTGACGAGGATATCTCCTCCGTGGCCGCCGGGCTGCACATGAGCGTCACAGACGGGATCATCAGCAATGTGCGCATCGCGTTCGGCGGCATGGCCGCCACGCCAAAGCGCGCATCGACGGCCGAGGCGGCGCTGAACGGTCAGCCATGGGCACGCGAAAGTTTCGAAGCCGCTGCTGAAGCGCTGGCCGAAGACTTCTCGCCTCTCACAGATTGGCGCGCATCGTCGGACTATCGGATGCTGACCGCCCAAAACCTGCTGCGCCGGTTCTTCCTTGAAAACGACCGCGAAACCGACACCCCCGTTCAACTGGCTTGTGCCTGATCAGGAGACGACAACATGAAAGACAACGTTTCCATCATTGGATCGGCCCATACCAACGTAAACCACGACAGCGCGGTCAAGCACGTCACCGGGCAGGCCGACTACACCGACGACATTGCGTTACCGGAAGGCGCGCTGCACGCGTATCTCGGCGTGTCAGACGTCGCACACGCCAAGCTTCTGGGTATCGATTTCAGCGAAGTTCTGGCAATGCCCGGGGTGGTCGGCGTGCTGACCGCTGATGACGTGCCTGGCGCCAATGATATCAGCCCGACCCACCTGAACGATGAACCTGTTTTCCCGACCGACGCCATTCAATTCCACGGCCAGCCGTTGTTTGGCGTGATCGCCGAGACCCGCGACATCGCGCGCCGCGCTGCGGAACGGGCAAAGATCGACTACGAAACCCTGCCCCATGCGCTGGATCCGATTGCCGCGCAGAAAGCAGGATACCCGCATGTCACAGCGCCCCTCAAGCTGGAGCGCGGAGATGTCGCCCCAGCGCAGGCGGCCGCGCCCAACCGGATCAAAGGCCGCATGAGCGTTGGCGGTCAGGATCACATGTACCTTGAAGGTCACATCGCCTTTGCGATTCCGGGCGAAGACGACGATGTGGTGGTGCATTGCTCGACCCAGCACCCGTCCGAGGCGCAGCACATGGTGGCGCATGTCCTTGGGGTGCCGTCCAATGCCGTCGTGGTCAACGTCCGTCGCATGGGTGGGGGGTTTGGCGGCAAGGAAAGCCAGATGAACCTGTTCTGCGCAGTCGCGGCCATGGCTGCCAAAAAGTGGAACCGCGCCGTCAAAATCCGCCCCGACCGGGATCAGGACATGACGGCAACCGGCAAACGCCATGACTTCGTGATCGACTATGATGTCGCATTTGACGACGAGGGCCGCATTCAGGCGGTGGAAGGCAGCTTTGCCGCGCGCTGTGGCTTTTCGGCAGACCTGTCGGGCCCTGTCACCGACCGGGCGCTATTTCACGCCGACAACGCCTATTTCTATCCGAATGTGCGCCTGAACAGCCACCCGATGAAAACCAACACCGTGTCGAATACCGCGTTTCGCGGGTTCGGCGGCCCGCAGGGCGTGATCGCGGCAGAGCGGATGATCGAAGAGATCGCCTATGCCACGGGGCAGGACCCGTTGGATGTGCGCAAGGCGAATTTCTACGGCACCACGGACCGCAACGTGACCCCGTACCACCAGGAAGTCGAAGACAGCATTCTCGACCGGCTGGTCGGAGAGCTGGAAGAGACCTCGGAATACCGCCAGCGCCGACAGGACATCATCGCGTTCAACAAGACATCACCGATCCTGAAAAAAGGCATTGCGCTGACGCCGGTCAAGTTCGGCATTTCCTTCACCGCGACCTGGTACAATCAGGCCGGCGCGCTGGTGCATGTCTACAATGACGGGTCGATCCACCTGAACCACGGTGGCACTGAAATGGGCCAGGGCCTGAATACCAAGGTTGCTCAGGTCGTGGCCGAGGCCTTCCAGGTCGATTTCAACCGGATCAAGATTACCAAGACGACGACTGAAAAGGTTCCCAACACCTCGGCCACTGCGGCGTCCAGCGGGACCGACCTGAATGGCATGGCGGCGTTGAACGCGGTCGAACAGATCAAGGAACGTCTGGTGAAGTTCGCATCCGAGACCTGGAACGTCTCGCCAGAGGAAGTGTCCTTCCACGCCAATCAGGTGCATATCGGCCAAGACGTTCTGGCCTTCGATGCATTCATCAAACAGGCCTATCTGGCGCGCGTTCAACTGTCGGCGGCCGGGTTCTACAAGACGCCAAAAATCCACTGGGACCGGGCCAAGGGGCAAGGCCGCCCGTTCTATTACTTCGCCTATGGCGCGTCCTGTTCAGAAGTCACGATTGACACACTGACCGGTGAATACCGCGTGGATCGCACGGATGTTCTGCATGACGTCGGGCGTTCGTTGAACCCAATGTTGGACAAAGGTCAGGTCGAAGGCGCCTTTATTCAGGGCATGGGATGGCTGACCACTGAAGAGCTTTGGTGGGACGATACCGGCCGCCTGCGTACCCATGCCCCATCAACATACAAAATCCCACTCGCGTCAGACCGCCCGCGCATCTTCAATGTGAACCTAGCCGATTGGTCGGAAAACCGGGAACTGACCATCAAACGCTCCAAGGCTGTTGGCGAGCCGCCGTTCATGCTGGGAATTTCGGTGTTCGAGGCCCTGTCAATGGCCGTGGCCTCGGTCGCGGATTACCGGGAATGCCCGCGCCTCGACGCACCGGCCACGCCCGAACGTGTCCTGATGGCGGTCGCGCGGCTGCAAGCGGGGCCCTGAGCCATGGTTGCCCCGGGTTCCCTTAACGAATTTCTGTCCGCGCAGCATTGCGTTATCCGCGTTGCGTTGACGCGTGTCCGCGGGTCTTCGCCGCGCAATGAGGGAACAGAGATGTTCGTGGCACCCGGATCGTTGTGGGGAACCATTGGCGGTGGACAGTTGGAATTCCTCGCCATCAACGCCGCGCGGGACATGCTGCGTGATGGAGCGTTGCATCAGGACATGGATGTGCCTCTGGGCCCGGAAATCGGGCAATGCTGCGGCGGCAGGGTCGAACTGAACCTGACCCGCATGCGTGCGTCAGACAAATGGGCAGCAAAAGAGCGCGCCGCCCAGCGCGAAGACGTTTTGCCCCATGTCTATGTCATGGGCGCGGGCCACGTAGGGCGTGCCTTGGCCAATCTGTTTCAGCATCTGCCGGTGCGCTGCATCCTCGTCGACACCCGGCCGGAAGAGATCGCGCTTTGCGCCGCAAATGTCGAAACAAGGGTCAGCGCGATTCCCGAAGCCGAAATCTGGAGCGCACCCAAAGGCAGCGCCTTTATCGTTCTGACCCATGATCACGGGTTGGATTTCCTGCTGACATCCGCAGCGCTGGAACGTCAGGACGCGGCTTACGTAGGGATGATCGGATCCGCTACCAAGCGGGTTAAACTCAGAAACTGGGCGCACAAATACTGTGACGGACAGTCTATCGAACACTTGAAATGCCCCATTGGGGCCAGCGGTAGCCGCGACAAGCGGCCCAGCGTCATCGCCGCCTTCGTGGCGGCCGAAGTGATGGCTGAATTGACCTCTGAAACTGCCGCGACCGCCCTGACTGGGGCAAACCAGGCGCCCCTGCGGGCCCACCATCACGACCGGAAAGGGAGATCGGCCTGACACCCGTCGGGCCAGCCCGGTCACATCAGAGGAGGAGACCGTCATGGACGGGAGGACCTATGAATACAAGCTGTTTACCCGCAGCGATTTCAGCGCTTTCTGGGCGCTGTTCACGGACAACCTTGTAAACTTGCTGATCCTGTCCGGGGTTTGCCAGTTCGTGTTCCAAATGCCAGCGGAAATCGTCTTTGGCCGCATCGTACCCGGTGCCGCCATTGCGATTTTGGCCGGTGTCGCTGTCTACACATATCTCGCCAAATGGGCGGCGAACGCTCAGGGCAAAGACGTTACAGCGTTGCCCTACGGCATCTCGACCCCGGTTATGTTCGTCTACCTGTTCGGTGTGATCGGTCCCATCTATTGGGCGACCAACGACCCGATGCTGGCTTGGCAAGTCGGAATCGGAGCCGGATTCATGGGCGGCATTGTTGCGGCGTTGGGCGCAATCGTAGGGCCACACCTCAAGAAGATCACGCCCCGCGCAGGAATGCTGGGCACGCTTTGCGGGATAGCTCTGGTTTTCATCGGCTCCGTCCCTCTGGCCGAAGTGTTCGAGAACCCCGTCATCGGCTTTACGTCGCTGCTGTTTATCCTTTGGGGCCTGATCGGGCGCTTCCGTCTTCCCGGCAACGTTCCGGCCGGTCTGGTTGCAATTGCCGCTGGTACGGTGATTGCCATCATCCTTGGTGAGTCAAGGATTGATGTCAGCGGCATCGGGTTCTATCCGCCAATCCCTTACATCGGGGACCTTATTGCCGGCGTGCAGTACCTTTTTGCCAACCCTGAGCTGTTCCTGGTGCTGATCCCCGTGCAGATCTACAACTTCATCGAAACCATGAACAACGTGGAATCGGCCGAGGCCGCGGGGGATCACTACCCGGTTGGGCTGTGCCAGGTCACGGACGGCGCGGGCACGATGCTGGGCGCACTTTTTGGTTCGCCATTCCCGACAACCGTGTACATCGGCCATCCGGCCTATAAACGGCTTGATGCGCATGCGGGGTATATTGTCGGTGTGGCCGTTGTAATTGCTGCCGCCGCCTTCCTTGGGTTCCTGTCATTCCTTGCTGGCCTGATCCCGATCGCCGCAGCCGCACCGGTACTGGTCTTTGTCTCGGTCAGCCTGATCACCAACACGGCATGGGCTGTGAAGCCGATGCACATGGCTGCGGTATCCTTCGCGATCCTGCCCCATATCTCGGCCTTCCTGATGGTCAAATGGGGATCGTTGATGAACGCGCTGCGCAGCAGCGGTGTCGAAGGGCTGCCATCCTTGGGAGATCCCAATCTGACCTCGGCCCTTCTCATGGAAGGGGCCCATTACGAGGGGCACCTTGCCCTGAGCCAGGGGGCGATCATCACCGGACTGGTCTGGGGCGCCATCGTGGCCGATGTGATTGACGGACGCTTCCGGATGGCCGGCGCGTTTGCCGTCGCAGGTGGGCTGATGTCTTCGATCGGCATCATCCATTCCTACACGCTACAGATGCCTCAGTTCGACGGGATAACCATCGGCTATCTGATCATCGGCGCGTTCCTCTATGTCTACCCGATGTTCGCCCCGAAAGAGGATCTCGAACATCGTATCATCGTACCGGACGAACCCGATCTCATCGATGACGATTCACCCGCCCAACAGGCCTGATCGACAGCGGGGCAGTCGCATGGCTGCCCCTAAAACCTTCCCTTCCCGTTCAGTCGTGGTCGTTCATGAGGCTGAGATTGCTCTGCGACCGCTTGCTGATCTTTCTCTCGCCTATCTCCCGGTGACGGCATTTGGTTCGCAAGGGTCTTGCAGCGGATCACCCTTGCGAACCACAGGGCTGCGCCGCCTGGGCATCCTCCATCACGAATACGGTCGCAGCATCGGCTGGGGTTACACAAACAGATGACCGCAAGTGAATTGCGCGGGGTCAAGACCCTCACCCGCAAGCCCCGCAATCGGCCGTCAACCGATCAGGCGTGACGTATTTTGTCGTTTGCAGGCATTTTTGTCGCTTTCCGGCTTGTTGCGGCATGCTGGTATGAACAAGAATACCTGCTTATGAAGAGTTGTTTTCCAAATCCTATGGACCGCCGTGCCACCGGCTGTGACCTTGTGATCCCAGCCTGATCTCAGGGCCCCTGGCCCATGTGCTTTACGCTGTGACTACGGATATTCGGACAACCTCATGACAACTCAAGCGCTGCGCCTGGCCATCGATATTGGCGGCACGTTCACGGATACGGTTCTTGTCTCTGGGGAAGAGACGATTCTTGCCTCGACCAAAACCCTGACCACGCATCACAACCCCGCCGACGGCGCCATGCAAGGCGCAGCGCGCGTAATGCAGCAGACAGGTCACCATCTGAGCGAAGTCACCGGTTTCATTCACGGCACCACGCTGGCCACCAACGCGCTGATCGAAAAACGCGGTGCGGTCGTGGCAACCGTGACCACCGAAGGGTTCAGGGACATTCTGGAAATCGCCTACGAGCGGCGCTACTCGCAATACGACATCAATCTGGAAAAACCTGATCTGCTGGTGCCGCGTGAGCGCGCGCTGACGGTCCGTGAACGCGTTTCGGTTGATGGCAAGGTATTGATTCCGCTGGAAGACGCAGCCGTCGACGCGCTGCTGAAGGACATCGACGCCAGCGGAGCGGAAGCCGTCGCCATCTGCCTGATGCACGCATATGCAAACCCCAAGCACGAGCGCAGGCTGCGCGATACGCTGGCGGACAGGCGCCCCGATCTGACCGTCTCGATTTCGTCGGACGTCAGCCCCGAAGCGCGCGAATTCGACCGGCTGTGCACGACAGTCGCCAACGCCTATATCCAGCCTCTGATGGCAACGTATCTGGCCCGGTTTGTCGAACAATTCGAGGCCCGGGGCGTCACCTGTCCGATCCTGATGATGACCGCGGGTGGTGGAATGTGCACCATGCGAACCGCCGCGCGGTTTCCGATCCGGCTGGTGGAATCCGGCCCTGCCGGCGGTGCCATTCTGGCCGCCCGCGTCGCCGCCCGCGCCGGTCTGGACCAGGTACTGTCCTTTGACGTCGGCGGCACCACCGCCAAACTGTGCCTGATCGACAACGCCCGTCCGCAGACCTCACGCCAGTTCGAGATTGACCGCGCCGCCCGGTTTATCAAAGGATCCGGCATGCCGGTGCGTATACCGGTCATCGAAATGATCGAGATCGGCGCCGGAGGCGGTTCGATTGCCGGGGTTGACCGGTTGGGACGGCTGACCGTGGGGCCAAAATCAGCGGGATCCGAGCCCGGCCCCGTCGCCTTCATGCGCGGCGGAACCCGGCCTACGGTGACCGACAGTGATATCACGCTGGGCTATATCGTACCGGACACGTTTGCCGAGGGGCATATTCAGCTTGATCCCGAAGGCTCGAAACAGGCGCTGAGCCGGTTGATCGGGTCGAAGCTGGATCTGGATGCCGTAGGCGCCGCCGATGGCGTCAGCCGCATCGTCGACGAAAGCATGGCCAGCGCGGGTCGGATGCATGCGGTGGAATCCGGCAAGGACTTGGGCCCACGAACAATGATTGCGTTTGGGGGCAACGGGCCATTGCACGCCAGCCGGGTGGCGCGGTCCGCCGGGGTCAGCCGCATCGTGATCCCGCCCGATCCCGGTGTCGGATCGGCTGTCGGTTTCCTGTTCGCTCCGGTGTCTTTCGAGATCGTCCGCTCGCGCTATTCGTTGCTGGGCAGCATGGAGCTGAACGGGATCAACACGCTGTTCGAAGCCATGATTTCCGAGGCAAGAGAGGTCGTCTTGCAAGGGGCCGGCGATGTCCCGACCCAGACGCTGCGCACTGCCTTCATGCGCTACCACGGACAGGGACACGAGATCGAGATCTCCCTTCCTGACCGCCCCCTGACCGCCGAAGATATCGTGCCGCTGACCGCTGCATTCGAACAGGAATACCGCAAGCAATTCTCGCGCCCGGTGCCGGGAATGCAGATCGAGATTCTCAACTGGGCGGTGCGTGTCGCGACCTGTGACAGCGTCGTGCCGGCGGTTCTTGAAACGCCCCGGTTGAAGACAATCTCGGTGTCGGAAACCCGTCCGATCACCTGTGACGTGGACGGAGTATCGAAGCCAGCGACCTTCGTTGCCCGAGCGGATCTGAAGCCCGGCGACCACCTTCACGGCCCCGCATTGATCACCGAGCCGCAGACAACCACACTCGTGTCCGCCGACTTCTCGGCACATGTGGATGCCCTTGGAAACCTCGTCCTCGTTCAGGACCAGAAAGGAGGCGCATGATGTCGTCCGATCTTTCGCCCGCCCGAATGCAGGTAATGTGGAATCGTCTGCTGGCCGTGGTCGAAGAACAGGGCCAAACCCTGATCCGCGCCGCCTTCAGCCCGATTGTCCGCGAATGTGGTGACATCTCTGCCGGGATTTTTGATGCCGATGGCCGGATGCTGGCGCAGGCCGTGACCGGCACGCCGGGGCACATCAACACCATGGCCGAGGCGGTGCAGCACCTGCGCCGGGCTTTCCCGGTTCAGACCATGAAGCCGGGCGACATCTACATGACGAATGACCCATGGCTGGCCTCGGGGCACCTGAACGATTTTCTGCTGATGATGCCCGCATTCAAGGATGGCAAGGTGGTGGGCTTCACCTCCTGCACCTCGCATCTCGTTGATCTGGGTGGGTTGGGCATGGGTCCCGAAGGATCCGACATTTATGACGAGGGCCTGCTGATCCCGCCCTGCAAGCTGGTTGAAGAGGGCACTCCCAACGCTTTGCTGCTGGACATCATCCGCGCCAACAGCCGTGAACCCATCGCCAATGATGGCGACATCTATGCGCTGATCGCCTGCTGCGAAGCCGGGGTTGCAAGACTGCTGTCGATGATGGAGGAATTTGGCCTCGACGATCTGGACACGCTCGGCGCCTACATCATCGACACGTCGCGCCGCGGTACACTGGAGGCCATCGCCGACGTGCCCGAAGGTGTCTACAAGAATGTTCTGAAGATGGACGGCTATGAGAATGAGCTGGAATTGCACGCCACCCTGACCGTCAGGAAGGATGGCATGCATGTGGATTTCTCGGGCACCTCGGGCTGTTCACGCAAGGGCATCAACGTGCCGCTGAACTATGCCACCGCCTACACGGTGTTTGCTTTGCGCTGCATTGTCGGCGCGGACATTCCCAACAATGCCGGATCACTGGAGCCATTTACCGTTGACGGGCCCAAAGGCTGCATCCTGAATGCGCAGCGCCCGGTGCCAGTTGCGATGCGGCACACGCTGGGTCAGGTCACGCCCGATCTGGTTCTGGGCTGCCTGCATCAGGCCCTGCCGGATGCGGTCCCGGCCGAAGGCGCAAGCTGCATGTTCGACCTGCCCATGCGCCATGCCCCCGAAGTGGCTCGTGATGGCGGTCGCGAATTCGCTGTGGAACCCGTGCACAATGGCGGAACCGGTGCGCGGCCTCATGCCGACGGCCTGTCGGCCACGGCCTACCCGTCCGGCGTGTTCGGCAGTCAGGTCGAAATCACCGAAAGCGTCGCACCAGTGACGATCTGGCGCCGCGAACTGCGCCCCGATTCCGGCGGCGCGGGCAAGTATCGCGGCGGTCTGGGGCAAAGGATCGAGATGACCTCGTCCAACGGTGCACCCTTTATCGTCTTCCTGTCGGTCGAACGGCTGAAATACCCTGCGCTTGGCCGTATGGGCGGCAAACCCGGCGCGCCCGGTCGCATCCGGTTCAGGGACGGTGCAAGCGATATTCCGGGCAAGGGCGAATTGCGGGTTGAACCAGGTGATTACCTGATCTTCGATACGCCGGGTGGTGGCGGCTTTGGCGACCCCACCGAACGCGACCCGGATGCGCTGGCGCTGGACATCAAACGCGGGTTGGTAAGTGCGCAAGGCGCCAGGATTTACAGAGGTGACGCATGATCCGACCGGTTCCTTACGTTCACGCCATGGGCGCTTATGCGCTGGCTGATCCGAGCGGCGCAGGCACGATTTCACTGGCGCAGAACGAAAGCGCCTTTCCCGCAAGCCCCGCCGCCGTTGCGGTTGGGCAGGCGGCACTGGCGGATCTGGCCCTTTATCCCGATCCGGAATGGTCCGAAATGCGCTCGGCCATTGCCGAGGTGCACAAGCTTGACCCGGCGCGCATATTATGTGGCGCAGGCTCTATGGAACTGATTGGCTGTTTGATCCGCGCCTTTGCCGGGCCGGGCGATCAGGTGCTGGGCACACAATATGGCTATGCCTTTGTTGCCTCGGCTACAGCACAGGCGCAGGCCGAATATGTGATGGCGCCCGAGGTCGATTTGACCGTATCGGTCGACGCGCTTCTGGCCGCTGTCACACCTGCCACCCGCATCGTGTTCGTCTGCAATCCAGGCAACCCCACCGGCACGCTGATCCCGAACGACGAAATTGTCCGCCTCCGATCAGATCTGCCCAGCCATACTCTGCTGGTGGTGGACCAAGCCTATGCGGAATTTGCCGATGCCACGAACGATCCCGCGCAGATCTTTGCGCTGGTGGATCGGGGCGACACGGTGATCACGCGTACATTTTCTAAAGCCTACGGGCTGGCTGGGGCGCGGGCCGGCTGGGGCTGTTTCCCAAGCGAAATCTCGGGCGAGGTCCGCAAGCTTTTGAATCCCAACAATATCTCGATTGCCTCGCAGGCAGCGGCGGCGGCGGCGATGCGCGATCAGGCCCATATGCGCAACGTGGTCGCACGGACAGCCGAAATTCGGGACCGGTTTGCGCAGGAATGCCGCGAACTGGGCCTGAGGGTGCCGGAAAGCCACACCAATTTCGTGCTGATCCGCTTTGCCTCGACCGCGCAGGCACAACGCGCCGATACGGCCCTTCGGGCGGAAGGCCTGCTGATGCGCGGCATGAACGGCTATGGTTTGTCGGACTGTTTGCGCGCCACGATCTGTGCGCCCGAGGTGATGGACAAGGCCCGCGACGTCTTGAAAGGAACACTGAAATGACCGAGACCCGCACAGCCGCAAAGATCGGTGTTCTGGTGCCCTTCACCAACACCAATCTGGAACCGGATATGGAGATGCTGCGACCGCCAAACACCACCATCCATTTCCAGCGCATCGGCGGCTATGACGTGGATGAAATTCCCGGCTCGGATCAAATGGCAGGTTTGGGCGCTTCGGATATCTCCCACGATCTGCGGATGATCTCGGGGGTGCGGCCCGATGTGGTGCTGTACGGCTGCACCTCGGCCACCCTGACCCATGGGCCGTCTTTCGACGCTGAGCTGGCGCAACAGATCAAATCGGAATCCGGTGCGCTGTCGCTGACCGCGGCCGGATCATTGATCGCCGCAATCAAAACGCTGGAGGCCACAAAGGTCGGCTTTTCCTCGCCCTATCTGGGCGAAATAAACGTACAGGCGATGGATTTCATGGCCCAGAACGGAATCGAGACCGTTCGATACGCCGATGTGGGCCGCAAGCTGGGCAATTACGGTCAGGGCGAGCTGACACCGGATGAAGTCTGTGATCTGGCCGGTCAGGCTGATCACCCGCAGGCGCAGGCCATAGTTCTCAGCTGTACCGACATGCGCGCGGTCGAGGCGATCGACCGGATAGAAGCAACGTTGGGCAAGCCGGTGGTCACCTCGAATCAGGCGATGATGTTCTGCCTTATGCGGGCGCTGAACCTGCCGCGTCACGACGCGCTGCCGGGGCGATTGTTCGACCTGCTCTGACCGGATCAGGGCGCAAGGCGACAGTGTAAGGGAGCAAACTCACCTCGAACGGATCTTGGATCACCCAGACTTGTTCGCAGCTCCAATTCAACCTGTGCAGCGGGCAGCAAGACCGGCGTCATCGCCGCCAACAGGATCAAGGGTGTCGACGCGCTGGTCGGAATGCGTTTCAACGGCATCTTCAGCAGGTTTTACGGCTGGTCGGCGGGGGCGTAGATCAACGCGCCAAGGTCTGAGAATTTCGAGCCTGGCGCGCCCAGCCCCAGAACCGCATCACGAATGGCGCCAGCACGGGATGCACCCAGTGATGGCGTCGCAAATTCCATGAATTTGTCGATCACTTCTGACTCATCCATTGGTGCCTCGGGTCCGCCGCGTGCGTGTACGTCGCCCGACTCAAGTATCCGCCCATCGGTCAGGGTGATGCTGACATCGGCAAACCGGCTTTTGGGGAACCGGTCGGAATGGCGTGCGGCCTCTGCAACCGAGATACGCTCGACGATCGAGGCGACCAGCGGGTCGGCCAGGCCCGCTCCGGTGATGTTCTCGACCCCGATCCGGCCATGCGCAACCATTGTTGCGACGGCAAATGGCAGCGAATACTGCGCCTTGGACGTATCATCCGGCATGCCCTGGAAAAGGCAGGCGCTTTCCCGAAACGTGTTTACCTGGATCGCCGCAATTTCCTGGTGCGTCAGGTCGTTTTCACGCATCAGCGCCCGGGTGGCATCAATTGCCGCATGAGCCCAGCGGCAAATCGGATAGGGTTTCACATATTGATGTTCCATCTGCCAGAAATGGCCCAGATCTTGCCAATGCGGAGCCACGTCTGCCGCTTCGATGGTGATGGCCGGCGCCCCGGTAAAGCCTTTCTCGGCCAAAACCGCTGAAGAAATGCCAACCAACGCGCCCCAGCCCGAACCATCATGCAGCATGGTGGGATTGGCGATCTCGCGCATCATCTGGCTGCGTGGACCGTGATATTCGGCGATCCCCATGGCCTGCCGCATCTGTTCGGCCGTCAAACCGCGCAAGCGCGCCGCCACGGCCACCACGCCAAGCGCGTTCCAAGCTCCGGATGTGTGATAATCGCTGACAGTGTCATGCAAAGAAATTCCCGCGCATCCCGCGACCTCGTATCCGATGATCACCGCCGCCAGCGCTTCGGGGCCTGAAAAATCTTGAACGGTTTCAGCCAGTGCCGCCAGTGCAGGAACAACGACAACCCCGATGTGGCCTTTGGTCGGATTGTATCCATCATGGCCGTCCAGATTGTCGGTCTGCGTGGCTGCTGCATAGGCCGCGCCCGCGACGCTGACGCGACGGCCGTCGAAAAGCATGCGCGCGCTCAGCCCCGGGTCACCCGTGCCAAACAGCGCTACCGCACTCTCGCGCGCAATCCGCCCGGCTTGCATCGGCCCCGATCCTATGGTGATCCCCAGCGTATCCAGCAGCATCAACGCCGCTGCCTTGCGCGCGGTGTCGGGAAAATCCTGCGCGGCACGCTTCAACGCAAAATCTGCAACGGTCTGAAAGGTATCTGTCACGGTGTCCAGTCGAGGTTTATCTTTCGGGTTCCGGTTACAGGAAAAAGCCTATGTGAGTTTGCGCAAAGCGGCACGAAAACAATCATGGGGCAATGGCCCCGGATTATTTGTGACTATGACCAGATCACATTTCGAGTCAGAACCATTCTTGTGAGTCGCTCATGGGCAAGACAGCAAGCCCTGGGCTTTTTAGTTCTTTGCGATGTGCCCTGCCTGAGAAACGTCCGTCATGATGAATCTTCCACACCTGACCTTTCTGCGTTCGTTTGAAGCGGCGGCTCGGCACCTGAGCTTCACCGCTGCGGCCGAAGAGTTGAACTGCACCCAATCTGCCGTCAGCAATCATGTCCGCTCGTTGGAAGAGTTTTTGCAGCGCCCCCTGTTCGTGCGCCATCCCCGGTCCCTGTCGCTGACAGATGTAGGAGAGGCCTATCTGCCGTCAGTGCGCCATGCCCTACAGGAAATCAACGCCGCCACCCAATCGGTCATCGTGCGGTCGCATACCCGCAAGGTGGTGGTATCCTGCCCGGTCAGTCTGGCCGAGAATTGGTTGCCGGATGTGATCCGTGGTTTCAACGCGGTGCATCCCGACATAGATCTGACGGTTCATGGCACTGTCTGGGCTGATGTCGAACCAAATGTTTCGGATATCTCGCTGACGATCAACCATGTCGACGATGTGTCGCCAGACGCCCAACGTTTGTGGGTCGAAAAGCTGGCCTTGGTCTGTGCGCCCGGTTTTCTGGTCGAAGGCGCGCCGCTGACCGACCCCAAGCAATTGCAGAATGCACCGCTGATCCATATCCTGGGCCGCCCCTCCTATTGGGAGCACGCGGCGCGGCATTTCGGGTTGTCCGACCTGAGCCAGAAGGGCGGGTTGCGGACGAATGTCTCGAATCTGGCAATGGAAATGGCAGCCAAGTCACTGGGATGCGTCGCCCTGCCCCGGTCGCTGGCCCGGTCCTATGTCGAGCGGGGGCTGCTGATCGAGCCGTTCCGTTTTGATCTGAACTGCCCCTGGACCTATTTCATGCGTCTCAAGGAAAAACCCGTTTCGCCACCGGTCCGGCTGTTTCAGAACTGGCTGTTGCAAGCCGCCGCTGAAATGGACGGCTGATCGACCGGTGATTTGCCGGGCCATGTCACGCGGCCCCTTTTTTCCCTTACGCCAGCATGTCGGTGGCGAGAACACGCGATCATCCCGCGCCTCCTCAGTACTAAAAAACGAAAGCGGCGGCAGGGGCTGTTCCAGCCATCAACGGCACACTCTGTTCAATCGAATTTCGACACCAACCGGTTCTTCGTGGTCCTCGGCTCCACTGAACAAAGCGGACATGATCGCGATTTCGAAGGGCTTAACACCGTCTGCGTTCTTATTGCCTCAAAATCCGCAAGAATCTATGGGATGCATCACGCAAATGCTGGCAGCCATTGAAACCGGCGTCAGTTTCTTTGATTGTGCCCACGCCGTCCGTGGTAATTGGTAAGAAGGATTTTTGGATGCGTATTGCAATGATCGGTACCGGTTATGTCGGCTTGGTGTCCGGTGTGTGCTTTTCGGACTTCGGTCATGACGTGATTTGCGTCGACAAGGCTGAGCAAAAGATCGACATGCTCAAGGCCGGAGACGTGCCGATCTATGAGCCGGGCCTGGATGTGCTGATGGCAAAAAACGTTGCTGCCGGTCGCCTGAGTTTTTCAACCGATCTGAAGACGGCAGTTGATGGTGCCGATGCGGTTTTCATCGCGGTCGGAACCCCGACCCGGCGAGGGGACGGCCACGCGGATTTGACCTATGTGATGGCGGCGGCAGAGGAAATCGCCCAGGCCATAACCGGATACACGGTCATCGTCACCAAATCGACCGTGCCGGTGGGAACAAACAGAAAAGTTCAGGAGGTCGTTGCCGCTGCCAACCCCACAGCCGAATTCGACGTCGCCTCGAACCCTGAATTTCTGCGCGAAGGCGCTGCGATCGATGACTTCATGCGCCCCGATCGCGTCGTGGTGGGTGTGGAAAACGATCGCGCCGCCGAAGTGATGGCCGAGATTTACCGACCGCTTTATCTGCGTGACTTCCCGATCCTGACCACCGATCTGGAAAGCGCCGAGATGATCAAATACGCCGCCAACGCGTTTCTGGCGACCAAGATCACCTTCATCAATGAAATCGCAGGCCTGTGTGAAAAGGTCGGCGCGGATGTCAAAGAAGTTTCACGCGGCATCGGTCTGGACGGGCGAATTGGCAACAAATTCCTGCACGCGGGGCCGGGCTACGGTGGCTCTTGTTTTCCCAAGGATACCGCCGCGCTGGCGCGGATCGGGCAGGATCATGCCTATCCGATGCAGATCACGGAAACCGTCATTCGGGTGAATGACGAGGTCAAGAAGCGGATGATCGAGAAAATCCGCGACGCCTGCGACGACCGCCTCAATGGCAAGACGGTGGCGGTTCTCGGTGTCACCTTCAAACCCAACACGGACGACATGCGCGACGCGCCATCACTGTCCATCATTCCCGCCTTGATCGGCGGAGGAGCCAAAGTGCGCGTCGTCGATCCGCAGGGCAAAGCGGAAGGCGATGCACTGTTGCCGGGAGTCGAATGGTGCGACGACCCCTATGCAGCGGTTCAAGGGGCTGACGTTGTGGTGTTGCTGACAGAGTGGAACGAGTTCCGCGCGTTGAACCTGACCGAGCTGGCCGGTTCCATGAACTCTGCCCGAATGGTAGATCTGCGCAATATCTATTCAAAGTCACAGGCGCTGAAATCCGGCTTTGAAACCTATGTCGGTGTTGGACGCTGAACGCACACCACCTGTTGGATCAAACGCACCCACCGGACCCGCTTGGGTCCGGCAGGGATCTGCCTTCCCGGGCTATTCGGTGGCCCAGATCTTGCGGCGGCGTTCCTTGACCATGTCATTGCCTTCATCGGTGCCGTCGTGGAATGTGTTGAACCATTCATCCCAAGGGGTTTCCCAAGTGCCGTAGTTGCAGTCGAAAAACCGATGGTGCAGCTGATGAAAGAAATCCCCGACCTGAAACTTGGCCTTGTTGCCGAACTTCACATGCTCGAACCCGGCATGAGAGGTCGGAGCGCCGATGCCGTGATGGAACAGCAGGAAAACGGCGTGGATCGGATGCGACGGCAGCAGAAAAAAGATCATCGTATCGAACATCAGGAAAAAGCTCTCGACCGGATGCATCGCAAGCCCCGACCAAGGGCCGGTGTTGATGTTGCGGTGATGCCAAGCGTGGACTTTTGTATAAAGCACACCCACGTGCAGCAGCCTGTGCAACCAGTAGAAATGGAACCCGGCCCAGATCGGCACAAGGACGGTCATGGCGATGAACCAGATCGGGTTGCCGTCTAACGTGATCATCGTGATCCAGCCATTGGCATAGGAATACAGGATCAGACATTCCCAGAACGTCCAGAAGGTCAATGCCGGGCCCAAGGTCCAGAACATGTTGTCCCAGACCTGATTTTTGAATGTGAACACCTTGGCGCCCTTCATCATCGGGCGCATGTCATAGCGGTATTCGTCCTGCTGCGTGCGGAACCTCCAAAGGGCCAGGTGCAAACCGCCTGCGACCACCATCAGGATACAGAAATTGCGGAACCAGATTTCCGCAACCCAATCCCAGCCGAAGGTCTCGATCCTGCTCAAAGAAGGCGTCAGATAGGTCCAGGTGATGACCGCAAAGACCAGCAGCAGCGCCCGCAATGCAAGCGGATTCCAGCTTTGCAGCAGGTATTTCAACGCGGCCAGAGGTTTCATCGGCCAATCCCAATAGGGCGCGGTCTGAATCGGCAGCTGAGGCGTGTAATTCCAGATCTTGCGCTTGGCTCGTGGCGGCAGGGCGGGGTCTGACATAGAAGGCTCATTTCATCTGTTCACTGATCACAAGCCTAAGGCCGGGGATCAAAAGCTCAGACCTAATTGTCTTGCCGGTGAGGCTAAGTTCTGCTTAGCCTGTCGGAATGAACACCCGCGTCCCTTCCCTCAACTGGCTGCGCGTATTCGAGGCTGCGGCCCGCACCGAAAGTTTTGCCCGCGCCGCGACCCAGTTGAACATGACGCCGGCCGCCGTCAGCCAGCAGGTCAAGGCGCTGGAGACAAGACTGGGCACACCCTTGTTTCACCGTCACGCGCATGCGGTCACTTTGACCGAGACCGGGCGCGCCTATCTGCCGTCGGTGCAGCAATCCTTGCTCATGCTGGAAACGGCAACCGCCGGACTGTTCGGTGAAACCCGCGAGCAAAGGCTTTACGTGCAGTCGGTGCTGCTGTTTGCGCATGGCATTCTGGCCGGGGGTGTTCCCGGTTTTCAGGCGGCGCATCCTCAGATCAACCTTTCGCTTTCGACCGGCAATGTCATGTCGGATTTTGCCAATCGGTTCACTGACCTTCAGATCGTGTTCGGAAACCCCGCGCTGTTCGGCTCGGAAAGTGACGAGTTGATGCGCGAACATCTCTATCCCATTGCCCCACCCGAGATTGCTGCCCGGATCGAGACGGCAAAGGACTTGTTCGACTTCACCTTGATCGAAGTTTCGACCCATCGGGCAAGCTGGCCGCATTGGTTCGAACACCAGCGGCTGCCAGCAGGCCAGGCACGGTATTTTTTTGCCGACAATTCGGTGATGGCGGCCGAGCTCTGCGCCAGCGGATGCGGCATTGCCTTGGCGCGCGCGCCCGCGTCAGATCGCATTATGAAACTGTCGGGTTTGGTCGCCTGCCTGCCGGACTTCTCCTGCCCGGGGCAGGAAGCCTATCATCTGGTCTATCCCTCCCGCACGGCGCTGCGCCCGGCCGCGCGTACGTTTCGCGATTGGCTGATCGATTACAGCGCCGCCGTCCAGACGCGGTAACGCCCCTGCCCGGTGACCTCGCGAACCAGACCCCGCTGCGCGAACAGGTCGAAATTGCGCTGTACCGCCGCGCGGGAAGCCTTGGTCAGGTCTTCTGCCAAGGGGGCGGATACCATGGGCCAGGCCGTCAATGCACTGATCAGGCGCGGTGGGGTGCGGCCGCTCAGATCCTGCGTGACGTCTTTGGCTTTCGCCTCCCACGCGCTGATCCGGTCCAGGTGCAACAACGCCGCAAGGGCAGCCTGTCCTGCGCCGCCGATCCATGCGCTCAGTTTTTCCGCCGGATCCCCCGAGCCGCGCAGCGCACGCGGCCCGGACAAGGCCAAGGGCATGAACTGCGCACCGCCACGCCCCATGGAGGCCGCATGCCGCGCGGCTATGACGGCTGCTTCCGTGTCCTGCCCGATGCCTTGTGACACCGCCCGCCACGCGTGAAACGCAATTGCCGACTGCGTCACGGGATGCAACCCTTCGGCGTTTTGCATGACCTCGGCCAGATCAATGATGGATTCCGGGGTCGCGTCGGCCCCCTGAGCCAGTCGGTCGAGAAACGCGGTCAGCCCCCGTTCCCAACCGCCGGCAGCAGGCGGCGCGCCCGAACTCAGGCGTCGCACGGCCCATCCGGCCCGGAACAGGGCCTGCACGTCATCATGAGTCGCGCCGATCCGCAAACCGGTCCACAAAGCCAATCGATCCACGCTGATCCGGTCTCCGGTCCACCACCCCAGATCGGACGTCTCCATCAATGCCAAGCGATGCGTCCAGCCTTCGGGGCCCGCTCGCAACCGTTCATCCAGCGCGCCAAAAGTCAGGGCCAGATCCGCAAGTTCCGCAGAAAGGTCGGACTGCGCGGCCCGCCAATCGCGCGGGTCGAACAGCAGGCGCTGTTCGCGTCGCGGCCCGGGCAGGAAGAAACCCTCGTCTTCCTCGACTTCATCCGGCGGCAAGAACCACAGGTCATCCTCTTCGGACGGATCGCCGTCATAGATGCTGGCGGGGCCAAGATCTTCGGCCTCGTCTTCAGGAAGGGGCAAGGGTTTCTTCGACGTCATACCCCGCATTCTTCGGGCATTCCCGTTGGTTCACAAGGGGTATTCCGTCAGCCCGCAAAGGTTCGGGTCAGAACATCCAGTTCGCTACTCAAATCGGTCTGCGGAGAGCTGCCCAACAGCATGTAACCATAGCCATCCTGCGCCCAGGTCGCTGTTGCCAAACCGCTCAGAACGGCCTGTTTGACCTCTGCCTTCGGGGCGTTCGGCCCCTGACGGATAACACAGAAGGCAAAGGGTTGACCCTGCTCATCGGCGAAAACGACCTGAACCAAGGGCTTTCCCTTGAACGAAAGAACCTGTGCTCGCTTCAGCTCCAGCCCAGGCAGGGACTCCAGCGCTTCACGGTTCAAAGACCTGCCAAGTGCTGCCTCGGCCATCGCGAATTGTTTGTCCAGCGATGCCTCGGAACTGTCCAGCGAGACTATCGTCTCGGGCACATAAAGCGACTGATAGATCGCTGCCTGCTGCGCCCAGCCCAGTTCTGCCGGGCGCGTTGCCCAGAACGTCAGCGCGACGGCTGCGACCCCGACGCCCGCGGCCACGGCCAGAAGGCGCAGAAATCCGCCATTGGCGTGATGCGCCACGGGTTCCGGCAAATCGACCTTCGGCGCCTCGGTGGGCAGTTTCTCAAAAACGTCCTGAACGACAGGCGCGAACGGATCCAGCGCCATCAGGCGGCTTTCAAGCTCGGCATCATCCTCAACCGCGGCCTCGATGGCGCGGCTCTGAACCTCATCCAGCGTGCCTTCCAGATACGCCAACAGCGTCTCGTCGGAAAACGTCATTTGCCACTCCGTCGCGCGGCGTCCGCCGCATCAAACTGCATCACGGTTTTCAGTTTCTGCCGGGCATTCGATAGCCGGCTCATGATTGTGCCGATGGGAACGTCCAGCAATGCAGCGGCTTCGCGGTAGCTGTACCCTTCGACGAATACAAGCATGACCGTTTCCCGCTGCGCTTCTGGCAGCTGCATCACTTGAGTAAACACTTCAGCCGCAAAAATATTCGTTTCTGAATCCGGCCCGATTGCGACCAGTTCCGCTTCCGGGGTCACCGACAGCGCCTGTGCCCGCCGGACGGATCGAGACCGCACCTCGTTCAACCAGATTGACCGGCAGATCGTCATCAGCCAACTGTCCAGACGATCATGCGACGTCACTTGATGATGCCGCTCGAGCGCACGCAGGCATGTGGCCTGCACCAGATCGTCCGCCACATCCGATGCCCCCGACAATGCCAGAGCAAACCGCCAGACGCGTCTTGAGTGCATCTGTACGGCGTCACGAACGGCCTGTTCGGAAGTCATCTCGGCACTCATCGAATAAAACGCGACCTGTGTGTGTTTGTCAGTAACGGACCCGGCCCGCAGGGCCAAAACTGACATACACCGCGGAGGAAAGAAATGAAACTTCTGTTGAAGGCAGTCACGTTTGCGTCGGCAATTGTTGCAACACCCATTTGGGCCGCAGGGTGGACACTGGAGCCCGATCGCTCGCATCTGGCCTATGGAACGATCAAGAAAAACGCGGTGGGCGAGGTCAACAGTTTCACCAATCTGAGCGGGCACGTGACCCAGGAGGGCGTGGCCGAAATCGAAATCGATCTGTCCTCGGTCGAGACCAACATAGATATTCGCAACGAAAGGATGATCGAATTTGTTTTCCGCCAAGCACCCACTGCGCGCCTGACGGCCAAATTCGACATGGCAAAGGTTTCAGGGCTGGCCGTGGGTGAAACCACCACTGTGGACGCAGCATCCGTGCTTTCGCTGGCCGGCGCGGACGTTGAGTTTGACGCGGAAATGTTCGTTGCGCGCTTGTCCGAGACGTCAGTGCTTGTTTCAACAAACGACATGGTTTTTCTCAGCACGGAAGACGCCGGTGTCGACGCCGGCGTGGACAAGCTTATGGAATTGGCAAGCCTGCCCGGCATCACCCGAACGGTACCGATTACGGCCCGGCTGATCTTTCACACGGATGAAGAGCAGGCATCGGCGGCATCGGAAGCCACAGAGGTTGTTGCTGCCGCAGCTGTTCAGGGTGACGCTACGGCCGGTAAAAAGGTGTTTCGCAAATGCAGCGCCTGCCACAAATTGAAAGAAGGCAGCCATGGTGTTGGCCCGTCCCTGCACGGTATTCTCGGCACAAGGGCCGGTCAGGCAGAGGGATTCAAGTATTCGACGGCGCTGGAAGGTTCCGGCATCGTCTGGACGCATGAGACCTTGAACGCGTTCCTGTCGGATCCCAAAGGGTATCTTCAGGGCAATCGAATGCAGTTTCGCGGCCTGAAAAAGAACGAGGATATTGTTAACCTTCTCACGTATTTGCAGGAAGAGGGGTGACGGCACCACCCACGAGACTTGGCCGCTGCGCTGAATTTCGATTTCACGCAAACGGGCCGCCGGACAGGATCGGATACGACGCTTGTGCCCGTCCCCTGTCTGGTTTCGGATCAACACCTGTTCACAGTCAGGAAATACTGCCCTCTGTCGGCGGGTTCATGCCGGACACACGACTCGTCTGTGGCCAGGCAGCCCGAATTTTGCGGTTTTTTTTTTATTGATCCTGCTACGCCACCAACCCTGCCTGCACCTGTACAAAGGGGCAGATCGCGGTTGTCCGTGCGCTTTCCAACTCTTGTCCGATCGTAAACGAGCCATTATTTAGCGGGCGTACAGCTCAGACGGTCGGGATGGGCCGCTCTGCCGCAGCTTGGCATCTGTCCTTTAGGCCCGACAAAATATAGGTTAACTGAGCGTGCGCACAGTTTCACGATTTGGAGAACGCAATGATAAAGCGCGCCTGGAACAAGTGGCGATCAGGCTATATGGGCCGCCTTGTAGGTGAAAGCTTTTACGCGCAAGGCAAGCTGTATGGTATTGCGGTTCTGGCAATGATTGCCGTGGCGGTCACTACGGCCGGCTCCGCATATATGATGGAATACATCGTCGATGCCATGACCAGCCCCGAGTTGCAGGGTTGGGCACATGTCATTGCGCTGGGGGTTGTCCTCCTGTTTCTGGTCAAGGCGGTCGCATCCTATATTCAGGCAATCTACCTTGCCCGCGCAGGCAATCGGATCGTGGCGGAACAGCAGGATAAGGTTTACCGAAAACTGCTCAGACATGGGGTCGCGTTCTTTTCGAACAATGAATCATCGGACCTTCTGATGCGCACCACCCATGGCGCGCAGGCGGCCAGAACCCTGATCGATGTGCTGGTCACCGGGTTTGTGCGCGACTCCCTGACTCTGGTCGGGCTGGTTGCGGTCATGGTGTATCAACAACCCGTTTTGTCCGTCTTGTTCTTTGTCGTAGGTCCGATTGCCCTGTTGGGTGTTCGCTATCTATTGAAGAGCGTGCGCACGATCATGCAGGCCGAGTTCAAGTCGCTGGCGGAAATCATTCGGGTGCTGCAAGAGACCTCGGCAGGGATCAAGGTCATTAAGGTGTTCTCGCTCGAAGACCGGATGATCAACCGTATGGACACGGCCATCCGAAAAGTTGAACAGCGGTCGAATGACATCGCCAAGTTGCAGTCCATTGCCAGCCCTCTCATGGAGTTTCTGGCCGGGCTCGCCGTGGCTGGTGTGCTTGTGGTCAGCACGATGGGCATCGCAGGCACCGAACAACCCAGCGCAGGCCAGTTGATGTCCTTTATCACGGCGTTGCTGATGGCCTATGAACCGGCCAAGCGGCTGTCGAAAATGCGTGTTCAGATCGAAACCTGCATGGTTGGTGTCGGCATGTTGTTTGGCCTGCTGGATCAGGACGACACGATGGTGGAAAGCCCCGAAGCCCATGACCTGATCGAAGGCCCCGGCCAGATCACGCTGCGCGATTTGACTTTCGGCTATCAGGGTGCCGTACCTGTGATCGAAAACATGAATGTCACGTTCGAGGCCGGCAAGACCACGGCGCTCGTCGGTCAGTCCGGCGGTGGCAAGTCTACGTTGTTCGGGCTGATCATGCGGTTCTACGATCCAGATGGGGGCAGCGTCGAGATCGATGGCCAGGATCTGCGCGAGGTCAGCTTTGCGTCCCTGCGAAAAAAAATCTCTTATGTCGGTCAGGATACGTTCCTGTTTTCGACGTCGATCATGGACAACCTGCGCTGCTCGGCCCCTGACGCAACCGAGGAAGAGGTCATTGCTGCCGCCAAAGCCGCACATGCGCACGAGTTCATCATGGAACTGCCGGAAGGGTACGAAACGCAAGTCGGTGAAAACGGAACCTTCCTGTCAGGTGGTCAGAAACAGCGAATTGCGATTGCGCGCGCTATTCTGAGAAAGTCCGAGATCCTGCTTTTGGATGAGGCCACAAGCGCGCTGGACGCTGAATCGGAATCGCTGGTCAAAAAGGCGCTGGACACCCTGACGAAGGATGTGACCGTCGTTGTCATTGCGCACCGGCTGTCAACTGTTCTGGAA
Source organism: Ruegeria sp. YS9 (assembly GCF_024628725.1). Lineage (NCBI taxonomy): Bacteria > Pseudomonadati > Pseudomonadota > Alphaproteobacteria > Rhodobacterales > Roseobacteraceae > Ruegeria > Ruegeria sp. YS9. Next base: position 677,181 of record NZ_CP102410.1, read on the forward strand.
GCGGACAAGATTATCGTGGTTCAGGATGGCTCGATCGTGGAACAGGGAAATCTGGACGAGCTGATGAAAAAGAACGGAAGCTTCCGCAACCTGTTCGATCAGCAATTCAAAAAACACGAACCCTCGGCGGAAGTGGCCGAGTAACCCCTGCATTCGGTCTGGCAAGCACCTCCTTTCCATGGGGGGAAACCTGATCGAAAGAGGGGTGGTTTGTCTTGGTTTCGCGCGCCCGCGCAACGAAACCGTCAGGCCCAAGCCGCCCAAGGGATACGGGCCGCTTGGGCCGCATATGGGAAAATGAACGGTCCTGTCTTGCGCGCGGATTCGCAGATGGCGATCTTGGTCGGTCGCCACACAAACATCTGGCTTGGTCGCCCACAAGAAGTTACCGTCGCTTTTGTCGAGGCCGCCCGGCTTGCCACCGCCTCATACCAACACGGAATCCCCCTGCTTTACAAAGGGTACAGACACGCGACCTGATGCGTTTCTCCGGCCAGTTCAGGCATTGTTGCCCTGCACTGATCGGTTGCCAGCCAGCATCGTTGCGCAAAGGCGCAACCTTTAGGAATATTCATTGGCGACGGCAGTTCGCCCTCAAGCTTGATCCGTTCTTTTCGGGCCGTGGGGTCGGCCCGGGGCGTCGTGGACAGCAACGCCTTGGAATAGGGGTGACGCGGCGCGGCGAACAGCTGTTCTTTGGGCGCCTTTTCAACAGCGCGCCCCAGATACATGACGATCACGTCGTCGGCAAAATGCCGAACCACCGAAAGATCGTGCGAAATGAACAGATAGGCGAGGTCAAGCCGTTCCTGCAAATCCACAAGCAGGTTCAGGATCTGCGACTGGATCGAGACGTCCAGTGCCGAAACCGGCTCATCCAGGACCAGGACCCTGGGATTCAACATAAGCGCGCGTGCAATGGCGATCCGCTGACGCTGCCCGCCAGAGAACATATGTGGATAGCGGTCATAATGCTCGGGGCGCAAGCCGACCATCTCGATCATTTCGCGCGCTAGTGTTTCGCGGTCTGCGGCGGACATGTCCGGACGATTGATGATCAGCGGCTCCTGCAAGATCTGGCCGATGCGCTGACGTGGATTCAGCGATCCATACGGATCCTGGAACACGATTTGCACCGTTTCCCGCATCTTGCTCCATTGCGACGGGGTAATGTCGACACCGTCAATCGTCAGCCTTCCCGACGTCGGTTCTTCAATCATCGTGACCAATCGCGCCAGTGTTGACTTGCCACAGCCGGACTCTCCGACGATGGCCAGAGTCTTTCCCGGTTTCAGTTCGAAATCCACCCCCGAAAGGGCTTTCACCGTCGCTGACTTGGACAGCAACCCGCCCTTCACCGTGTAAAACCTGGTCAGATCTTTCGCCTGAACGATGGGGTCGGTCATGCCAATTCTCCGGCCGCGATTTTTTCTACGTGGTGGCAACGTGCCTTGCCGAAGGCTTCGGCATGGGGGGTCGGTGGTATTTCAGCGCAAGTTGCATCAGCAAACCGGCATCGCGGGCTGAACAGGCACCCTGCGGGGCGATCGAATTGGCCCGGCACAACGCCGGGAATCGTCGGGAGGATCTTGGAGGTCGCGCGCTCGGGCAAGGCGCTCAGCAGGGCCGATGTATAGGGATGACGCGGCGTGCGGAACAAATCACGCACGGGCTGCTCTTCGACTTTTTGTCCGGCATATTGCACCTGAACCCGTTCGGCGGTTTCGGCCACCACCCCCATGTCATGGGTGATCAGCACAAGGCCCATATCGTGTTCGTCCCGCAATCGAACCAGCAGGTCGAGTATCTGCGCCTGAATGGTGACGTCCAGCGCAGTGGTGGGTTCGTCTGCAATCAGCAGCTTGGGCTTGCAGGCGATGGCCATCGCGATCATGACGCGCTGGTTCATGCCCCCTGACATCTGGTGTGGAAAGGTGCTCAGGCGGCTTTCCGGGGCCGGGATGCCAACCTGGTCGAACAGCTCAATCGCGCGCTGGTGGCGGTCCTTGCGGTTCAATCCCAGATGGATGCGCAGGGCCTCTTTGATCTGGAATCCCACCGTGAAACAGGGGTTCAGCGACGACATCGGCTCCTGAAAGATCATCGCCATGTCCTTGCCGATGATCCTGCGGCGTTCACGGGCCGAAAGGCCGGCAAGATCGAGCCCCTCAAATCGCATCTCGTCAGCGGTGATCGTCGCGGTCCAGGGCAACAACCCCATCAGCGCCAACATCGACACCGATTTACCCGAGCCGCTTTCACCCACGATGGCCAGCAACTCCCCCTTGTCCACCGACAGATCTACGCCATCCACGGCGCGGAACCTGCCCGAGGCTGTGGCGAATTCAACAGTCAGGTTGCGGATCTGCAAAAGGCTCATGCGATCAGCTCCGTTTCAGTTTCGGGTCCAGCGCATCGCGCAGGCCGTCGCCCATCAGGTTGATGGCAAGTACGGTGACAAGGATTGCCAGACCAGGGAAGGTAACCACCCACCAGGCGCGCAGTATGAATTCGCGCGCTTCGGCCAGCATGGTGCCCCATTCCGGCGTGGGCGGCTGTGCACCCATGCCCAGAAAGCCCAAGGCGGCTGCGTCCAGAATCGCTGTCGAGAAGGACAGTGCCGCTTGTACGATGATGGGTGCCAGGCAATTGGGCAGCACGGTGATGAACATCAGTCGTGACCGGCCAGCACCGGCCACGCGCGCCGAAGTGACATAGTCTTTCTGGCGTTCCGCCAGAACCGATGCGCGGGTCAGGCGCACGTAGTGGGGCTGGAAAACGATGGCGATGGCAATCATCGCGTTGGTCAGCGACGGGCCAAGGATGGCCACCAGCACCAGTGCCAACAGCAGCGACGGAAAGGCCAGAACGATATCCATCACCCGCATGATCAGCGTATCGACCCATTTGGGGGCAAAGCCCGACAGCAGGCCAATCATCACGCCGCCCGACACGGCCACACAGACGACGACGATTCCGACAAAAAAGGAATAGCGCGAGCCCATGATCAGGCGCGACAGCATGTCCCGACCCAGCGGATCGGTACCCAACGGGAAAGCCCAGCTTCCGCCCTCCTGCCATGCAGGCGGTTGCAGGATATGGTCGCGGAACTGTTCCGTCGGGTCGTAAGGGGCCAGAAGGGGCGCAAAAGTGGCGCAGAATACAAAGGCGGCAAAAACCCACAGCCCGATGACAGCACCGCGGTTTTCGCTGAAGTAGTACCAGAACTCGCGCAGGGCGCTGGGGCGGTCTTCCGTTTTGGGCGGGGTTGCGGATAGTTCGGCCATTACCGCCTCCGAATTTTGGGGTTGATGATGCCGTAAAGGACATCGACCAGCAGGTTCACCAGCATCACGATCACCGCGATCATCAGCAATCCGCCCTGAACAACCGGGTAATCTCGGCGGAAAATGCTGTCGACCATCCACTTGCCTATGCCCGGCCAGCTGAAGATGGTTTCGGTCAAGATGGCTCCTGCCAGCAACGTGCCCACCGACAGGCCGATCACCGTGACAACCGGAATCAGCGCGTTACGCAGCGCGTGCACCCCGTTGATCCGCGTTGGCGACAAACCCTTGGCACGCGCGGTGCGGATGTAGTCTTCGCCCAGAACTTCCAGCATCGCCGACCGGGTCTGGCGTGCGATGACCGCCAGCGGAATCGTTCCCAGCACAATCGTCGGCAGGATCAGATGGCGCACGGCTGATCCGAATGCTCCTTCCTGACCCGACAACAGGCTGTCGATCAGCATGAAGCCGGTGACGCTGGGAAAGTAATACAACAGGTCGATCCGTCCCGAGACCGGCGTCCAGCCCAGATTGCCCGAGAATATGATGATCAACAGCAGCGCCCACCAGAAGATGGGCATCGAGTACCCGACCAGCGCCGAGGACATCAGCGCCCGGTCAAAGAACTTCCCTCGGTTCACCGCCGCGATCACACCTGCGGGCAGACCCAGCGCAATGGCAAAGATCATGGCGCACAGGGACAACTCCAGCGTTGCGGGAAACAGCGAAAAGAACTCGTCCCACACAGGTTTCCTGGTGACAAAGCTTTCGCCCAGATCACCTTGAAGCACTCCGGTGAGGTAATCCCAATACTGCTGCAACACCGGTTTGTCGAAACCCAGCTTTTCGACCATTTCCTGATAACGTTCTTCCGTCATGCCGCGTTCACCGGCCATCACGATGATCGGATCGCCGGGCAGCACCCGGATGAACATGAACGAAATCAGCGTCACGCCCAAGAATGTCGGAACAAACAGGCCAAGACGGGTGAGGAAATAGCCAAGCATCAGCGACCTATGATCGTAAGTTCTTTGGGAAAGCGGGTCAGCGACCGACAGCCATCCCCGGTGACAAGAACGTCATCTTCGATGCGAACGCCGAACTTGTCCGATTCATACAGACCGGGTTCGTTGGTCCAGACCATGCCCGGCAGGATTATCTGACTGTTACCACGCATGATATACGGCGCCTCATGCACATCCCGGCCCAGACCGTGACCTGTCTTGGTCCGGATACGATCAACAAAAGGCGAGGCCTCAAGCACGCTTGTCACCGCGTCGTCGATGTCATGTGCCGTCACGCCGGGGCGGCAGGCTTCAAACCCGGCTTTGTTGGCGCGCAAAACCGTGTCGTAGACATCCCTGCCTTCGTCCGGGACGTCCTGAACGAAAAAAGTTCGCGTGATGTCGGCCGCAAAGCCATGTTTTCGAGCGCCAAAGTCGAACAACAGCGCGTCGCCTGCTCTGATCCGGTAGTCGGCGCGCGCCTTTCCGTGCGGTCGCGCTGAATTGTCCCCCGCAGCCACGATGGGGGAAAAGGCCAGCGACTCCGCTCCTTCTGCGAAGAGGGCCTGTATCAGCGCCTGCTCGACCTGTTTTTCGGTCTGACCTGCACGTACGTCAGCAATCACACGCTCCAACGCGCGTTCCGAGATATCGATGGCCGCTTGCAACGCGGCGATATCGTCGTCAGTTTTGATGGCACGAAGGCCCGAGATTTCGCGTTCACCGTCCACAATCCGCAGATCCGGAATTGCGCGGGTAAACGCCGCAGACACGAAAACCCGCATCACCTGACCTTCGACAGCCAGCGATTTGATCGGAATATGTTCTGCCAGCGCGGAAAAGGCGCCGTCATAGCCGGTCTGATCGCGCCAGTCGAACACGGCACCTTCAAATCCGACCAGATCCCATGAAGCGAGCTCCAGGTTGGGCACGATCGCCGCCGGGTCCCCTTGGGCCGGAATCACCACGACAAAAGGGCGTTCGTGGCTCATGAAGGTTTTGCCCAATGCGCGGGTGAAATTCGGACCGGGCACCAGGGCCACTGCGTCCACTGACATATCCATTGCCAATTTGCGGTATTCGGACAAATCCGGCATTCAGCCCGACCTCCTCAATAAGAAAGCCGGAGCCACCAATCTGGCGGCTCCGGTTTGTGAGTGGTGGTTTATTCGACGCTCACACCATAGAAGATGTGACCGCCCAGCGGGTGCACTTTGTAGCCTTGCACCTTGTTGCTCATCGGCATGTAAACGACCGAATGCGCGATGGTCGCCCACGGAGCCTGCTCTTTGAACACGACCTGCGCTTCTTCATACAGTTTGGTTCGCTCGGCCTGATCCGTGCTTTGCTTGGCTTTCAGGATCAGGTCTTCGAAGGGCTGATGACACCATTGTGCGCGGTTCGATGCTTCGACCCCGTCACAGCCCAGCAAAACCGCCAGGAAGTTGTCCGGGTCACCGTTATCCCCGGTCCAGCCCAGCAGAACGGCACCGTCCCGGTTCAACTCTTTCGAGCGAGACAGGTATTCACCCCATTCGTACGAGACGATTTCGACGCCCACACCGATCTTGGCGAAATCCGCCTGGATCAACTCGGCCATACGACGGGCATTGGGGTTGTAGGGGCGCTGGACGGGCATGGCCCAGATTTTCATCGACAGGTCCGAAACACCTTCGGCCTCGAGCATCGCCTTGGCCGCTTCGGGATCATAGGGATCGTCCACGATGGCGTCATTGTAACCCCACATGGTAGGCGGGATCGGGTTCTTGGCCACCTGACCCGAGCCCTGGAAGACCACGTCGATGATCGCCTGCTTGTCGATCGCCATGTTCAGCGCTTTGCGCACCTTCGGATTGTCGAATGGCGCCATGGTGGTGTTGTAGGCCAGATAACCAACGTTCAGGCCCTCTTGTTCCAGCATGTTGATGTCCGGATCATCCTTCATGGCCTGAATGTCGGCAGGGTTCGGATAGGGCATCACGTGACATTCGCCGGCTTTCAGCTTTTGGTAGCGCACAGACGCATCCGGTGTGATGGCAAAGATCAGGTTTTCGACCTGCGCCGGGTCTTTCCAATACGCATCATTGGCCGCGTAACGGATCACCGCGTCTTTTTGATAAGCCACGAACGAGAAGGGCCCGGTGCCGATGGGGGCCGTATTCAGTTTTTCCGGCGTTCCGGCCTCCATCATTGCCTCGGCATATTCCGCCGATACGATCGAGGCAAAGTCCATCGCCATATTGGCGACAAACGGCGCTTCGGGCTTGGACAGGGTAAATTTCACCGTGTAGTCGTCGATTTTTTCGATGGACTCGACCAGATCAGGCATCCCCATACCCTGGAAATATTCCCAGGTTCCGCCTGACACTTGATGATAAGGGTGGTTTTCGTCTTTCTGACGCATGAACGAAAAAATCACGTCATCCACGTTGAAGTCGCGGGTCGGCGTGAACGCGTCGTTCGAGTGGAACTTGACACCCTGGCGCAACTTGAAAGTGTATTCCAGACCATCATCGCTGGCCTCGACACTTTCGGCCAGGCCGGGGACCACATTGGTCGTGCCCGTTTCAAATTCAAGCAACCGATTGTAGATCGGATGTGAAGAGGCATCAAAAGTCGTCCCTGCAGTGTACAGCGCAGGATCGAAGCCTTCAGGCGACCCTTCGGAACAATATACAAGTGTATTTGCCTGCGCCACGGCACCCGTCAGGGCGATCGCAGTGGTTGCGGCCAGAAGTTTGAGTTTCATGATTTTCTCCCAGAAAAGGACTTTAAAAGACAATCGCATGGCTCTTTGTCGTCAGAGCATTCAGTGACAGCACAGGTCGTCGCGATCCCTCTGCCCAATGTATCCAAAATACAAAATCTAAAGTCAACAGTGTCTTTCTGCGGATGTCTCTTACAACCGTTTCTGCCTTTGCACCCTGATTTCAGGGTCTCATTCTCATCTTCGCCGCGAAAACGATACGACGCCCCGAAACGCTCTGCCGCGCACTCAGACCTTTCTGTTCATGGGTGCGGATTGCATGCTCTCATGGCCTGTACCCTCACGTCTTGTCCGTATGCGTGACCGCACGCCAATCCCGTGAGGGAGGGTTGGTCAAAAGTTTCGTTGCGCGCAACTTCATGACCACGGACACAGGATCCCCGCCCCGCATTTTGTCCGCGGCTTCAAACGCAGCTATCGCCTGCTCGAACCGGCCGGAACGATAATGCGCAAGACCTTGTTCGTATGTCTCGATCCAATCAAATGATCCCTCAAAACTGTCGACCATCGCAATCAGCTCATAGACCACCAGTTCCTCGGTCCGGCCAAAGACCGCAAGCGTGTCCAGCTCTCGCACGACAATTGCGTCGGCGGCTTCGCGCCGGGTCTCGGGGCCGATCAGAATGCGCGTGCCATACTCCTTGTTGGCCCCCTCCAATCGGCTGGCCACATTCACGACGTCGCCGATTGCCGTATAGTTCAACCGCTGCTCTGACCCAATGTTGCCAACCAGAGCTTCCCCACTGTTCAACCCGATCCTGACACGCAGGGAATTTCCGGCCTCGTCCTCGATGCCCGCATCTTCCACGGTCGCGACAAGATCCAGTGCCGCGCGGCAGGCATTCTCGGCATGGAGCGCATCCTTGCGCGGTGCCCCCCAGATCGCCATGACCGCGTCACCCATGAATTTGTCGATCGTCCCGTCATGGCGCGCGACGGCTGCTGCGGCCGCAGAGAAAAAAGGCTCCATCAACTGGATGATCTTGGGGCCCAGTTTTTCCGACAACCCGGTGAATCCGGTCACATCGCAAAACAACACGGAGACGTGTTTTATGTCACCGCCCGGCTGTGTCTTGATACCCTCGGCGACCAGCATCTTCACAAGATCGGTCGGCACGTATTTTCGGAACGCGGACAACCCTGCGGCCATGCTGGCAGTGGCTGCTGACAGATTGGCCAGCTCGGACAGGTTGGAAGGCCTGCGTGAAATGTGTTCGACATCAAAGCGTTCGATTTTGCTCAGGTCTTCTGCGATGCGCGCCAATGGGTTGGCCACAATTCTACGGATCAACCAGATCGCCAGAGCGGTCGAGACGATCACGACCCCAATCAGGATATAGATCAGGTCTATCAAGGTTGCATTGATACCCGACAAGAAGGCCGATTCCGGAATGACCGTAGCGACGCGCCACCCGTAAAAACCCAAAGGCGTCAGGGCCACCGCATAAGGAACGCCATCGATCACCACGCGTTTCGTCGAGTTGCCAGAAGTTTTGCCATCCGGGTCGCCCAACAGTTTTTCCCCCGAGATCTTGGCAACCTCGTACAGCTCACCTTCGCCCATGCGCGCCGGTGTAACTTCATCCGCTTTTGCGTCGGGAACAGCAATTACTTTGCCATCGGCATCCAGAATGAAGGCGGCTCCGAATTCACCGGGCTCGAGCGTCGCCAGAAAGCGTGACAAACGGTCGGTTTCGATTGCGACCGCAAGAACACCCTGCCGTGCCCGGTTGACATCGATCGGCCCCGCAAATGCGTATACGGTCTTGTCACTGCCCGGAAGATCGCGTGCTTCGATCCATCCCATCGAGTTCAGAGACATAAAATTGTTGAACCAGGCATGATCGCGAGGATCATAGGAGGTCGGAACAAAGTTCCTTTCTTCGAACTGAATATCCCCGGGTATGAAAATGTATCGATCGGTCCGCAGGTTCCGGTCGCGGATGTTCTTGTCGATCTCCATCATCTCAAGCCCGCTGTCGCCCAAACGGTGCGACGCGAAAAAATTGCCGTCCGGCCAACCGAAGAAAATCCAGGAAATATTCGGCTGCGCCTGCAACTGGGACAGAAAAACGAACTCTCGCTTATCGGCCTGCCGTGTTGCGATGACATTCTGTACAAAGATCGTGCGCACCGCCGACCATGCGGCTTCGGCGGATCTGAGAGTTGCCCCGACTTCGATGCGGACCGCGTTTGCAATCTGGCTGTTGATCTCAGCGGCAAGCATGCGGCTGTTGTCACGCGCGGTCGTCCACCACAGCGAATGAACAACAAAGGTCGACACGCCGATGGATACGGCGACCAGCATGGATACAGCAATGCCGACACTGAACCGCATGAAAACCCCGAAAAGAATGTCCTGTACCACAGTATTCGGTTGAGATCGCAAGAAGAGCAAAGCTTAGTTTGCTTCAACCCCGAAAAATCACGCAACTGTTAAGCACATGTGTATGCCGCGACAGAAATCCCCAGCACCTGGTCACTTGCCAATGCCCAGCGGACAGACCTTGCCCGTGGCGGAAATCAACTGACCTTGGGTCCGGGTTTGCGACGTTTGGGGACTGCGTTGCCACCTTTGGCGGACTTTGTGGCCGCAGCGCGTGCACGGTTTTTCTTGCTGCTAGGCTTGCCCTTCGGCGGCGGTGGGCCTTTCGGCGCATCACCGTCTGGCTTGGAGCGACCACTCTTTTGCTCTACGCTCCCGGCCTTGCGCTTTTTCGGTTTTGCGCCCGAAGCCTTGAACTTGCTTTTTGTCTCGTCGTCCGACGTTCCGAGGGATTCTGTTGTGCGCACGGTCTTTGCCGACTGGGCCTCGGGCTTGGGCTGGCGGCGAGGGGCTTTCCGCTCAGCCGGAGCGGCATCCCTTTTCTGGCCCGAAGGCCTGCCTTTGAACTTGCGATCAAGACCGGGCCGACCGGTTGACGACAGGTCTGGTGTCTTGTCCAACCTCACAAGGTCCTTGGTTTCTTCTATTTTCATCTCTGGGCCAATGGAGGTCAGAAAGCGGTCGACACTGGCTTTACTGATTTCGAAATAAGTTACGTCCTCTGCAATCCGGATGGCACCGATGTCGTCTTTCGTGAGATTGCCCGCCTTGCAGATCATCGGCAGCATATGACGTGGGGATACATTCTGATTGCGCCCTTCGGACACAGAAAACCAGACGCTGGGCCCAAAAGATGCGCGGGGTTTTGGGGCAGTCTGATCGACCGCCGACAGCTCTTCCGGGGCGGAATGGCGCAGTTTGTATTGCCTGAGATAAGCGGCTGCGATTTGTTCGGGCGTAAAACTCTCTATCAGTTTCTCAACCGACGGGCGTTCGCTTTCCGTGATCTCGACCTGCCAGTCTTCTGACGCCAGCATCCGCGCCTGATCACGCTCGTTCACCTCGTCGGCGGACGGGGCCGATCCCCAATCCGCTGTCAGCTTGGCAAATTTCAGAATGCGCTCTGCCTTTTTTCGCGATGATGGCGCGACGATCAGGGCACTGACGCCCTTGCGCCCGGCGCGACCTGTGCGGCCAGACCGGTGCAGCAGCGTTTCATGGCTGTTGGGCAGCTCGGCATGGACAACCAGATCAAGGTTGGGCAGATCGATTCCGCGGGCCGCAACATCGGTTGCCACGCAGACGCGGGCCCGTCCATCGCGCATGGCCTGCAACGCGTTGGATCGTTCGCTCTGGGTCAGCTCACCGGACAGGGCCACGACTGAAAAGCCCCGGTTTGACAGGCGCGCGGTCAGGCGTGAAACCATCGCGCGGGTGTTGCAGAAAACGATGGCATTGGGGGCCTCGTAATATCGCAGCACATTGATAATAGCGTTTTCACCATCGCGCGGGGCCACCGTCATGGCGCGATACTCGATATCCGCGTGCTGTGTCTGTTCGCCGACCGTGCTCACACGCACCGCGTCGCGCTGATACCGCTTGGCCAGATTGGCAATTGCGCGTGGCACGGTGGCGGAAAACAACAAGGTCTGACGATCTGCGGGAGTTTCATCAAGAATGAACTCAAGATCCTCTCGGAACCCCAGATCCAGCATTTCATCCGCTTCGTCCAGGACAACCGCGCGGATAGCTGTCAGATCGATTGAACCCCGATTGATATGGTCGCGAAGCCGCCCAGGAGTGGCCACAACGATATGGGCGCCTCTGGCCAGCGCGCGACGTTCATCCCGAATGTCCATACCCCCGACGCACGAGGCCAGAAACGCACCTGCCCCGGAATACAACCAGCCAAGTTCCCGCTTCACCTGAAGTGCCAGTTCCCGAGTCGGCGCGACAACCAGCGCCAACGGCGCTTCGGGCTTGCCAAGCGTTTCTTCGTCGCCCAGCACCCTGTGCGCAATCGCAAGACCAAACCCAATGGTCTTCCCTGACCCGGTCTGGGCCGATACCAGCATGTCGCGCCCTTCCAGCTCGGGTTGGGTGACGGCTCGCTGAACCTGGGTCAAAGTATCATAGCCCTTGCGCGCTAGAGCATCTGCAATGGTTTGTTTCACGGTGGTGGTTCTTTGTATCGGCCAGGTGATAGGCGCTGTGCGGAATTGCGATCAGCGGATCATCCAAGGGTAAAGACAGCCCCATACCGGTTGCCATACCCGTTGTATAGACGGGAAAACGGGCATTTTCGCCGAAAAGCTTCCCGCAACGGAACACCCTGACAGGTCAGACCCTGACGGCAACCTCCAGGGCCGGGCCGCATCAAACCTGGGTCGGCGCGGGAACAAAATTCACCATTTTGCCGGCAGATACCTGCCTTTGAACGTCGGAGACCCGCCCCGGACACGCACAATCGCGCCGATCATTTCGATGACGTGGCCGTCGTTGATGCGACATGGGTCAAACCAGAGCCCGAGCGGGTTCGTTCCTGATCTTGTTGACCCAATCTCAAGCCCCTGTCGCCCGAAGAAGTACTCTGCCACGGGTCAAACCATTCACTTTTTCGATGATGGCATCGGCATCAATGCAGTGGTGGCGATAGAGATCACCGATCGTTCCTGTCTGGCCAAAATGTTCGACCCCCATCGGAATGGTCTGATGTCCACGTACAGCGCCCAGCCACGACAATGTTGCAGGATGCCCATCAATCACGGTGACCAGATTGCAATGCCGCGGCAGGCCAGACATCAGGGTTTCGATGTGGGAAAGTGCGGCCGGGTTGCCGCGCGACCGCGCGCGTTGTGCAGCCGTCCAACCGGCATTCAGCCGATCCGCAGACGTCACGGCCAATACGCCGACATCGCGACGGCCTTCACCAATCATGCCAGTGGCCTTGATTGCCTCGGGCGCGACGGCGCCCTGATAGGCGATTACAACTTCGCAATTCGGCCCAGGTTTCCGCAACCAATAGGCGCCGTCTATGGCACCTTGGCGAAACTCGTCATCCACGCGTTTGCCCGGCTGTTCAATCGGGTTGGTCGTCAGACGCAGATAGACGGAACCGCCGGTTTCATCGCGCAGCCATGTGCGCTCGTCCGGTTGTCCTTCACCGTCGCGTTGCAGATAGTCGAAGGCCCATTCCATGATTACCGCCAGTTCATCAGCAAAGGCGGGCTCAAAGGCGGCCAGCCCGTCCTGGCTCATCCCGATCAGGGGGGTACCAACGGATTGATGCGCGCCGCCTTCAGGCGCCAGCGTGACGCCCGACGGCGTACCAACGAGAATGAAGCGTGCATCCTGATAGCAGGCATAGTTCAGCGCATCGAGGCCGCGACTGACAAAGGGATCATATACGGTGCCGATCGGGATCAATCGCTTGCCGAACAGGGAATGCGACAGACCCGCCGCACCCAGAAGCAGCATCAGGTTCATTTCGGCGATCCCAAGCTCGATATGCTGCCCTTCCGGCGTGAATTCCCATTTCGCCGTCGAAGGGATACGGTGTTCGATGAAGGCGTCGGCTTGCGTGGATCGGGCAAACAGCTTGCGCCTGTTCACCCAAGGCCCCAGGTTCGTCGTGCCGGTGACATCCGGAGAGGTTGTCACGATGCGTTCGGCTAACGGGCCATCACCTTTTGACAAATCGTCAAGGATCTTGCCAAACGCCATCTGGGTCGAGATTTCGCGGCTGGTGTCGACCTCGATCCGTGGCACATCCAGCTTGTCATCGAAATAGCGGCGCGGACCCTTGGCAAAGAACGGTGCCTTGGCCAGAAAATCCTTGAATGTGTCTTGGTCCTGCACTGTCGCAAGCGGCTCCCATTCTTCGCCTTCAGGCACGCCCATATGCGACTGCCACGCGGCGAACTGGCTGTTGTTCATCAGCCCGCCGTGATTGTCCTTGTGGCCCGCGATGGGGGTGCCCCATCCTTTGACGGTGTAGGCCAGGAAACAGGTCGGGCGATCGTGATCGATGGCGGCAAATGTTCGGGCCATGGTCTCGACGCAGTTGCCGCCAAGGTTTTCCATCAGCGCAGCCAGCTCCGCATCCGTCCGCCGTTCGATCAGGGCGGTCACATCCCCCTGATCCCCCAGATCGTCCATGAGACGCTGCCGCCAGACCGCCCCACCCATGAAAGTCAACGCCGAGTAGTCCTGGTTGGGGCACGCATCGATCCAGTCGCGCAGGCGATCGCCACCCGGTTCTTCAAAGGCCGCGCGTTGCAGAACCCCATATTTCACGCGCACGACATCCCAACCGAACGCATCGAAGATTTTCTCGATCCGTTCGAACAGCCCTTCACGGACGATACCATCCAGGGATTGCCGGTTGTAGTCTATGATCCACCACGTGTTGCGCAGGTCGTTCTTCCAGCCTTCCTGCAAAGCCTCGTACACATTGCCTTCGTCCAGTTCGGCGTCGCCAACAAGGGCCACCATCCGCCCCATCGGAGCATCCGAGCCCCAGCTTTTGGCCTTGATGTAATCCTGAATGATCGAGGCAAACGAGGTGATCGCGACACCCAATCCCACCGAGCCGGTGGAGAAATCAACGTCGTCGATATCCTTGGTCCGGCTGGGATAGCTCTGCACACCGCCAAAACCACGGAAATTCTCCATCTTCTCGCGCGTTTGATTGCCCATGAGATACTGCATCGCATGAAAAACCGGCGAGGCATGGGGTTTGACTGCTACGCGGTCTTCAGGGCGCAGGGCTGAAAAATAGAGCGCCGTCATGATCGACACCATCGAAGCAGACGATGCCTGATGGCCACCAACCTTGATCCCATCCACCTTTGGCCGGACGTGGTTGGCATGGTGGATCATCCAATGCGACAACCATAGCAGGCGCTGTTCGACGATCTTCAACTGGGTGCGATCAATGTGCATGGCGGTCTCCGGATTCAGGCGGCGCTGCGGGCAGGATAGGGCAGAGCTTGCTCCAGGTCGGCGAGGATATCTTCGACGTCCTCCAACCCAACAGACAGACGGATCAAACCATCGCTGATCCCATGCTCGGCCCGTTCCTCCGGAGTATAGGTCGAATGAGTCATGGATGCGGGGTGCTGGATCAGCGTTTCGGCATCGCCCAAGGACACCGCGCGCTGGATCATGTTGAGGCGGTTCATGAATTCAATCCCACCGGACAGGCCGGACTTGATCTCGAACGCTATCATGGCGCCGGGTTGGGACATTTGCCGCTGTGCGACATCATGCTGGGCAAAGCTTTTCAGCCCGGGGAAACAAACCTCGCCGACGGCGGGATGGGCCTCGAGGAAATCTGCAACGACCCTGGCGGAGGCACAGTGACGATCCAGACGCAGGTTCAGTGTTTTCAGTCCGCGCAGGATCAGCATCGCGTTGAAAGGGGCCATGACCGCACCGGTCATATCCTTCATTCCGACCAGGCGGATTTCGGCAATCTGTTCGGCGGTGCCAACAACCAGACCGGCGACCACATCGCCATGTCCGCCAAGATATTTGGTGGCGGAATGCAGAACGATATCCGCCCCGTGCTCGATCGGGCGGGTCAGATAGGGGCTGGCATAGGTGTTGTCGACGACAACCGTTGCACCGACCGAATGCGCGATCTCGGCGCTGGCGGCAATGTCCACAAGGCGCATGTTCGGGTTGGCCGGAGTTTCGAAATAGACAACGCGGGTTTTGTCAGAAAGCGCCGCTTTCAGGTTCTCGGGGTCCGTCATGTCGACATGGGTGATCGTGACCCCCCATTTCGCCAGACCGTGGCGCATGAAGGCGAAGGTGCAGCCATAGAGTGTTTTGTCCACGATGACTTCGTCCCCTGGCGACAGCAGAGTCCAAAGCACTGCCGTTATCGCCCCCATGCCGCTGGACAAGGCCAGTCCGGCCTCGGCCCCTTCAAGCACCGCAATGCGTTGTTCCAGAAGGTCACATGTGGGGTTCGAAATTCGGCTGTAGATATGACCTGCGCGTTCACCGGCGAACATCTCTCCACCAGCCTCTGCGGATTCGAAGGCAAACGTGGACGTCAAATGCAGCGGTGGGGTAAGGGCGCCGTCATTTTCCAAAGGGTTGTAAGCGTGGTGAATGGCGCGGGTGGCAAATCCGGTTGAACGAGTCATTGCAAGCTCCTGTTTCAAGCTGACGCCAGTTTACGCCTTTACTTTGGGCTTTTGCTTGCAAATAGTACCAAGAGCGCGATCCATATTGGCAGATTCTGCCAAGGTTGAGGTTGAAATGGACGATAAAGACAGACAGATCATTCGGGCGCTGCAAAAGGACGGGCGCATGACGAACCAGGATCTTGCCGACGAGGTGAACCTGTCTCCATCGCCGTGTCTGCGCCGGGTCAAGAACCTCGAAGCGCGCGGGGTCATAAAGGGTTACAGCGCAGATGTGGACGCTGCGGCATACGGCATAGGCATTACCGTTTTTGTGCGGATCCGGTTGGAGCGGCACAATGAAACGGACGTTCAGAATTTAGAAAAACGCGTTCGGATGATCGACGAAGTTCTTGAATGCCACGTGCTGACCGGGGCAATGGACTACCAGTTGCGGGTGCTGGTATCGGATCTCGAGTCATATGAGGAGTTCATTCGAAACAGAATTCACCCGATCGGTGGGATTGCATCGATCGACACAAGCTTTGTTTATGGAACGGTAAAGAAGACCGCAGTTTTTCCGCCCTGATGGAACGCGCCCGGCCAATCTGCGAACTCAGGTTGAGGTGCATGTTCAACGGGCGCTGGGATCAGGGTTCACAGATCGTTTTTCGACCCGTGAACCCGCTGACCTGCCGAGTTCAATAGGCACCAAGCCTAGTAGGCGACCATCGTCAACAGCTCGTATTCCGCAACCATTTCATCATCCTGCTGGGTCAGGGTGACATGCCAGCGGACTTCGCCGTATTCTTCGTTCCGCTTGGTCTTGGCCTTGACCGTCAACCGCACCTTGATGGTGTCTCCCGCCTCGACGGGCTTCATGAATCGCAACCCGTCAAGACCCGTGTTTGCCAGAACCGGGCCTTCGTTGGGTTCAACAAACAATCCGGCTGCAAATGACAAAAGCAGGTACCCATGGGCCACACGGCCCGGGAAGAACGGGTTCCGTTCCGCCGCTGCCTGATCCATATGCGCGTAGAACGTATCGCCGGTGAAATTGGCAAAGTGTTCGATGTCTTCCATCGTGATTGTACGGGGCGCCGTGTGGAGGGTCTCGCCAATCGCCAGGTCGTGGAACCGGCGCGTGAACGGATGGGCCGGCCCTTCGACCTCGGTCGCGCCGGGAACCCATTTGTTCCCGATTGCGGTCAGCAGATCAGGCGATCCCTGAATGGCTGTTCTCTGCATGTAATGCTTGACGCCACGCACGCCGCCCATCTCTTCGCCGCCACCAGCGCGTCCCGGTCCGCCGTGAACCATATGCGGCAGCGGAGAGCCGTGGCCGGTGGATTCCTTCATCGAGTCGCGATTGTTGAAGTACATGCGCCCATGATACGCCCCTGCCCCCAGGGCAACGTGCCGTGCCACATCGGCGTCACGGGTTATGACCGATGCCACCAGCGACCCCTGTCCGCGATTTGCCAGTTCGATCGCATGGTCGAGATCGCGATAGCCCATCACAGTGCTGACAGGGCCAAAAGCCTCGGTGTCGTGGACACGCCGGGCCGCATCCGGATTGGCACAATGGTACAACATCGGCGGCAGGAACGCGCCTTTCTCGGCATCCGCCCCATCAACCACAAAATCGTCAGGGTTGCCGAAAACGCGTTCAGCTTCCTGCCCGATGATTGCCGCCTTTTCCAGAACATCGCGTTTCTGACCGTTCGAAACCAACGCGCCCATGCGTGTGGTTTCCAGCCTAGGGTCGCCGATGACCGTTTTGGCCAGCCTCGCGGACAGGGCTTCGATCACCGCCTGCACCAGAGGCTCTGGGGCCATGATCCGGCGGATTGCGGTACATTTCTGCCCAGCCTTCGTGGTCATCTCGCGCTGGACTTCCTTGACGAAAAGGTCGAATTCCGGCGTTCCGGGCTCGGCATCAGGGCCCAGTATCGAGCAGTTCAGACTGTCCTGCTCGGCCACGAAACGAACTGAATTCTCCAGGATCACCGGGTTGGAACGCAGTTTTGAGGCCGTGTCAGCAGATCCGGTGAAGCTGACCACGTCCTGCATGGTCAGACGGTCCAGCATATCACCCAGACCACCCGAAACCAGCTGCAACGCGCCCGCAGGCAAAATGCCGGAGTCCAGCATCAGCCGGACGCATAGTTCGGTGACGTAGCACGAGTTCGTTGCCGGCTTTACGATGGCCGGAACGCCCGCCAGAAGGGTTGGAGCCAGCTTTTCCAGCATCCCCCAGACAGGAAAGTTGAACGCATTGATGTGAACCGCCACACCGTGCAACGGGGTGCAGATGTGCTGCCCCAGGAAGGTGCCGTTGCGGGACAGCTGCTCGACCTCACCGTCCAGGTAGACATGTCCGTCCGGCATCTCGCGCCGACCTTTCGAAGCGAAGACGAACATCGTGCCGATGCCGCCGTCAATGTCGATCAAGTGGTCGGACTGGGTGGCACCCGTGCTGAAAGACAGGTCATACATTGCCTGTTTGTGCTGACCCAAATGAATGGACAACGCCTTGAGCATCTTGGCCCGCTCATGAAACGTCATCTTCCGCAACGCCGGCCCGCCGACATCGCGCGCATAGTCCAGCATCCCCTGCACATCCAACGCGCTATTGCCGGCCGAGGCGATTACCTCGCCGGTGACTGCGCTTGCAATATTGCGGGCACCCGCACCGGGCGAAACCCATTCACCGGCCGCGAAGCTGGAAATCTGTTGGATTGTCATGAGCGTCTCCTCATCTGTTGTGTGATCTTCGCGCAGCCGTATGCCCGTCTCACGAAACCATAATATAAACCGTACGGTCGGTCAATAAATTGGCGAATTGGCAACTCGAACCGTACATCTCAGACTTGCGCTGGCAGTCGCGCGAAACCCCGAAACCGAATGCGTCCGCCCCGTTCAGCACCGTCTGTGATGCGATAGGTCGGGAATCGCGCCAGAAACCGTCCGACGGCCACGCGACCCTCCATACGCGCCAGGGTCAGGCCAACGCAGGTGTGGGGGCCTCCGGCAAACGCATGATGCTTGTTGGGACGTCGATCCAATACAACCTCATCAGGTTGTTCAAACTGCCGCGGATCGCGATTCGCGGCGCCGATGCACAGGTGAACGTCTGTACCTGCCGGAATGGTCTGACCATGGAACGTCACATCTTCGGTGGTCAGACGATTGCCAAACTGATTTGGGCTTTCCAGCCGCAGAAACTCGTCCACTGCCGTGTTGATCAGATCCGGATTGGCCAGCAGTTCGGCCCGTTTGTCGCGGTGCCGTTCCAAAAGTTCCAATGCGTTGCCGATCAGGTTGGTGGTGGTCTCGTGCCCTGCATTCAGAATGAAAATGCAGTTCTGGTACAGCTCGACCTCGGTCAGACCACCATCGGTGTCATCCTGCATCAACCGTGTCAGGACATCCGTCGCAGGATCTCCGGGGTTGGCCCGGCGATCTTCGATGACATGCCGAAGATAGTCCTTGAAATCAGATACCGAACGGTTGCCCCACTCTTCCTGCTCGGGCGTCAACTGAGGCTCCAAAGCGCCCAGTATGGCCAGAGACCAATCCCGCAAAGGCCCGCGCTCTGATCGGGGAATGCCAAGCAGGTTGCCGATGATCTCGATCGGGATGGCACCGGCGAAATCCTCGATCAACTCTACCGAGCCCTTGGCCTGCATCTCGTCCAGCAGCCCATCGACAAGTTGAATCAGGCCCGGTTCCATCTGCGCCAGCGCCCGTGGGTTCATCGCGCCAACCATGACCTTGCGGACGCGGGTATGCAGGGGCGGATCGTTGAACACAAGGCTGGTGGTATGGTGTTCGTAAAGCGGGCTGTCGATACCGTATTTGGGGCCGAAAACCGCCTTTTTGTCCGATATGAAACGCTCCGTATCCCGGTACACCAGGTCCAGGTCGTCGTACCGCGACAGGATCACCGACCCGTCGGGCTGCCAGCAGACGGGCGTGTCTTCGCGCAACACGGCGTAGGTTGGATAGGGATCCGCATGAAACCCGTCCGGAAGCGCAGTCAGAGAGAACATCAGTGACCCATCGCTCCCATTTGTTCGGGAAGGACCAGAACCAGCCACGGCACCAGAACGATCAAGGCCAGACGGAAGATGTCTGCCACCCAGAACGGTGTGACTCCTTTGAAGATTGTTCCGGTCGATACGTCCCCGACCACGCCTTTCAGAATGAACACGTTCAGACCCACGGGCGGCGTGATCAAACTGATCTCGGTCACGACGACGACGACGATGCCGAACCAGATCGGATCATATCCCAATGAGGTGACCAACGGGAAAAAGATCGGCACCGTCAGCAACAGCATCGACAGCGATTCAAAGACGCATCCCAGAATGATGTAGATCCCGAGGATCATCAGGATCACGACGAAGGGTTCCACCTCATATGCGGTGACCAGGGCGATCAGCGCTTCGGGCAGACCAGCCAGGTTGATGAAATTCGAGAAGATCTGCGCCCCGATCAGAACCGAGAACAGCGCCGCCGCGGTGAAACTGGTTTCCTTCAGCACTTCAAAGGTCGAACCAAAGGTCAGCCCACCGCGCGACAGAGCAATCAGGAATGCGCCCATGGCACCCATACCGGCAGCCTCGGTCGGGCTGAAGGTCAGGTTCAGTGGATAGAAATCGAACACTCCGTACAAACCGCCGATCACCAGGAAGAACAACAGCAATACGGCCCAGACCGAGCGCAGGGCCGACAGGCGTTCGCCCCAGCCGTGGCGTTCACCAGCGGGGCCGGATTCTGGCCTGCGCCAAACAGTCCAGCGCACGGCGAACAGATAGAAGAGGATACCAAGTACACCGGGGATGATGCCAGCAACGAAAAGTTTGCCGATCGATGTTTCGGTCAGCAGGCCGTAGATCACCAAAATGACCGACGGTGGGATCAGGATACCCAGCGTGCCGCCGGCGGCAATCGACGCCGTTGAAAGCTCATCCGCGTACCCATAGCGACGCATTTCCGGCATCGCGACTTTGGACATGGTCGCAGCCGTTGCCAGCGAGGAACCGCAAATGGCCGAAAAGCCGCCGCACGCCGCAACCGTCGCCATGGCGATACCGCCTCGGAAGTGGCCCAGGAAGGCGTTTGAAACCGCGTATAATTCGCGCGCGAGCCCGCCCTTGTTCACGAACAGGCCCATGAGGATGAACAGTGGCACGACCGACAGGCCGTAATCCTGTGCCGTGTCCGTAATCTGGCGCCCCACCATTGACATGGCGGCCTTCAGTCCGCGCTCGGACAGGATGCTGCCACCGCGCTCATATGCGAACCCAAGCGTCCCCACGAGGCCCATCGCAAACACGATGGGCAAGCGTACCAACACAAGAACCAGGACAAGGGCGAAACCGATCAGTGCGGCAGTCATCAGGCGTGCTCCGACAAGGTTTGGGGGGCAAAAATGTACAAAAGACCGGTGATGAACATCGCAACGGCCGTGATCGCAGTGAAGGCGGCGATGAACCAACCCACATAGAAGACAGGGATCGACAGGTATTCGGTGACGTCGCCGTAATCCCGTGCACGTTCAGCCAGAACCCAGACGCGCTGAATCGGCCAGATCAGCATGATGCCGGACACCAGATAGACAATCGCATCGCGCGCCCTGCTCAGCCGCAGGCGGGAAAAAATTCCATCGGTCAGGTCAACCGCGATTTGCCCCTTCCCTGCCGAGATCATCGGCAGGACCGAGAACACAAGGATCGCCATCAGAATCCGCGTCAGTTCGGTTGCCGCCTCGATCGGAGCATTGAAGACTGAGCGCAGGATGACGTCAAAAAAGGTCATCACCATCAGGATAAACAGCGCCACACAGGCCAGCACCGTCGGAATGATACTGACGCGACGCGCGAAGGTCACGATAGATTGCATGATTGGCCCCCAACGGGTGTAGATGGCTGGCGGTTCAACCCCGCCAGCCGGGCTGCGTTACTGAGCAGCCATTTCGTTTACGATCATGTCATAAGCGGCCTGCGCATCGACACCGGTGCCATTGACCTCTTCGATGACCTTGGTGCGCACATCGGTAGCGATCGCATTGAACTTTTCCAGATCTTCAGCAGAGGCTGCATTGATCGCGTTGCCTTCGGTCTGTACGGTCGCCTCACGGCCGATCGCGTCGATCTCATCCCAGATTTTACCGATTTCGCGGCTCAGCGGTTCACCGAACACCTTTTCTTCCAAAGCGGCCTGCACATCGGCGGGAAGATCCGCAAACGTGTCTTCGTTCATGATGAACGCAAATGATCCGCGATACAGGCCACCCGGAACTTCATACACGTTTTGCGCAACTTCGGTCAGCTTGAAACCCTTGCGGGATTCAAACGGCATGACGACACCATCAGCAGCTTTCGACGCGAGTGTCTCGTATACTTTCGGCGCAGGCACCTGGATTCCAGTTGCGCCCAGCGCCGTGCCTACATCTCCGCCGACACCACCCGGGATACGGACCTTGAGGCCCGATACCTCGTCAAGCTTGGTCACGGGGCTGCTGGAGTGAAGCTGCGCCGGGCCATGGGTGTGCAGGGCGATCACCTTCACACCGCGATGTTCGTCCGCCGCCTTGAGATACTTGTCGTATGTACGCCAATACGCGACCGAGGCCGCTTCGGCCGAGCCCTCATATCCGGGCAGCTCGATCATCTTGGTGGTGACGAAACGACCGGGCTGGTATCCATGAAAGATGATCGACGCATCGGCTGCGCCATCCATGATCAGGTCCATCTGCGCCGGCGGCGGGGCAATTCCCAGCTTCAGTTCAGCAGTGACTTTGCCGTCGGTGGCCTCTTCGACCATTTCCACGAATTTCGGCCACATCTTCGCGTTGATGCCGTGGGTCGGCGGTGCCCAGCTGGAAATCGTCAGCGTATAATCCGCCGCCAGCGCCACTGTGCCCGAAACGGCCAGCGCGGCCGAGGCCAAAAGAGTGCTCAACTTGGTGAACTTCATGGTTTTGTCTCCTCCCTGTGAAACATGACTCGAGAATGCGTTAATGGTCACTTTTGTAACCATCAACATGTTAATAGTTTTCGGATCG
The DNA here is from genome assembly GCF_024628725.1 of Ruegeria sp. YS9. NCBI lineage: Bacteria > Pseudomonadati > Pseudomonadota > Alphaproteobacteria > Rhodobacterales > Roseobacteraceae > Ruegeria > Ruegeria sp. YS9. Next base: position 699,777 of record NZ_CP102410.1, read on the forward strand.
GTCCGCGACACGCCACGAACCGGGGCTTTCTTTCGCTACGGTTAGCATATTTGCGGCGCACCGGCTGACGCCGATTTCGTTGCAATAGTTCATCGGACCTCCTCTCCAGCGCGGGAAGCCGTATCCATGGATTTGAACCATATCGACGGCTTCTGCGTTTTCCGCGATCCCTTCTTCAATGATCAAAGCGCCCTCGTTGGCCAGAACCGCCAGCAGTCTTGAAGAGATATCCTCGTCCGAAAAAGCCCGCCGGGTGATGCCCTGCTGGTCAGAATAGGCTTCGATCAATGCCTCAACTTCGGAATCCCGAACCGGGGCGCGACTGCCTTCTTCGTAGCGATACCACCCTTTGCCGGTACGCTGGCCGAAACGCTCCATCTCGCACAGCTGGTCTGCGATGGTGACATAGCGTTCGTTCGGGTCGCGGTTTGCTGCATTGCGTTTGCGGTTCGCCCAGGCAATTTGAAGACCGGTCAGGTCCTGAAGCTCATAAGGCCCCATGGGCATCCCGAACGCCCGCATTGCATGGTCCACCTGATAGGGAAGCGCCCCATCTGCCAGCAGATAATCGGCCGCGCGCCGATAGGCTGCCAACATGCGGTTGCCAATGAACCCATCGCAGATACCCGACAGCACCGAAACCTTGCGAAGCTTTTTGCCAAGCGCGAAGCCGGTTGCGACAACCTCGGGAGACGTTTGCGGAGTACGCACGACCTCGAGCAGCTTCATGACATGTGCCGGACTAAAGAAATGCAAGCCGATGCATCGGGCCTGATTGCCGATGCCCGCGAAAATCTCGCGCGGATTCAGATAGGACGTATTGGTGGCCAAAATCGCGTCGCTGCTCATATGCCTGGCCAGCTCGTCAAAGACCTGCTGCTTGACGGACAGGTCTTCAAAAACGGCCTCGATCGCCAGTTCAGCATCCGCAGCGTCAGCATAGCTGTTCACCGCACGAAACGCGGCAAGACGATCCCGAAGCTGCGCCTCGGACATCTTGCCCCTGGTGACTGCGCCTTGCAGCAGACCCTCGACCCGAGTGTGTGCTGCGGCCGCGGCGTCAGCGTCTCGCTCGATCAACGTCACGGACAGCCCGCCGTTCAGGGCCGCAGTTGCGATCCCCGCCCCCATCAATCCCCCTCCGACAACGGCGATCCGTGTTATGTCACGGGCGGCCACGTCTTTGATCAACGAAGGTTTGGACACGGTACGTTCAGCAAAAAACGCGTAACGCAAAGCGCGGCTTTCCGGGCTTTGGCGCAACTCCAGATGGCGCGCGCGCTCTTTCGGTTGTGCGGTGGCAAATGGCTCAACCGACCAACCAAGCGCCGTCAGGTTTTCCAGCGGCGATTTCTGCCCCCTGGCGCGTTTCTTCAAAGCCTGGCGGCTCGCCTCCAACAGATCCGGCGCAAATTCCGCCACAGCACGCTGGCTGACAGGTATTGGGCGTTCGGGCAGATCCGCTACCAAGTCCAGAACAGCAGCCTTGGGGTCTTCGGCGACAAGGTCGACACCGCCAAGCTCGGCCAGTGTCTCTGCCCTGAGAATTTTGCCCGAACAGGCCATGTCAATTGCAGCCTGCATCCCGACCAGACGCGGCAATCGTTGAGTGCCCCCTGCCCCGGGGATCAAGCCCACATTGACTTCCGGCAGGCCAAAACCCGTTCCCGGCGCTGCGATCCGCCACGCACAGGCCATGGCGATCTCGAACCCGCCACCCAGCACGTTGCCATGCATGCAGGCTATGAACGGAACCACGCTGTCTTCGATTTTCTGAACCACGTCAGGCAAATGTGGCTCGACCGGCGGTGCATCGAATTCGGACATGTCGCCGCCCGCAACAAAGGTCTTTCCAGCACAACACAACACCGCCACGCGCGCGCCCTTGACCGCATCAACCGCGTCAGACAGCCCTTGCCGAACACCTGTCGACGTCGCGTTTACCGGCGGGTTGTCAATTGTGACCCACGCCACGTCGCCTTTAAATTCAACGCTAACCAGCGACGACTGCGACATTTGCAATCCCTTTGATCGGTTCAGATTCGGTTCGGGTTTATATATTGACCAACCGTTCGGTTAATGCAATGATTAAGTTGAAACGAGACCAGATGAGACAGTCATGAGCGATACGATTCTTGTACAAGACAACGGGAACTGGGTCGAAATCACCCTGAACCGCCCGGACAAGCTGAATTCGTTCAACGAAGAAATGCACCTGGCGCTACAGAATGCGCTGAAAGCCGCGCACGACGACGGGGCCCGCGCGATATTGCTGACCGGTGCCGGGCGTGGCTTTTGTGCCGGTCAGGACCTCGGTGATCGCGACCCGTCGAAGATGGATGGCCCACCGGATTTAAGCAAGACGGTACGCACGTTCTATGCCCCTCTTGTCCGTTTGATCCGGTCGATGAATATCCCGGTGATCTGCGCCGTGAACGGAGTAGCCGCCGGTGCAGGTGCAAATCTGGCGCTGGCCTGTGATATGGTTCTGGCCGCGGAACGTGCGAAATTCATTCAGAGCTTTTCCAAGGTGGGCCTGATTCCCGACACGGGCGGCAGCTGGCACTTGCCGCGCCTGTTGGGCGAGGCGCGCGCCAAGGGGCTGGCCCTGACAGCCCAACCCCTTCCGGCCAAACAAGCCGAAGATTGGGGGCTGATCTGGAAGGCAGTGGCCGACGATCAATTGATGACCGAAGCGCGCGCGCTTGCCGCGCAATTGGCAAACGGCCCCACCCTCGGGCTCGGGCTGACCAAACAGTGCATTCAAACTGCTGCCACCACGTCCCTCTCGGATCAGCTCGAGATCGAAGCGGACGCAATGAAGACCTGCGGGGAAAGCGCGGATTACGCCGAAGGCGTATCCAGTTTTCTTGAAAAGCGGGCACCGAATTTCCAGGGACGCTGATGATGACACCCAAGGAACGTGCCACGAGATCCGCTGAAGCGATGTGGGCGAATGACCAAGCCAGCAAATGGTTCGGGATGGATCTGGTCGACGTCGACGAAGGCCGTGCAGTCCTGACCCTGACAGTCGGGGACCATCACTGCAACGGGCACGGCATTTGCCACGGGGGCGTCACTCATGCCCTGGCCGACAGCGCCTTTGCCTTCGCCTGCAACAGTCGCAACGTGGCAACCGTCGGCCAGCATACGATGATGAGCTATCTCGCGCCCGGGAAAAAGGGGGACCTCCTGACCGCAACCGCGACAGAGGTTGCCGTCACCGGCCGCAGTGGCATCTATGACGTCCGCGTCACCAATCAAGACAACACCCTGATCGCCGAGTTTCGCGGAATGTCCCGCGCGGTCGGCGGGCAGAATTTTCAGGAATAGCTTCGCGACTGGAGGAGTGACGCGATGGAAGATCTTTCCCCAAACAAAGCGGATCTGGACCCGATCGAGATCGCCTCGATCGACGAAATCCGTGCGACGCAGCTTGAACGGCTCAAATGGTCCGTTCGCCACGCCTATGAGAACGTGCCGATGTACAAGCAACGGTTCGACGAATCCGGTGTGCATCCTGACGATCTTCAGCAGCTCTCGGATCTGGCGAAGTTTCCGTTCACGTACAAAAATGATCTGCGTGACAACTATCCGTTCGGCCTGTTCGCCGTTCCACGCAGCCAGATCATTCGTCTGCACGCCTCGTCCGGTACGACTGGCAAGCCGACGGTGGTGGGCTATACGAAAAACGACATCGACAATTGGGCGGATCTGGGCGCAAGGTCCCTGCGTGCATCGGGATTGCGCAAGGGAGACATGGTGCACAATGCCTATGGTTACGGGTTGTTCACCGGCGGTCTTGGCGCACATTACGGGATCGAGCGGCTTGGCGCGACCGTCGTCCCCATGTCCGGCGGGCAGACCGAAAAGCAAGTCAACCTGATCAACGACTTCCAGCCCGACGGGATCATGGTGACGCCGTCCTATATGCTCAATATCCTTGAACAGTTCCACAAGGCCGGGCTCGACCCGCGTGAAAGCTCGCTGAAGGTTGGCGTGTTCGGTGCTGAGCCCTGGACTGACGCCATGCGCGCCGAAGTCGAAGAAGCGTTTGATATGCACGCGGTCGACATCTACGGCCTGTCCGAAATCATGGGGCCCGGGGTGGCCAATGAATGCGTTGAAACCAAGGACGGCCCGGTGATCTGGGAAGATCACTTCCTGCCTGAAATCATTGATCCCGCAACCGGAGAGGTCCTGCCCGATGGCGAAACCGGCGAGTTGGTGTTCACGACCCTGACCAAGGAAGGGTTGCCGATGATCCGCTATCGCACCCGCGACCTGACCTGCCTGCTGCCGGGAACTGCACGGTCCATGCGCCGGATGGCCAAGATCACCGGTCGCAGCGACGACATGATGATCCTGCGCGGCGTCAACGTCTTTCCCAGCCAGATCGAAGAACAGGTCATGGCGACGGGGGGCCTTGCCCCTTATTATCAGATCGAGCTGTACAAATCCGGCCGCATGGACGCCATGCGGGTTTATGTTGAATCCTCCCCGGATTCCACCGACGAACTGTCCAAGACGGCCGCAGCACGGATGCTGACCAAGCGGATCAAGGACGTCGTTGGCGTCTCAACGGAAATTGTTGTAGGTGACCCCGGCGACGTCGAACGCTCTCAGGGCAAGGCGAAGCGCGTCGTCGACAATCGCGATAAGGAATAAACCGTGGCCCGTACAATCGCCAAAGATCACGACCAGAAGCGGAAGCAGATCCTGAAGACGGCAGCCAAAGTGTTCGCCGACCAAGGGTTCGATCGCGCCTCGATGACCCTGTTGGCAAATGAGTGCGGGATTTCCAAGGCAAACATCTACCACTATTACGACAGCAAGGATGCCATCTTGTATGACATCCTTGAAACCTACCTGCGCGAGCTGCGCGACCGTATCTGCAATGTGGATCTGAACGGTCTCACGTCTGAACAGAAGCTGCGGAAAGCGGTACGCGAAATCCTGTTTGCCTACCAAGGCGCAGATGACGAACACCGGGTGCAGATCAGCGGCATGAGCGCATTGACCGAGGAACAGCAGAAACTTCTGCGCGGGTATCAGCTGGAATTGGTGAATTTTGTGCGCGACATCCTGAAAGAGCTGGCCCCGACAGCCTTCAACGATGACAAGGACAAGCTGCGCGGCGCCACGATGTCAGTTTTTGGGATGCTGAACTGGTATTACATGTGGAACAGCGGAGCAGGGCCCAAGGCCCGCGAAGACTATGCTGATCTGGTCAGCACTCTGACCGTCCATGGTATCCACAAGCTCTAGCTGAGGCCTTTCGGGCAAAACCGTTCGAAATCCAACGCAGGTATGCCTGCCTTTGTCCCGCTGCCACAGAGCCATCTTCAGGGCCGCAACGCGTTTTCCTCATCCTGACCAGTCAATGCGGAACGCTTCCCGAAACGCAAAACGCACCAGATGAGCCTCGATGACCTGTTGCCATCGGTCCAGATCACCGCGCGCCCGGGTGGCGGCGGTTACGGTCAGGCTGGTGTCGCTTGCCGAAAGGGTGACGCGGTTCCCGTCCGGAAAGCTCACGCTGCCCCGCGTGTCATCGAATGTTACCTGCGCCTTGTGGGACCAGTGTTTGCAAAGCTGTTGCAGGTATTTCGACGCCGCGCCTGTCTGCGCGGTTCCCGAAGCCACCTGATCGGGCAGCAGGCTGAGCCCATCAGCGGCAGCGGCCCGGATTGCCTTGGCGAACAGGGTCACATCGATGTCCGTGGCCACGAATGTTGCCCCCAGATCCAGGCATTTTCGCTGCATGACCGGGTCCAGCGACAGTATCCCTGCCGGCTTGCCTGCCGCAACGATGCGCTGGATCGCATCAAGCACGGCCTCGATCACGTCCGGATGCCCGGCATCGCCGATATGGCCCATATCTGCGGCCAAATCCGACGGGCCGACGAAAACCCCATCGACTTCGGTCGCCAGTATGTCGTCCAGCGCCTCCAGCCCAAGCCTGTTTTCGACCTGCACCAAAAGACAGATCTGCTCGTCCGCCGTTTTCAGATAATCCGGGATAGCCGCAAAACGCGAGGCCCGCGCCAAGGCGGAACCTACGCCCCGAACGCCACGAGGCGGATACTGCACGGCCCGCACCAGTTCGCGCGCCTGATCGCCGCTTTCCACCATCGGCACCAGTATGTTCTGCACACCGGCATCGAGATATTGCTTGATCATCCAGGTTTCGCCAATCGGCAGGCGTGCGACGGGGGTGCTGCCAGACCCTTCAATCACCCTCACCTGCTCGAGGATCGAGCGCAGATCGTTTGGTGCATGCTCTCCGTCAACCAGCAGCCAGTCAAACTGCGCCGTTGCGGCGATCTCGGCCGTATAGGCATTGGCCAGCCCAACCCAACACCCGATCAAAGGGGTTCCCGCCCTCAGCGCGGCCTTGAACGTATTGCTTGGCGCGGGCATTGGCGTTCCTTTCAGGCGAAACGGATATCGACCGAGCCGAACGGCCCGAAATCCGCTTGGATTTCCGTTCCCGAGGGGCATTCGACCGGGCGGATAAAGCTGCCGGATAGAATGACCTGTCCGGGTTCGATGCTCTGGCCGTATTGCGCCATGCGACGCGCCAGCCAGACGACGCTTTCGACCGGATCGTTCAGCACCCCCGCGCCCAGACCGGTTTCCTCGATCTCGCCATTGCGGAAGGTGAATGCCCCGACCCAGCGCAGATCAAAGGCATCCACCCTGTGGCGGTCGTTGCCCAAAACGATACCGGCATTGGCGGCATTGTCACTGATCGTGTCAAAGACCGTGCGCGCCTTGCCGGTTTCGGGATCCACGCGTTCAATCCGGGTATCCAGAATCTCGATGGACGGCGCGACGCATTCCGTCGCCGCGATGATATCTTCGCGGGACACGTTTTCCCCGCCTATGGCAGACTTCATGACAAAGGCAATTTCGGCCTCGATCCGGGGCTGGATGAATCGCCCGGCCGGAACGGTGGCTCCGTGTTCAAACATCATGTCGTCGAACAGAATTCCACTGTCGGGAATGTCGATGTTCAACGCGTATTGCATGGCCTTCGAAGTCAGTCCGATCTTCCACCCAATCACCTTGCGCCCTTCGGCCAGTTTCTGGCGACAGATGGCGTTCTGTACTTCATAGGCATCATCCATGCCCATCTCGGGATGGCGCAGGGTCAGCAATCCGATCTGTTCGCGAGAGCTTTCAGCCTGCAACAGATCCGCAGCGGCGCGCGCGTGATCTTCGGGCGTCATGCTTGCTCGTCCTCGATGGTATTGCGCAGGGTCCCGATACCTTCGACGGAAACTTCGACCACGTCGCCCGGCACCAGGTACTTTGGCGGATCGAACCGCGCGCCCGCCCCGGTCGGTGTACCGGTCACAATGATATCGCCGGGCTGAAGCGTCATGAAAGTCGAGATGTATTCAATCTCGCGCCGGATCGGAAACATCATGCGGTTCAGCGTATCATCCTGCCGCAGCTCGCCATTCACATGTGTCTGAATACGAGCGTCATCCAACTGGGCCGCATCCGTGAAGGGAACCAGCCACGGGCCGATGGCCCCAGAGCGGTCCCAGTTCTTGCCTTGGGTGACATTGAACTTGGCGTGCCGAACCCAGTCGCGAATGGTTCCTTCATTGCACAGCGTCAGCGCGGCGATGTGATCATACGCGTCCTGCTGCGGAATGCGGCGGCCAGCCTTGCCAATCACGATGGCCACTTCGCCTTCGTAATCCAGCGTGTGGTTTTCCGGCGGGCGGATCAAAGGCCGGTCATGGCCGGTAAATCCACTGGCGAAACGCGGGAACAGAGACATGTATTTCGGCTGCGCGCTGCCATCCTTGTATTCCGCGTTCCGGTCGGGAAAGTTCACCCCGACACAAAGGATACGTCGGGCATCCGGCATCACCATGTCATAGGTAAACTCGGAATGGGTGACCGGTTTGCCCTCGGCGGCTTCCGCCAGTTGATCAAATGCACCGGCCGCGATCACCTCATAAAGGCTGTCGTGTTCGGGGAATTCCGGATTCAAAGCAATTGCACCACCGTCGGTGATTGCCCCGAAGAAACGTTCTTCGTCCGAAACGAAAGTTGCAAACTTCATTTCATGGCCTCCCACACGTCCCGGATCACGTCCGCAGCCATCAACACGTCGTCGCGGGTGGTATCGAACTGCCCGACCTGAAAGCGGATGATCTTGCGGCCGTCGAACATGCCCTGCGTCAGGTAAATCCGGCCATCGTCATTCAGCGCGTCCACCAGACGCTGCTGCTGTGCATCGTCCCCGGGACAGCGGAAGGAAAACAGGCTGAGGATTGGGCCGGTTGTGATCTCGAACCCCTCGATCGCACAAATCATTTCCGCCAGTTCGCCGGCCCATGCCACATGGTTGCGGATCCGTTCGCGCAATCCCTCCAACCCGTAGGAACGCAACAGGAACCAGATTTTCAACGCCCGGAACCTGCGGCCCAGAGGGATGGTCCACTCAGAGTAATTCGTCACTTCCGCACCGGTCGTCTTGAGGTATTCCGGTTCGATTTTCAGCGTATCAAGCTGGGGCGTGGCGTCCTTCAGGAACTGGATGGCACAATCGAATTGCGCGCCCATCCATTTATGCGGGTTGAAGACAATGCTGTCATAGCGACCGGCCCCCTGCCACAAAGCCTTGCGAAATTCCGGGCAGATCATGGCCGATCCTGCCCAGGCGGCGTCGAGATGGGTGTAGAGGTCGTGTTTTTGCGCAATGTCAGCCACGGCCATAAGGTCGTCGCAGGCCCCCACTCCTGTGCCGCCGGTAATGGCAACGATCCCGGCCGGAATATGCCCGGCGGCAATGTCATTCTGAATGGCGGCCTCGAGCGCCGAGGGAACAATCCCGAAATTCGGCCCCTGCGTGGGCAACTTGACCAGATTGTCCTGACCGATCCCGGCAACCCAGCAGGCCCGGTCGATCGACGAATGCACCTGGTCCGAACAATAGATCCGCAATGCCCCCTTGGCGTTCAGGCCTTCACGGTTGCCGGTAAAGCCGGTGGCCCGTTCCCGCATGGTCAGCACCGCTGATAAAGTCGCTGAAGAGGCGCTGTCCTGAATGACGCCGGTCATGCCCTCGGGCAATCCAAGAGCCTGCCGCAGCCAGTCGACCATGACGCCCTCGACCTCGGTCGCGGCAGGCGAGGTCTGCCACAACATGCATTGGGCCGCGATTGTCGTCACAAGCATCTCGGCCAACATGGACGGGGGCGCGGCATTGGCCGGGAAATAGGCGAAAAAGCGTGGATGCTGCCAATGTGTGATGCCCGGCATCACGATCCGTTCGAAATCGGCCATGATGGCGTCCATCGGCTCGCCTGTCTCAGGTGGCACCGGCACAAGCTGGGCCGCGATTTCCCCCGGCGCGGTCTGCGCCCGCACGGGAAGTTCAGCAAGTGTCTTGTGATAATCCGCCGCCCATTTCGAGATGTGCTGACCCCAATACGAAAACGTGTCCCAGTTCATCTACTGATTTTCCTTTGTGACGGGATCACCGCCAAATCCTTTTGTTCCGTTGCGTGCGTCACACCGAAAAGCTGACATTTGCCTGACCGGTGCCAGAGCTGCCGAAATACGGGGTATAGATGTCAATCTCGCCCTTGTAACTTCCCCAACCCAATGCACCAAACAGCAAGGCAGTGTCATTCATGGCGCATTCGCCAGTGCATTTCTTTGCATAGTCCGGCAGCATCTCAAGAAACTCTTCAAATCGGCCCTGCTGCCACAGCTCCAGAACGCGCATGTCCATCTGGCGGTTGAACTCGCCGTTCACGGCGTTCAGCCCGTCGACCGAGCGTTCATTCGGTGTGAAGTCGTGGCTGAGCGAGCCGGACGCCAGAATGGATACATTGCGGTCCGAACGTCGGATGCCTTCGGCAATGGCCTCGCCCCAGGCCCGGTTTTCCGCAATCGACGAGAATTGATTGACTGCCACCGGCAATACCCGGGCATTCACACCGTCGTTGATGAAATGCATCGGCAGCAGGGTGCCGTATTCCATGCCCATGTCGGGGTGCGAATGGCCCAGCGCCCGCTCTCCCCGCTCGCGCAGAACGTCAAGGATGGTTTCCCCAAGTTCATGATCGCCGCGATAGTCGAACTCCATATCCGCCAACATATGCGGCAGTTCGTGACTGATGAACCGGCCCTTGTGATGTTCCTTCGTGTTCAGGTGAAACCCTTGATTGGTGATCCAATGGGTGTCGAACACGATGAACGTCTCGACCCCGCGGTCAATCGCGTCCTGACGCAGGCGCCCGTACCCATCAATGGCGGATTGCCGGATGCCCTTGTATTTTGGCATCGTGTGGGACATCCAGATGCTGGGCACATGCGTAATCTTTGCGGCCTGTACTATCTTTCCCATGGCAATTCCTCCTCGTGAAATGGGCTTGCCCCAGCCGGGGTCGGCCTATGGGATCTACTTACCCAACTGCATGATCTTGTGCTGACCGGTGGCAAAGCCGATGTGTTTCTGTTCCATATAGAATTCAAAGCTCCAGTCGCCGCCATCCCGGCCGATGCCGGACGCCTTGACCCCACCGAACGGCGTTGGCAAGTGACGCACGTTCTCGGAATTCACCCAGATCATTCCAGCCTCCAGCCTGTCTGTAAACCGAAGCGCGCGGGTCAGATCATTGGTCCAGACATAACCGGTCAGGCCATAGGGCGTGTCGTTGGCGATCTCCAGCGCCTCATCCTCGGTCGAGAACGGGATAGAGGTCAGGACAGGGCCAAATATCTCTTCCCGGGCGATGCGCATCTGGTTGGTGGCATTGGTGAACAGGGTCGGCCGGACGAAATAGCCCACATCCCCCACCTTGACACCACCAGCGGCGACAGTTGCGCCATCTTCCTTGGCGATGTCGAAATAGCTCGTGACCTTGGTGTAGTGTTCTTCGGTCACCAACGGCCCGATCTCGGTCTCGGGGTCCAAGGGGTGACCTACCTTGATGTTGTTGACGCGTTCAATCAGTCTGGCTTCGAAGTCTTCCTTGATCGTGTCCTGCACCAAAAGCCGCGAAGACGAGGTGCAGCGCTCGCCATTGATCGAATAGATCATGAAGATCACGGCATCCAACGCGCGGTCCAGATCCGCATCGTCAAACACGACAACCGGGTTTTTTCCACCCAGTTCCAGATGGTTGCGCTTGTGGGTATCTGCGCCTTGCTTGACGATCAGACTGCCGGTACGGCTTTCGCCCACAAAGGCAATGGCCTTGATCAGCGCATGCTCGCACAAAGCCTTGCCAGCGTCGGGGCCAAATCCGTTGACCGTGTTCAGCACACCTTTGGGCAGCCCTGCCTGTTCGGCGATTTCCACCAGAAGGCGGGCCGTCAGAGGGGAATCCTCGGCGGGTTTGTGAACCACCGTGCAACCCGCAGCCAGGGCCGGCGCGATCTTCCAGGTCGACAGCATGAACGGCGTGTTCCATGGGGTGATCACGCCGACCGGGCCAATCGGCACACGGGTCGTCACATTCATCAGCGTCGGAGACTTCAGGTGCTGCCCATCCCGCGCCTGTATCACCTGATCCGCGAAATACCGGAAGTTCTCTGCCCCGCGCAAAGCTGCCTTTGACATGAAACGCAGGGTCTGCCCCGTGTCCCAGCACTCGCACAGCGCTATTTCCTCGGCGCGCGCTTCTATGGCATCAGCCACATTCAACAAGATGCGACGGCGTTGGGTGGCGGGCATGTCTCGCCATTCGGCAAAGGCTGCGTGGGCGGCCTGGGCCGCCGCGTCGATGTCAACTGCCGTGCCATGGGCAACATCACAGATCACGGATTTATCGACGGGCGAGACCGACTGAAACACCCCGGCAGATCCGTCCCGGTCTTCACCCGCGATACGGTTGCGGATGCCCGTTTCCCGGAACCGGTCCAGAAAGCCGTTCAGCTTTTCGATGTTTGTGTCCAGTGCGCTCATGCGTCAGGTCTCCTGCGTGGTCGCCGACAGGTGGTCGCGGATCGTACCGGCCTTGGGCGACAGCTTGGGGTCGATGTCACGCATCTCAAGCGAGAGCGCGATGGAATGCCGTGAAAAAACCGGCGCCAGATATGCTTTGACCGCCTCGAATATGCGCTGGGTGGCGTCTTGTTTGACATCCGCGGATCGGCCTGCCCGCAGGCGGATCGAGATATCAATGAACCCATGCGCCGGGTTGCCGTCCGCTATGGCGTAATGATCGACCCGCGTCGCCCGCACACGAATGCCGGGCATCGGAAAGGTCTCGATCCCGGCCGCCGTTGCCCGAATGCACTCGCACAGGCCACCCATGTCGATCGTTTCTTCCAGATTTCCGGAATATTCGACGTGGAAGTGAGGCATGATCTCTCCTTTATTAGTTAACATGTTTAGTTTTTAATGCGCCCCCTGTCAAGAGATTGCTTTGTTAATCTTTGCAATTCCCGGAACGGCGTTCTAGAAGGCCGCATGAACACTCACAGCCATTCCAAAAGCACCGCCCGGTCCCTTCCGATCGCGCTGCTACGAGCCCGCGAAACCGTCATGGCTCCGATCCGGGACATGCTGCAAGGGATCCAGCTGACCGAGCAGAAATGGCGCATCCTGCGTGTTCTGGACGAGCTGGGCGAAGTGGAGCAAAGCACCATCGCGCACGAGGCATGCCTGCTGCTGCCCAGCGTGACCCGCATTTTGCGCACGATGGAGGCCGACGGCCAGATCACCCGCCGTCAGGATAGTGACGACAAGCGCCGCACCATGGTCAAGATCACCGAAGCAGGCCGCACCATCCTCAGGGAAAACCTGGCTACATCACTCGCCATCTCCAGCAATATCGAAGCGCAGATGGGCAAGGAGAAACTGGATCAGCTGCTGGACCTGCTAGAGGAGCTGCAAGCCATCAAAGTCTGACCCCGCCAGGTTCCGACGGGGTCGGTTGGCCGCCTACAAAGTGGCAAGACCGGTATCCAGCGCCGACAGAATTTTTGCCACATCTTCCGAAGTGACGATCAGCGGCGGCGACAGAATGATGTTGTTGCCAGACACACGCACCATCACGCCATCTTCGTATGCGGCTTTCTGAACCTGAAGCGGCAGGTGTTTTGCGACCGGCGCCTTGGTCTCCCGGTCCGAAACCAGTTCCAATGCACACATCAGCCCCTCGCCGCCCCGCACGTCCCCGATCGCGTCGTGCTTGTCGGCCAGCTTTTGCAAGCCGGCAAACAACTCGTCCCCACGCGCAGCAGCGTTTTCCCAGATCCGCAGGCGGTTGATCTCGGACAGGGCGGCCAAAGCTGCGGCCGCCCCGACCGGATGGCCGGAATAGGTATACCCCTGATCGACGGATGCCAGACCCGTGGTGTCACTTTCAAAAACCTCTGCGACCGCACCGGAAATCATGGCCGCGCCAAAAGGGAAATACCCGTTGGTGATCGCCTTGGCCGTCGTCATGATATCCGGCTGGACGCCCCAGTGCCGCGTACCGCTCTCGCTGCCGGTGCGACCAAAAGCGGTGATGATCTCGTCCGAGATCAGCAGGATGCCGTGCCTGGAACAGACCTCGCGCACCATGGGCATGAAGCTCTTGTGTGGCGGGATCACACCCCCGGCCCCCAGCACCGGCTCCATGATGAAGGCCGCCACAGTGTTTGCACCCTGAAACGCGATCTCGGCCTCAAGCGCCTTGACGCAAAGCTGCGCCAGACGCTCGGGGTCGGTTTCGTCAAACGGGTTGCGATAAGTCCACGGTGCGGGCACGTGGAAACAGCCGGGCATCATCGGCTCATACACCGCGCGGAATTTCTGGTTGCCGTTGACAGAGGCGGCAGCAAAATGGGTGCCGTGATAACCCTGCTTCAGGCTGATGAACTTGGTGCGCCCTGCTTCACCCCGGACCTTGTGAAATTGACGCGCAAGTTTCAGAGCTATTTCGACCGAATCCGACCCCCCCGACGTAAAGAATGAACGGGTCAGCCCGTCGGCCTCGAAGAACTGGGCCAGCTCATAGGACAGCTCGATCGCCTTGTCGTTGCTGGTGCCGCGAAAGGTCGAGTAATAGGGCAGCGCATTCAGTTGATCCGCTATGGCCTGTTTCACCGGTTCACAGGAATAGCCCAGATTGACGTTCCACAACCCCCCTACGGCGTCCAGCGCCGTGTGACCATCGACATCAGTGATGTTGACCCCCTCACCACCGCTGAGAATGGTCGGCGGGTTCTTCCGGCTGTCGGCGGGATGCGCCATCGGGTGCCAGAAGTACCGGGCGTTGTTTTCCTTCAGAAAGTTGGAGTCTTTCATGTCGCGGGTCTCCGAATGTTGAATCCACCCCGGGTCACGGGTGGAATCCGGTTGGAAAGGAGTCGGGCAACTGGCCGCCAAAACCGGCAGTCAGATCAGCCGAAAGTGAATGCAAAGTTGACAGTATTGCCGGAAGGCGGTCGCTGGTTGCTCGGGTTTCCGGGACAGCTATCGCGATGGTTCCCAACGCGATTTGATCGATGCCGAAGATCGGCGCGGCATATCCAAAAACGCCATCTTCGTAACTGCCACGGCTGTCGGCCCAGCCTGAAACTCTGATCTTTGCGACCCGTTCCTTGATGAGCTTCGGATCAGTAAGCGTGGCTTGTGTAAACCGTGCCTGCACGTCCTGATCCAACTGCTCCAAAAGGTGAGCCGGCCCGAAACTGAGCATGCACAGACCGGAAGCCGTCGCATTGAGCGGAAGCATCTCGCTGGGATCAAGACTGACACGAACACTGTGCTGCGTTGTTTCCACCACAAGCGCCGTCTGCAACCCCGTTTTCTCCAGCACGGACAGATGCAGGGATTCACCGACCACCTGCATAGCGGCCTGCATTTTTTGACGCGCGTCCTCAATGCCGGGTCTGGCGATCTCTCGCAGCGCGGCCAAACGCAAAGCCGCCGGCCCGATCGCATAGGATTTCGTCATCGGGTTCTGTTCGATCAACCCGAACTCCTCAAGCGCGCGCAGGTGCCGCAACGCCGTTGCTTTGTTCAGCCCGGACAACCGCGCCAGGTGACTCAGCCCGATCTCAGGGCGGGCATTGGAAAAGTAGTCCAGCATTTTTAGGGCGTTAAGGGCTGTACCCATGTGCGTGTGGTCCTCTTGCTCAGGTAATACTTGACAGAACTAACTTAACAAAGCAACATTATTATTGTTAACGAGGTTCAAATATTGAACCACGAACGGGAGGTGTCAATGAAGAAATTTCTAACAGCCGCCGCTTTTGCGGCTTCGGCCACTGCCGCACTGGCAGAGTACCCTGAAAAGCCGGTAAGTTTTGTCGTCCCCTGGCCTCCGGGTGATCTGGAAGATGTCCTTACCCGGATGATCGCCGACGAATTCCAGGCCATGTACGGTGTGCCTGCCGCTGTCGTGAACAAACCCGGCGGCGGAGGCGGCCCATTCCCCGGCGCGGTCGAGGTGGCAACCGCCCCTGCGGATGGCTACACCATCGGCTCATTCGTCATCGGCGTACCTGTCATCGGCCCCGAAATCGGAATTCCCGAACTCAACCCGAATCCTTTTGATCCAATTGGCATCTTCCTGACTTATCCCTTCGTCATCGCGGCCAGCAAAGACGCGCCGTTTTCAAGCTGGGAAGAACTGGCCGAACACGGCAAGGAAAACGACGTTGCGCTTGGCCATTTCGGATCGGTTCTGCCCCCCACACAGGTCACCTTTGCAGCTGCGGTCAGCAGCGGGTTCGACTTTGCCAGCGAAGCGGCCTTCGACGCACTGGATTGCAACACGCTGGCCTCAGGCGACGTGGATGTCATCAATACGACGCTACAGCTTATCCTTCCCTGCCTTGATCAGGTGAACGTCCTTGCCAGCATCGGCGGCGAGCGGATTTCACTGGTTCCGGATACGCCGACGATCGTGGAACTCAATCCGGACCTTCCATTGGCCCTTTGGAACGGGCTGTTTGTGCACAAGGACACGCCCGCCGACGCGCGTGAAAAGATCACGGCCGCCGCACAGAAAGCGTTGTCCTCGGACAAAGCCAAGAAGCTGGCTGAGGAAACCGGCGCCCTGATCTACTGGCAGGACCCGGACGCGTCCAAAGCTCAGATCGAGCAGGACAAAGCCTCTTTCGCCAAGATCGAAGAGATTCTGGGCGAATAATCCGAAAGAGGCCCGGCAAGGCCAAACAACCCCGGGCCTTTTTCATTCAAACAGGAGGCCAAAATGATCGCAAAGACGCTGCAAGACATGTTCCGACGGTATCGACGTCCGGGCGATATTGTCTTTGCCTTCCTTTTCTTCGGTTTCTCCCTGTTCCTCCTCAGCCAGATCGGCACTGAGACTCAGATCGTCAAACGAACCAAGTGGTTTGCCCAGCCCGCCCTTTGGCCCAAGATTGCGATCTGGGGCATGGTTTTGTTCAGCGGCCTCCACTTGCTGAGCTCTTTCCTGTCCCCACGCATTCCCGGACGTTTGCGAGAGGTGACGTTCTGGTTGATGTCCATCGAATATGTTGCCTACTTCCTGATCTATGTCGTGGCGGTTCCGTGGCTTGGGTATCTGCCCTCCACCATGCTTTTTGCAGCCCTACTGACGATACGATTGGGATTTCGATTGCCTGGGGCTTTTTGCGTTGCACTTGCCTTCGGCGCGGTCGTGGCCGTCGTTTTCCGCGCGTTGCTTCAGGTGAACATTCCGGCCGGTCGGATATACGAATACCTGCCCGACGGGCTGCGCGCCTTTGCGCTGACCTACCTGTGAGGCCAAGATGGACAATCTGATTTCCGGCTTTGCAATTCTGGCGCAGTGGCAGGTCGTCGTCGCACTGATCATCGGATCGGTGGGCGGAGTCATCATCGGTGCGTTGCCCGGCGTCGGCGCTGCTGTGGCAATTGCCATCCTGTTGCCCGCCACCTTCGCGTTCGAGCCCATCGTCGGCCTGACCCTTCTGTTGGGCATCTACGGGTCGTCCATGTATGGCGGCGCAATCCCCGCCATCCTGATCAACACGCCCGGCACAGCCGTCAACGCACTGACCACCTATGACGGCTATCCCATGACCAAGCGCGGCGAGGGCCACCGGGCCCTGTCGCTGGCCTATTCGGCGTCGTTTTTCGGCGGCATCTTCTCGATTCTCTGTCTGATCATCCTGTCACCCGTGTTGGCCTGGGTTGCCCCGCATTTCGGCAGCCGCGAGATATTTCTGGCCGCACTCATGGGCATCCTTCTGGTGATCCTGGCCCATCGCGGACAGACCTTTTCGGCCGCGATGCTGGCGTTCTTTGGCATCTTCCTCAGCACCGTTGGTCTGGAACCCGTCAAATACACCAAACGTTTCACCTTTGACCAAACCTGGCTTTCGTCAGGTATCGATCTGATCGTGGTGGTTCTGGGGCTGTTCGCCATCAGTCAGGCGCTGCTGTTGCTGGTCGACAAGGAACACGCGCCGGGCGAAGCCCATGTGCGCGGCAGCATCTTCGCGGGCCTCAAAGAGCTGCTGGGCCTGAAACGCATCGCAACGGTGTCGTCATCGCTGGGTGTGCTCATGGGCATGGTACCGGGCACAGGCGAATTCACATCACAGTTCCTGTCATACACATACGCCCAGAAAACCTCTGAAGACCCCGACAAGTTCGGCGATGGATCACCCGAAGGTCTGGTGGCGTCCGAGGCGGCCAACAATGCCGTTCCCGGGGCTGCGATGATTCCGCTGCTGGCGCTAGGTATTCCGGGCGAGGCGCTGACCGCGATGATGCTGTCCGTCTTCTATGTTCACAACGTGATCCCCGGGCCGCAGCTTTTCGCCGACCAGATGGATTTTGTCATGGCCCTGTACATGTCGCTGATCCTGCTCAATGTGATCGTTCTGGTCTTTCTGTTGTTCTCGACCAACCTGTTGCTGAAAATCATTCAGATCCCGACGCGCTTTCTGGGGATCATGATCCTGACGCTGTCCTTTGTCGGGGTATTCAGCCTGCGCAACTCAGTCACGGACTGTGCCATTGCCGCCGGGTTCGGTGTGTTCGGGCTGATCCTGAAGCGCCTGAACCTGCCCATAGTTCCGATCATTCTGGGCATGGTTCTGGGCGGGATCATGGAAGTCAAACTGCGCAGCGCCATGGCGCGGGTGAAGACGCCACTTGATTTCATCGACCGGCCGATTGCCGCAATACTATTCATCATGATCCTTGGGATCATTTTGCTCCACGTTCGCTCGCTGATCAAGGAACACAAGGAACGCATCACACCGCAGCCGGTTCTCGACGAAGACACAACTCAGCAAGGATAACCCCCATGGACCAATCCTCGATTGATGCGCTGCGTGCGCAGGACATTGCTCCGCGCGGGCATTTCATAAACGGCCGCGTTCAGGATGGCGAAACCGGGGCCCGGCATCAGGTTCTGTCTCCGATCAACGGCCAACCTCTGGCGCTGATCGCCGAAGGCACACCGGCCGATGTCGACACGGCCGTTCGTGCGGCGCGCCTCGCGTTCGAGGACGGGCGATGGTCGCGCATGGCCCCTGCCGGCCGTAAGAAAGTGCTGTTGAAGCTGGCTGATCTGATCGAAGCCCGCGCGCTTGAACTGGCCGTGCTGGGCGTGCGCGACAACGGAACCGAAATCACCATGGCCTACAAGGCCGAGGCGCTCTCGGCGGCGGCCACTTTCCGGTATTATGCCGAGGCGATCGACAAGATCTACGGGCAGATCGCCCCGACAAGCAGTGACTTTCTGGGTCTTGTGCATCACGCTCCGGTCGGGGTTGTCGGGGCCATCGTGCCCTGGAACTTTCCACTGATGATCGGCAGCTGGAAAATTGCACCGGCACTGGCCGCAGGCAATTCCGTCGTGCTGAAACCTGCCGAAAGCGCCTCACTCAGCCTGCTCAAGATTGCCGAGCTTGCCGCAGAAGCCGGAGTGCCCGATGGGGTGTTCAACGTCGTGACCGGGCGTGGCTCGGTCGTGGGTGAGGCGCTGGCCCTGTCGATGGATGTCGACATCATGGTGTTTACCGGGTCGGGCACAACCGGGCGGCGGCTGCTGGAGTATTCCGCGCGGTCGAACCTGAAACGCTGCTATCTTGAACTGGGCGGCAAATCCCCGAACATCGTTTTTGCCGACGCCCCTGATCTGACCGAAGCGGCCAAGGTTTCGGCGGCGGGCATCTTCCGCAACTCTGGTCAGGTCTGCGTCGCCGGATCGCGCCTGTTGGTCCAGCAAGAGATCTACGAGGACTTCGTCGCCGAGATCAGCCGCCATGCTGAAGGCTTTTGCGTCGGCGACCCGCTGGATCTGAACAGCCAGATCGGTGCGGTCCACAGCCTGTCAGAGCTTCAGGCCAATCTGGATTTCGTCACCAAGGCCGAGGCCGAAGGCGCCGAGCGCCGGACCGGCGGAAACCGCATACTGACCAAGACCGGAGGCTATTACATGGCGCCCACTGTGATGGCCAACGTGAAAGAGACCGATACACTGTTCCAGAATGAGGTCTTTGGCCCTGTTCTGGCCGTCACGCCCTTTGCCGACGAAGACGAAGCGCTGCGCCTTGCCAACGCCACCGTTTATGGGCTGGCCGGTGGTGTCTGGACCTCGAACCTCAGCCGCGCGCATCGCATGGTCGCCGGTATTCGCGCCGGCGTTGTGCATGTCAATACATATGGCGGTGCCGACCTGACCGTTCCGCTGGGCGGGGTTCGCCAATCCGGCAACGGGCACGACAAATCGCTGCACGCGATCGAGAAATACTTCGATCTGAAAACCGCATGGATAAAACTCTGAGAAAAGGCCGCCCTCATGACTCTTCCAGCGAAATCAGTGGAACTCATTGAACGCCGGGCCAAGCTATTGGGCCCTAACGTGTCGACGTTCTACGACGAGCCGGTTCATTTCGTGAAAGGTGAAGGCGTCTGGCTGTGGGATGCAGACGGGCGCAAGTATCTGGACTGCTACAACAACGTGCCACATGTAGGGCATTGCAACCCGCGCGTGGTCGAGGCGATCTGCCGTCAGGCGCGCACGCTCAACACGCACACCCGGTATCTGCACGACGGGATTCTGGACTATGTGGAAAAACTGACCGGGACGATGGATGCAGCGCTGGATACGGCCATCCTCACCTGTACCGGTTCCGAGGCAAATGACATTGCTTTGCGAATGGCCGAGGCGATGACCGGAAAACGAGGGATCATTGCCACTGACGCCACCTATCATGGAAATACCGCGCTGGTCAGCCAGTTGAGCAGATCGAACATCCCGACAGTCGGCTTCGGGCTGAGCCAGTATTTCCGCTTTGTCAGCGCGCCCGACAGCTATCGCGATCCCGACCCGGACGGGTCAAAATTCGCCGATGCGGTGGCGGAACAGATTGCGGAACACGAAAAGGCCGGCACCGGTTTTGCCGCATTGATCCTCTGCCCTTATTTTCTGAACGAGGGGTTTCCCGACAATCCGGACGGTTGGCTGGCACCCACGGCCAAGGTCGTCCGCCAAGCCGGGGGCCTGTTGATCTGCGACGAGGTGCAATCAGGCTTTGGCCGAACCGGCACCCACATGTGGGCGCATCAGAAGTTGGGCGTTGTGCCGGATGTCATGACCTTGGGCAAACCCATGGCCAACGGCCATCCGGTGGGCGGCGTGGTCACAGGTTCCGAGATCATTTCGGCATTCCGCAAAGGATATCGGTACTTCAACACGTTTGGCGGAAACCCTGTTTCCTGTGCTGCCGCGATGGCGGTTTTGGACGAGATCGAAGACCAGAGCCTGGTCGCACATGCCAGATCCGTTGGTGATCACGCGCGAAAACGGCTGAACCTTTTGAAAGAAAAATATGACGTCATCGGAGACATACGCGGCTCGGGGCTGATATTCGGGGCCGAAATGGTCCTTGATCGCGACAGCAAGGAACCCGCCAGTGAATTCACCGACCGTATCATCAACACCATGCGCCAGCGCGGGATCATTCACTCCAAGCTTGGACGCCATAAGAATACTCTGAAAATTCGCCCTCCCATGCCATTCTCTGTCGAAAACGCGGATCTTCTTTTCGACACGCTGGACGACGTGTTGGCGGAAACGCCACTGGTCGCATGAAGCAGATCGTGGAACAGGCGCTGACCCTTTGGGAACTGGTCGATAGCGAATGGTCTCTTGTGGCTGCTCGGGAAAACCGCGTCTATCGCGTTCAGGCCGGCCAGACCGCCTATGCTCTGCGACTGCATCGCAAAGGCTTGCGAACCGATGCCGAACTCCGTTCAGAGCTACAATGGATGGCCGTTCTCGGCAAAAACGGGGTCCGGGTTCCAACGCCTGTCCCGGCCGCAGATGGACGCTATCTGCATCTGGTGGACGGCATTCAGGTCGACATGCTCAACTGGTTGCCGGGCCGGCCGTTGGGTGCGACCGGATCAGCCTTGGAGCAGCGCGACAGGACCGGCGTCTTCCACACAATTGGCCGGGAAATGGCGCGACTGCATGACATCAGTGACCAATGGACTCGTCCGCACGACTTCACGCGTTGGTCATGGGACCGGGGCGGGCTGCTTGGAGACACCCCTCTCTGGGGGCGTTTCTGGGAAAACCCAACGCTTGGAAAAACGGACCGGGCTCTTTTCCTGGCGTTCCGGGATATCGCAGATCGTGACCTTCGGCGCGTCGAAAATCAGTTGGATTACGGGCTGATCCACGCCGATCTTGTCCGCGAAAACGTCATGGTTGATGGTGACAAACTGTGGCTGATCGACTTCGACGATGCCGGGTTCGGTTTTCGCCTGTTTGATATCGCAACAACACTTCTCAAGAACCTGCACGAACCGGATTTCAACCGGCTGCGCGATGCTTTGCTGGCCGGGTATCGATCGGAACGACCGATCTGTACCCACCAACTCGACCTGTTCATGGCACTGCGCGCGGCAACCTATGTGGGATGGGTTGCATCCCGCCTGAACGAAGATGGATCGGACATACGCAATGTGCGGTTCATTGAAACCGCCCGAGGGTTGATGTCCCAATACCTTCAACAGCACACTTAGACAGGAGGCACCAATGGCTAAAAAGACAATCCTGCTGATTGGTACTTATGACACCAAAGAGCCCGAAATGCGGTTCATCGAAAAGGCAGTCAGAGCGCAGGGCGCTGACGTCCTGACCATGGATGTCTCGGTTCTGGGTGATGCGTCCGATCCAACTGATATCTCAAAGCACGCCGTGGCCGCAGCCGGTGGCATGACCATTGAAGAAGTCATCGCGCAAGGAGACGAGAACAAGGCCTTTCGCATAATGTCGGCAGGTGCCGCAAAAACCGTTGCAAAGGCTTATTCAGAAGGTCGGTTTGACGGGATGCTGGCCACGGGCGGGACCATGGGCACGGACCTTGCGCTGGATTGTGCGCAGGCGCTACCGATGGGCGTTCCCAAATACATCGTGTCAACGGTCAGCTTCTCGCCTCTGATCCCTCCGCACCGGTTGGCGCCGGATGTTCAGATGATCCTCTGGGCCGGCGGCCTGTATGGCATGAATTCGATCTGCAAATCGTCGCTCAGCCAGGCTGCCGGGGCCGTCGTGGGCGCAGCCAGGGCAGCGACCGCCCCCGATCGCAGCAAACCTCTGATCGGGATGACCAGCCTTGGTTCGTCCTGCCTGCGTTACATGAAAATTCTGAAACCGGCACTGGAAGACCGCGGCTTTGAAGTGGCCGTGTTCCACTCTACCGGCATGGGCGGCATGGCCTATGAAAAACTGGCAGGCGAAGGCGCGTTTGCCTGCGTGATGGACTTCAGCATGCAGGAATTCGGCAACCTGATGGCGGGCTCTGTTGTGTCCAGCGGCGATGACCGGGTCACCAATGCCGGGCGCGTTGGAACGCCCCAGATGGTGGCCCCCGGTGCGCTGGATCTATTGGATTTCGCGGGTTGGCAGGACATCCCCGAGCAATATGCCGATCGCCCGTTCCACGAACATAACCGCCTGATCAAAAGCTCGGTCTTCAACGGGGCTGAACGGCGCGCGTGGATTCGGGAACTCGCCAACCGTCTGGAAGCCGCAACCGGGCCCGTGCATTTCTTTTTGCCCGTTCAGGGTGTCGAAGCCTGGGACAGAGAAGGCGAAGAGGCGCATGATCCAGAGGCTCTGGCCGAAATGGTGGACGAGGCGCGCAAGGTCATGCCCGGCCGGGTGCCGATGACCGAGCTGGATGTTCACATCAACGACGCGGCTTTCTGTCAGGCTGTTCTGTCACGATTTGACACGTGGGTGGAAACCGGCGTCATCAGAACAGACTGAACGCCATTGGAAGGAGTGTGAAAGGGCAAAACAACCCTGCGCGTTGTCTGACAGCGAATAGTGGCACCTGGCCGGATTTGTGCGGGTCGGTTCCGTAAACCTCGGGCACCCAGTCTTCAGACGGACGGTTCCAGAACGTGTTGGTGTTGTCTTGGTCCATCCCGGCCCGGTGCAGGCTGCACCACGCGGACCGGGTCAGAATGACCGGTTCTTCTTGGGATGTTGCGCAAAAAGCGTTTCCCCTACGTTTTGATGATCGGCCTGCCCCCACCCCCAAGACGATCAATCAGCGAAGGGCGTTTCTTGAACATTTGATCCATCCGGAAGCCGGATACGGGCGCGTGTCGGTTGCCGATGACAAATTTATGTGGATGTTGTATCCAATATCCGTTACTCGTGGCCACATCTTTTGATTCAGGGAGGATCACATGCTCAAGAAACTCGTCGCTTTGGCGGCCCTCACCACGTTCACAACAGGTCCTGCGATGGCGGACACGCTCGACGATGTCGTGGATCGCGGCACTCTTCGCTGTGGCGTTGTTCTGGACTTTCCGCCGATCGGGTATCGCGACGCCAACAACGAACCGGCGGGATTTGACGTGGAATACTGCAATGATCTGGCTGCGGCGCTTGAAGTTGAGGCGGAAATCCTGCCGTTGACCTGGGCCGAGCGCCTGCCGGTCATCGTAACCGGGCGCGCAGATGTCGTGTTCGGCGCGACCTCGGACAGCCTTGAACGGGCGCGGACCGTGGGCTTTACCATTCCTTATGCGATCTACTATGCGCAGGGCGTCGTGAACGCGGACAGCGGGATCGAAACCTTCGAAGACATCCGCGGCAAACGCGTCGCCGCCGCGATTGGCACCGTGCCGGAACAGGAATGGCTGAAGATTGCCGCCGAATGGGGTGAGGAAAGCAATTATCAGGGCTATCAGTCGGAAAACGAGGTGTTTCTGGCGGTCGCGCAGGGCAAGGCCGATATCGGCATCACCACCAACACCGCCGTTCTGCCGATCACCCAGCAATATGAAACCGTGCTGGCCGGTCCGCGTATGCCCTGGACCACCGACTACACCTCGGTCGTGGGCAAAAGACAGGACGTCACCTGGCTGAACTTCCTGAACCTGTTTGTCACGCATCAGGTGCGTTCGGGCCGGTATCAGGAACTGTGGGGCAAATATGTCGGAGGCGAAGCACCCGAGCTGCGCATCCCCGGCGTGATGTACTGATTTCACCCCCCAGTGCTCTTTCGTCGGGTTTCGGCCTGGCGAAAGAGCCGGTCAATTCGGAAAAAACCTGTGTTCGATTACAACTTCCACTGGCGACCGGTCATGAAAAGCCTGCCGGACTTGCTTGAGGCATCACTGCTGACCTTGCAAGTCGCGGTTCTGGCGATGATCCTGGGCATCATCATCGGCCTGTGTCTTGCGCTGACGCGGCTGCACCTGAAGGGGCCGCTGTACTGGTTCGCCTCAGCCTGGGTTGAACTGGCCCGAAACACGCCCGCCCTGTTTCAGCTGTTCTTTTTCGGCTTCGGGCTTGGCGCGTTCGGCCTGCACCTGTCGCCTTACTTCATCGTGCTGGTGGGTTTGACCTTCAATTGCGCCGGTTATCTGGCCGAAAACTTTCGCGGAGGTTTTCAGGCCGTCCCCGAGACGCAGTTGCGGGCCTCTCGTTCCCTGGGCATGACCGCGTGGCAGGCTTACACACGCGTGGTGATCCCGCAGGTGTTTCGTATCGTCTATCACCCGATCACCAATCAGATGGTCTGGGCCGTGCTCATGTCCTCGCTGGGCATGCTGGTCGGCTTCCGGGAACTGTCAGGTGAAACGCAGTTCTTTGCCTCGCGCACCTTCCGCATCTTTGAATATTTCGCCGTCACAGCGGTCATCTACTACGTGATCGTCAAAATCATTCTCGGAGCCTCACGCCTGCTGGCGACCCGGCTCTTTCGCTACTGAAGGACGCTCGGATGGAACCCACTGTCAGCTTTTTCAGCGGCTTCACCATCAATGATCTGTGGTTTCTGGGCGAAGCGGCCCTGCGGACACTCTGGATTTCGGTTCTGTCGATATCCATCGGAACACTTCTTGGCGTGGTATGCGGGTGGATCCTGTACGAGGGCAAGCTGGCCGCCGCCCTGACAGTGGCCCCGTTTCTGGATGTTTTCCGGTCCGTCCCGCTGATCATCCAACTGGTGCTGTTCTACAACTTTGCGCCCATTGTCGGGCTCAATCTGGACCCGTTCGCCTCGGGCATGGTGATCCTGTCGATCTACACGGCCGCTTTGGTTGCGAATGTCGCGCGCGGCGGGATCGAGGCCGTCGGCGCGCCGATGCGCCGTGCGGCACGCAGCCTGGGCATGACCTATTGGCAGGACCTGCGCTATGTCGTCTTCCCAATCGGCGGACGCGCGGTGTTCCCCGCCTGGGTCGGTGTCGCACTGGGAGTGATGAAGGACAGCGCGTTGGTTTCGGTGCTGGGCTATGTCGAACTGCTCAAGGCCAGCCAGATCCTGATCACCCGCACGCAGGAACCTTTCCTGATCCTGACAATCGCGGGCGCGTTCTATTTCGCGCTCAGCTATCCGATTTCGCGCTATTCCGCGTCTCTTGAAAAAAGGTGGGCCCAATGATCGAAATTCGCGACCTGCACAAGTATTTCGGCGCGCTGCATGTGCTGAAAGGCATCAATCTGGATGTGCAGAAAGGAGAAGTCCTGTCGGTGATCGGCGCATCGGGCTCCGGCAAATCGACCCTGCTGTATTGCATCAACGGGCTGGAGCCGATCCAGCAAGGCTCGGTCAGGGTCGATGGCACCGATGTTCATGCCAAAGGCACCGACATCAACAAGCTGCGCACGAAGCTGGGGATGGTATTTCAGCAATGGAACAGCTTTCCCCATCTGACAGCGCTGGAAAACGTCGCACTCGCCCCCAAGATCGTCAAGGGACTGTCAAAATCAGAAGCCCGCGATATCGCCGCCCGCCAACTGACCCATGTTGGCCTGGGCGAAAAGCTGGGCGTCTACCCCTCGGCCCTTTCGGGTGGCCAGCAACAGCGTCTGGCCATCGCCCGCGCGCTGGCGATGGAACCGGAATACATGCTGTTTGATGAGGCGACGTCAGCGCTGGACCCCGAACTGGTGGGCGAGGTTCTCGACACGATGCGCCTTTTGGCCGAAGAAGGGATGACCATGATTTGTGTCACGCACGAGATGGGTTTCGCACGCGATGTGTCGGACCGGGTTGCTTATTTCCATCAGGGCATGATGGAAGAGATCGGCCCGCCCGGGCAGATATTCGGTGATGCGCAATCCGAAAACACCCGTAAATTCCTGGCCAACGTGCGCTGAGTGCACCGGCCCCCTGAAACAACGAGGAAGATCACCTTCATGTCCAAGAATATCTTCACCGGCACCATGCCAGCCCTGATGACCCCCTGCAAAACCGACCGGACACCGGATTTCGATGCTCTGGTCAAAAAGGGCAAGGAAATGATCCAGGCAGGCATGTCGGCCGTGGTGTATTGCGGTTCGATGGGCGACTGGCCGTTGCTGTCGGATGCCGAACGCATGCAAGGTGTCGAACGCCTGATCGAGGCAGGCCTGCCCGTCGTCGTCGGCACCGGTGCGATAAACTCGAAATCTGCCGTGGCGCTGGCTGCACATGCGCAAAAGGTCGGAGCGGCAGGGCTTATGGTCATCCCACGTGTGCTGTCGCGCGGATCGTCCATCCCGGCACAGCGCAACCACTTCAAGGCAATCCTGTCAGCCGCGCCGGATATCCCGGCCATCATTTACAACAGCCCCGTTTACGGCTTCGCCACCCGCGCCGATTTGTTCCTGGAATTGCGTGCAGATCATCCGAACCTGGTTGGGTTCAAGGAATTCGGCGGCAAAAGCGACCTGCGCTACGCCGCGGAACACATCACCTCGAAAGATGATCAGGTGACACTGATGGTTGGTGTGGATACCGAGGTTTACCATGGCTTCGTCAACTGCGGCGCTACCGGATCGATTACCGGTATTGGTACTGCCTTGCCCAAAGAGGCACTGCTGCTGGCCGCCCTGTGCCAGAAAGCGGCGGCGGGCCACGCCGAAGCGCGCCTGCGCGCGCGCGAGCTTGAAGAAGCCTTTGGCGTGCTGGCCAGCTTTGACGAAGGCACCGATCTGGTGCTGTATTACAAGCACCTTCTGGTCCTGAACGGTGAAGAGGAATACCGCTTGCACTTCAACGAAACCGACGAACTGACGGATGCCCAGCGCAACTATTGCGAACAGCAATACAGACTGTTCCGCACATGGTTTGCCGACTGGTCCAGCCAGGGCGGAGTCATCGCTGAATGCATGTGATCGACAGCCATACCGGAGGCATGCCCACGCGGGTCATCCTGAACGGCGGCCCCGATCTGGGGTCGGGCCCGCTGGCCGAGCGCGCACAACGTCTGGCCACCGAGCACAAGGCTTTCTACAAATCGGTCCTTCTGGAGCCGCGCGGCCAACCCGGCATGGTCGGGGCGCTTCTGGTCGCCCCGGAAACGTCTGGCTGCGAAACCGGCGTGATCTATTTCGATGCCGACGCCGTTCTGGGCATGTGCGGTCACGGCACCATCGGCCTTGGGGTCACTCTGGCGCATCTGGGCCAGATCGGTCCGGGAACGCACGGGGTCGAAACGCCGGCCGGCGTCATCTCGGTTGAGCTGTTGGACGCCAATACGGTGCGCGTCACCAATATCGAAAGCCGCCGGGTCAGGGCTTCGGTGTCGGTTGAGGTCGAAGGCCATGGAAAAGTGACCGGTGATCTGGCCTATGGTGGTAACTGGTTCTTCATTGTCGATCCCAGTCCGATGGACGTGACGCCCGGCAACATCCGTGCCCTCACCGATCTGACCATTGCAATTCGCAAAGCCTGCACCGACCAGAATGTGCGTGGTGAAAACGGGGAACCGGTGGACCACGTGATCTTGCAGGGCAAATCCCCGGACAAAGACGTTCACAGCCGGAATTTCGTCCTGTGCCCGGACGATCAATATGACCGATCCCCGTGCGGGACAGGCAGTTCGGCGCGTCTGGCCTGTCTGGCGGCGGATGGGGTTCTGGCTCCGGGGGTTGAGATCGTGCAGGAAAGCGTGATCGGCAGTTCCTACCGGCTGAGCTATCAGCCCGGCCCCAATGGCGGCGTCATTCCAACCCTGACCGGGCAGGCGCATATCATGGCCGAGGGCACATTGATTTTCGCGCAAAACGATCCGTTCCGCGGCGGGATCCTTCTTTGACAAAACCATCGGGGACTGGCGCAATCCGGCCCCCGGTACCGAACCACAGTTTGAAAAGATCTGGCCATGCTGCAAGACAACCCGACGGATATTGTTGTGATCGGTGCCGGTATCATTGGGATCAGCACGGCACTGGAATTGCAAAAGCGCGGCAAACAGGTTCTGGTGCTGGATCGCGAAGGCGTAGGAGCCGGTGCCTCGAAAGGGAATGCCGGAGCTTTTGCCTTTACCGATATCGTGCCGTTGGCCACCCCCGGGATCATGCGCAAAGCTCCGAAATGGCTGTTTGATCCATTGGGTCCGCTTTCAATCCCCCCCTCTTACGCTTTGAACATCGCACCGTGGATGCTGCGGTTCTGGCGGGCCAGTTGGCAAGATCGCTATGCTGCGGCCTTGTCTGCACAGGCTGCTTTGATGGATCACAGCCGCGCGGCGCTGGAACGCCAGATCGCGGATGTCGACGGCGAAGCGCTGATGCAACGCGAAGGCCAGTTGCAGTTGTTCGAAAGTGAAGGCGAATTCCGCGCCAGTCTGCCCACATGGGATATGCGCAAGGATCACGGCATCCCCTTTGATCTGCTGGACAGCCCCGACGCGATTGCGGACATCCAGCCCGGGCTTGACCGACGATTTACCCATGCGGGTTTTACGCCCACCTGGATGAACACGGTCGATCCGGCCAGCTGGGCAAGACATTTGGCCACCCGGTTCACCGCCCGCGGCGGTCAGGTTGAAATCGCGGCAATCAACGCGCTCACACCGATGGATTCAGCCGTTCGCCTGACGACTTCGATCGGTGAAATTGAAGCAAGACAGGTGATCGTGGCCGCCGGGGCCTGGTCTCACCAACTCGCGAAAACCTTGGGTGATCGCATCCCTCTGGAAACCGAGCGCGGATACAACACCACCCTGCCCGAAGGGGCCTTTGACCTGCGCACCCATCTGACATTCGGGGGACATGGGTTCGTGGTGACTCGGATCAACGGCGGCGTGCGCATCGGAGGCGCGGTCGAGTTGGGCGGGCTGGAACTGCCACCCAATTACAAACGCGCCGACACGTTGCTGGCAAAGGCCGGTCGCTTCATGCCTGGCCTGAATTTGGAAGGCGGCACGCAATGGATGGGCTTCCGGCCGTCGCTTCCCGACAGTTTGCCGGTGATCGACCGCTCGGCCCGTGCGTCACAGGTGTTCTACGCCTTCGGACATGGCCATCTGGGCTTGACGCAATCCGCAGGCACGGCGGAACTGGTCGCGGATCTGGTCACGAACGCCAAGCCCGCGCTCGACATGAAGCCTTACGCATCCACACGCTTCTGATCAGGAGAACACCTCATGAAAATCACCGCACTGAACGTATATCAGGTGGATCTTCCGCTGAAGGAAGGCCGCTACAGCTGGTCCAATGGCAACTATGTCGAAGTCTTCGACAGCACCGTTCTCGAGATCATCACGGATGAAGGTCTGAAGGGGTATGCCGAATGCTGCCCGCTGGGATCGGCTTATCTTCCGTCCTTCGCCCTTGGCGTCAGGGCCGGGCTGGCCGAATTGTCGCCACATCTGATCGGGCAGGATCCGCTGAATATCGGCCAGATCAATCGTACCATGGATGCTGCCCTGCGTGGCCACCCCTATGCCAAGGCGCCTGTCGATATCGCCTGCTGGGATCTGCTGGGCAAGACGACCGGGCAACCCCTTTACACCCTGTTGGGCGGCGCGGCACAAAAGGACGTGGTGCTGTATCGCGCGATCAGCCAGGAAGCGCCGGACATCATGGCGCAAAAGATCGAAGGCTATGCGGCCGAAGGCTACACGAAGTTCCAACTCAAGGTGGGCGGTGAAGCCAATGACGACATCGACCGCATTCATGCCACCCGCGCAGTTCTGAAAAAGACCGACCTGCTGGTGGCAGATGCCAACACCGGCTGGACCCGGCACGAGGCCGCCCGTGTCGTGGGCGCGGTCTCGGGTCTGGATGTCTATGTGGAACAACCCTGTTTGACCTATGAGGAATGCGTGTCGATCCGCCGCCGCACCGCGCTGCCCTTCGTGATGGATGAGGTCATCGACACGCCCAACACATTGGTCCGCGGCATCGCCGATGACGCCATGGACGTGATCAATCTGAAAATCTCCAAGGTAGGAGGTTTGACCAAGGCAAAACTGATGCGGGATCTGTGCGTGGCGCACGGTATTCCAATGACCATCGAGGACACATGGGGCGGCGACATCACCACAGCCACCATCGCCCATCTGGCACGGTCAACACCGTCCGAGTTCACGTTCTCGGCCACCGATTTCAATTCCTATGGTACCGTGGACATCGCCGAAGGCGCACCGAAGCGTGTCAATGGCCGGATGACCGCAGCAGATCGTCCCGGTCTGGGCGTGACACCGATCTTCGACGCGCTGGGTGCTCCTGTCGCGCAGTACGGCTGAGGTAAACATGCGCAGCAGCAAAACCATACATGTGATCTCGGCCCATGCCGAAGGTGAGGTTGGAGATGTCATCGTCGGAGGCGTCGCCCCACCGCCGGGCGACACTCTCTGGGATCAGCGAAGCTTCATTGCGCAGGACCAGACACTGCGCAACTTTGTTCTCAACGAGCCGCGCGGCGGTGTGTTCCGGCATGTCAACCTTCTGGTTCCGCCAAAACACCCCGAGGCGGACGCCGCCTGGATCATCATGGAACCCGAAGACACGCCGCCCATGTCGGGGTCTAACTCGATCTGTGTCTCAACCGTGTTGCTGGATGGCGGGATCATTCCGATGAAAGAGCCGGAAACCCATATGGTGCTCGAGGCACCGGGCGGGCTGGTCCGGGTGCGTGCGGAATGCCGCGATGGCAAGGCGCGGCGCATCTTCGTCCAGAACCTGCCCAGCTTTGCCGACAAGCTGTCGGTCCCGCTCGAGGTATCCGGACTGGGCACGATCACGGTAGATACCGCTTATGGCGGCGACAGCTTCGTGGTCGTCGATGCGCAGACGCTTGGGTTTGCAATCGTCGATAATGAGGCCCGCGACATAGCCCGGTTGGGGGTAAAGATCACAAACGCCGCCAATGAACAGCTTGGGTTCTCTCATCCCGAGAACCCGGACTGGGATCATATATCGTTCTGCGCCTTTTGCGGCCCGCTGAGCGAGACGGAAACCGGTCTAAGCGGCAAGTCCGCCGTGGCGATCCAGCCGGGTAAGGTTGACCGTTCACCAACGGGTACCGCGGTGTCTGCCCGCATGGCGCTGATGGCGGCCAAGGGGGTGATGAAACCCGGCCAGACCTTCGACGCGGTTTCGATCATCGGATCACGATTTACCGGTCGGATCCTTGACACTGTGCAGATAGGTGGCCGCCCGGCAATCGTTCCTGAAATCAGCGGTCGCGGTTGGATCACCGGAATACATCAGCACATGCTGGACCCTGACGACCCGTGGCCCGGTGGGTATCGCCTGTCTGACACCTGGGGTGTTTGATGTCGGGAAACACATTATTCAGAGACGGAAAAGTCTGAAGATACGCGGGCTGGTTACGGATTCATAAGCAGATTCAGGCTTTTCCAGATCTCGGGCATGGGTCGAACATGGGTCGAAATCCAAGTTCGGCTTGGAAAAGTCGATGATTACGGGTAATTGTATCCAAAAAACCGTGGCGGGATATTGGACATGGCAGGGAAACGCGCGATCACGAAACAAAGCCTACCGGACGTTATCGCAAATGATCTGCGTGAACGTATCCTGAGCGGCGAACTTGCCGAAGGTGAGACGATCCGGCAGGAAGCTCTGGCCGAGGAATATGATGTCTCGCGCATGCCGATCCGCGAGGCGCTGAAGCGCCTGAATGCCGAAGGTCTGGTGCAATGGGCCAACAATCGCGGCGGCTCGGTGACCAAGCATTCCCTCGACGAAATCGGTGAAATCTTCGATCTTCGCATCCTGATCGAAGTGGATCTGTTTCGCCGGGCCATCCCGAATATGGGCCCAAGGGAATTTGCGCGTTGCGACGAGATTCTCAGGCAGATGGAAGCGTCATATGACGAAAATGACGTCGGCAAGTGGGGGATATTGAACTATCAATATCACTCGGCGCTTTATGCGGCGTCACAGCGGAAGCTGACCAACGAATTGCTGGACCGCGTCAACCTGCAATCGGATCGTTATGTAAGGATGCACCTGAGCGTGATGAAACAGCGCGAACCCGCAAAAAAGGAACATCGTGATCTGTTGCGGCTGGCGCAGGAAGGCAATGTGGACAAAGCCTGCGAGGTCTTGGCCCAGCATATTCGCCGGACCAAGGAACAGCTTCTGGAAATGATCGCCTCGAAGCGCGGGACAGACGAACCCTAGGGCGGTCTTGCATGTCCTGCCATTTTGGATACATTATCCATTAATCTGGACATCCCGAATTACGAGGCCCAAATGACCTTTACCCCGCATGGCAAGCATCTGATCGCCGGCAACTGGCTTGCTGGTGACGATTTCTTTGCATCACAACCCGCACATGGGCCATCGCATGACTTTTCGAAAGGTCGCATTTCAGACGTCGACGCCGCTGCGCAGGCCGCGGAAGAGGCGTTTTGGAGTTATGGCTATTCCACTCGGGAAGAACGCGCCGCCTTTCTGAACTCCATTGCCGACGAGATCGAAGCGCGCGCCGATGCAATCACCGAGATTGGCACTCAGGAAACCGGCCTGCCCGAGGCTCGGCTGCAAGGTGAGCGGGGCCGCACGTCGGGGCAGCTGAGGCTGTTCGCAACGCATATCCTCAGCGGCGATTATCTGGACCGGCGCCACGACAGCGCACTGCCGGACCGTTCCCCCCTGCCCCGGCCCGATCTGAAGATGATCCAGCGCCCGATCGGCCCGGTCGCGGTGTTCGGCGCATCAAATTTCCCGCTGGCATTTTCCACCGCCGGGGGGGACACCGCCGCCGCACTGGCTGCCGGCTGCCCGGTTGTCGTCAAAGGCCACGGCGCCCATCCGGGCACCGGCGAGATCATCGCCGAAGCCATCCTTGCGGCCATCCGCCGTTGCAACATTCATCCCGGCGTTTTCAGCTTGATCCAGAACGGCGGCCCGGCTGTGGGTTCTGCCTTGGTGCAGCACCCTCTGATCAAGGCGGTCGGGTTCACCGGATCGCTTGCGGGCGGCCGCGCCCTGTTCGACCTGTGCGCCGCGCGCCCCGAACCAATTCCGTTTTTTGGCGAGCTTGGATCGGTCAATCCCATGTTCATTCTGGATGCGGCACTGACAAACCGGGGTGAAGACATCGCCAAAGGCTGGGCCGGCTCGCTGACGATGGGCGCTGGTCAGTTCTGCACCAACCCGGGCGTCGTCGTGATGCCCGCAGGTGAAGCAACGGACCGTTTCGCCGAGATCGCACAGGCCGCATTGACCGAAGTTCCGGCGCAGACCATGCTGACCGACGGCATCGCCAAAGCCTATCGCAACGGTCAGGCCCGTGTTGCTGAAACCGCTGGCGTTCACGAGGTTCTGGCTTCGACATGCGATCAGCGCAATGCAACCCCTTTCCTTTACCGAACAAGCGCCGCAACCTGGCTGGCCAACACATCCCTCGCGGAAGAGGTGTTCGGCCCGCTGGGCATCATCGTGACCGCCGAGACATCCGACGAAATGCACGATGTCGCGCGCGGATTGCACGGGCAGCTGACCTGCACCCTGCATATGGACGAGGCCGACATGGGCATGGCGCGGTCCCTGCTGCCGATCCTTGAACGCAAAGCCGGGCGCGTGTTGGCCAATGGCTTCCCCACGGGGGTCGAGGTATGTGACAGCATGGTCCATGGCGGTCCCTACCCGGCTTCAACCAATTTCGGTGCCACATCCGTGGGCACATTGTCGATCCGACGTTTCTTGCGTCCTGTTTGCTATCAGAACCTGCCGGATGCCTTGCTGCCGGAACACTTCTCATAGGGAAATCAGTCGACACCCGCCGATACTCTGAAAGCACGATGCGCAGCAGGGTGTCGGCGGTTGTAACTGCCAAGCGACAGGGGAAGGAGGCACATGCCCCCGGATCCAATTGCACAGTTTCATTTGGGTAACAGTGCTTTTGATCAATCGGTTCATGGGAACGCAATCACGGCCCGATCCGTTGGCACCATGGTCAACTACCTGTATGAATTGACCCGTGTTGCCCAATACCATGAACAATTCACCAATACCCATGAGATGATCGCCTCATTCGAGATCCATTTCCTCGCTGCATCCACCTCTCTCTCCATACTTCAAGAAAGGTAAACCTGATGGCCAACCCCCTCTATGACGGCCTGTTCGGCATTCATGCTGGCAAAGGCACACCTTTTTTGCGGCTGCTGGACGGGACAACGATTTCCCATCAGGACTTTCTAGGCAAAGCGGCGCAGATTGCACATGTGGCCAAGCATCTAGGCCTGAATCCCGGTGATCGCGTTGCGGCGCAGGTTGCGAAGTCACCCGAGGCGCTGGCGCTTTATGCTGCCTGCGCCCAGGCCGGTCTGGTGTTCCTGCCCCTGAATACGGCCTACACGGTCGATGAATTGACCTATTTCATTGAAAACAGCGGGGCCGCGCTGATTATCTGCGACACCGAAAGTGAGGAAAAACTCACCCCTGTCGGCGCGCAGCTGGGCACCCGGGTAGAGACGCTGAACGCGGATGGCAGCGGGTCTCTGACAGATCTGGCCGCGACCATGCCGACACGTTTCGAAACCGTCCCCCGCGATGGCGAGGACCTGGCTGCGTT
This sequence comes from Ruegeria sp. YS9, assembly GCF_024628725.1. Lineage (NCBI taxonomy): Bacteria > Pseudomonadati > Pseudomonadota > Alphaproteobacteria > Rhodobacterales > Roseobacteraceae > Ruegeria > Ruegeria sp. YS9. The sequence continues at coordinate 735,036 of NZ_CP102410.1, forward strand.
CCTCTATACATCGGGAACCACAGGCCGGTCCAAGGGGGCCATGCTGACCCAGAACAATCTGCTGTCGAACGCCCGGACACTGGTCAGGGAATGGCGCTTCAACTCGCAGGATGTACTGCTGCATGCCCTGCCGATCTTTCACACCCACGGGCTGTTCGTCGCGACCAATATCATGCTGGCTGCGGGTGGATGCATGATCTGGCTGCCCAAATTCGATCTGGACCAGATCATCGACAATTTGCCCTGTGCCACGTCGATGATGGGCGTCCCAACCTTCTATACGCGCCTGTTGGACGACCCGCGTTTTACCAGGGAACTGGCCACCCATATGCGCCTGTTCGTATCGGGATCGGCACCGCTGCGGGCGGAAACCCATGTGCAGTTCGAAAAACGAACGGGGCATCGCATCCTTGAACGCTATGGCATGACTGAAACCAACATGAACACGTCAAACCCGTATGACGGCGAGCGGCGCGCCGGAACGGTCGGGCACCCGCTGCCCGGGGTCGAACTGAAGATCTGTGATTCAGACGGCAATACCCTGCCTGCGGGCGAGATCGGCACAATTGAAGTGCGCGGGCCCAACGTCTTCAAAGGGTATTGGCAGATGCCTGAAAAAACCGCTGCCGAACTGCGCGACAACGGCTTTTTCATCACCGGTGATCTGGGCCGCATCGACGAGGATGGCTACGTCCATATCGTTGGTCGCAACAAGGATCTGATCATCTCGGGCGGTTACAACATCTACCCAAAAGAGATCGAGATGGTTCTCGATGATCAACCCGGTGTTCTGGAAAGCGCCGTGATCGGCGTGCCGCATCCCGATTTCGGTGAAACGGTTGTTGGTGTCATCGTGGCAGAGCCCGGCCAGACCCCTGATCCGGATGCGATAACGGGCGCGGTCCACGAAAGTCTGGCCCGGTTCAAGCATCCGCGCAAGCTGATCGTTCTGGATGAGCTGCCCCGCAACACGATGGGCAAGGTTCAAAAGAACATTCTGCGTGACCGATACAAAGACCTCTTCATGACCGTATGAGTGGGTCTCGGCACAGCGGGGATCAGCGGATGCAGCCCCTGAAAAGAAAACCAGGCGAGGGTGTCCTCGCCTGATTTATTCATGAGTCAGGCAACCAGATCGAACCGGTCGTTGTTCATGATCTTGGTCCATGCCGCCACAAAGTCGCGCACGAACTTCTCGGCATTGTCGTCCTGAGCGTAGACCTCAGCATAGCTGCGCAGGATCGAGTTCGAGCCGAAGACCAGATCTGCGCTGGTTGCGGTGAACTTGACCTCACCCGAGGCGCGGTCGCGCAGCTCATAGGTGCCTCCGTCAACCGGATGCCAGCTCAGCGACATATCCGTCAGGTTGACGAAAAAGTCGGTTGTCAGCTGGCCCACCCGGTCAGTGAAGACACCATGCGGCGATCCGCCATGGTTGGCACCCAGCACACGCAGACCACCGACCAGAACGGTCATCTCGGCCGCAGTCAGACCCAGCAGTTGCGCACGATCCAGCATCATTGCCTCTGGCGAGACCGCGTATTCCTTCAGCTGCCAGTTGCGGAACCCGTCCGCCAGCGGCTCAAGTACCGAGAAACTGTCCACATCGGTCTGCTCGTCCGACGCGTCGCCGCGACCGGCCGAGAACGGAACCGCCACGTCAAAGCCTGCGGCCTTGATCGCCTGCTCCAGCCCGACATTGCCCGCCAGAACGATCACGTCGGCAATCGAGGCACCGGTTTCAGCCGCGATCGGTTCCAGCACACCCAGCACTTTTGCCAGACGCTCTGGCTCGTTGCCTGCCCAGTCCTTTTGCGGCGCCAGTCGGATGCGCGCCCCATTTGCGCCACCGCGCTTGTCCGAGCCACGGAAGGTGCGGGCACTGTCCCAGGCGGTGGTGATCATCTCGACCGCGGTCAGGCCGCTGTCTGCGATCTTGGCCTTGACGGCATCAATGTCATAATCTGTCGAACCAGCCGGGATCGGATCCTGCCAGATCAGGTCTTCTGACGGCACATCCGGGCCATAATAGTTGGCGCGCGGACCCATGTCGCGGTGAGTCAACTTGAACCAGGCACGTGCGAATGTATCGGCAAAATAGTCCGGATCCGCCATGAATTTCTGACAGATCGCGTTGTAGGTCGGGTCGACCTTCATCGCCATGTCCGCATCGGTCATCATCGGCATGCGACGAACAGTGGGGTCGGTCGGGTCGACCGGCTTTTCGTCTTCCGGCATGTCGACGGGCTGCCACTGATGGGCACCGGCGGGTGATTTGCCCAGCTCCCATTCATAGCCGAACAGATAGTCGAAATAGCCCATGTCAAATTTCAGGGGCTCTTTCGTCCACGCCCCTTCGATCCCCGAGGTAAAGGCATTGGCCGCTTTACCGTTCTGATCAGGGTTCTCCCATCCCAGACCCTGGCTGGACACGGGGCAGGCTTCGGGCTCGGCGCCGATATTGTCGCCTGGCATCGCACCATGGGCCTTGCCGACCGTATGACCACCGCAGGTCAACGCCGCGGTCTCTTCGTCATCCATCGCCATACGGGCAAAGGTCTCACGGATATGCAGCGCGGTTTTGGCCGGATCCGGATTGCCGTTCACGCCTTCGGGGTTCACATAGATCAGGCCCATATGCACCGCACCCAGAGGGTTTTCCAGCGTGCCGGGGGTTTCCAGATCGCCATAGCGATTCTCGGACGGGGCCAGCCACTGGTTTTCCGACCCCCAGTAAACATCTTTCTCGGGCCCCCAGATTTCTTCGCGACCAAACCCAAAGCCAAAGGTCTTCAGCCCCATGACTTCATAGGCCACCGTGCCCGACAGAACGATCAGGTCAGCCCAGGACAGCGCGTTGCCGTATTTCTTTTTCACCGGCCACAACAGACGCCGGGCTTTGTCCAGGCTTGCATTGTCCGGCCATGAATTCAGCGGCGCAAACCGGATGTTGCCCGAACCGGCGCCACCTCGACCATCCCCCAGACGGTAAGACCCGGCCGAGTGCCACGCCAGACGGATCATCAGGCCACCGTAGTGACCCCAGTCTGCCGGCCACCAGTCCTGACTGTCGGTCAGCAGCGCCTCGACATCGGCACGAACCGCCTTGAAGTCCAGGCCCTTGACCGCTTCTCGGTGATTGTAATCCGCATCCATCGGGTTGGTGCGCGTGTCGTGCTGGCTCAGAATGTCCAGGTTCAGCGAGTCCGGCCACCACTTGGTGACGGAATTGCCCGTTCCAGTATTGCCGCCATGCATGACGGGGCAGCCGCCGGATTGATGATTGTGGGGGGTACCGTCCATTGTAAATCTCCTGAGTATTTACCTAGGGGTTCAGATATCTTGACTCGTACCGCACAGCTTCGATAATTGGAAATTTGTAATTACTATCGTTGCGATTAGTTTTTCATATGAAAACACTGACCCTCAAACACCTGCGCTATTTCGAGGCGCTCGCCACGCATGGCCACTTTGGCAAAGCGGCTGCGGCCAGTGCGATATCGCAGCCCGCGCTTTCCATACAAATCAAAGAGCTGGAAGCAATCATGGGTGGGCCGCTGGTCGAACGCGCGGCCCGGCAAACCCGCCTGACAGCACTTGGCGAAGACGTGCTGAAACATGGCCGCGAAATCCTGACCCGAGTCGAGGATCTGGGGAAATTGGTGCAATCCCCCTCAGGCCCCCTGTCGGGCCGCATCAGAATCGGGGTCATTCCCACGGTTGCACCTTATCTGCTGCCCTCGATCATCAAAGCGTTGTCGCAGCGATTCCCACAACTGACCATTGAACCCAAGGAAACGATAACCAAGACGTTGATCGGTGAAATTCTGGATTCGAAACTGGATTTCGGCGTCGTTGCCCTGCCCGTCTCGGAACCCAACCTCCGAGAGTTCTCGCTGTTCAACGAAGATTTTCTGCTGGTTCGCCCGGCGCAGGATGCCAACCTGCCGATGCCAAGTTCGTCGCAGCTCAGAACCATGCGCCTGCTGTTGCTGGAAGAGGGGCATTGCTTCAGGGATCAGGCCCTGTCCTTCTGTTCGATCCGCAACATCGAACCGCAGCACATCATGGAGGGCAGTTCGCTTTCCACACTGGTTCAGATGGTCGGCGCCGGCATCGGTGTGACCCTGATACCGGAAATGGCGGTCGGGCTGGAAACCCGATCCGCGGATGTGTCCATTGCCCGGTTTCAGGACACGCCGCCGACACGGACGATCGGTCTGATCTGGCGAAAGACCAACCCGCTCAGCGAAAACCTATTGAAGATCGGCGCGATCATCCGCAAAACGGCCGAAGAAAACACGTGGGGCGTGAAGCTGCCACAGCCCGAAACAACCGGCTGACCCGCCTGAAACGATGTTCCACGGCACGGGGGCCAGACCGGCGCAACCCGTCAGGCGTCACCGGTGTAATAGCCGATCACATCATTCTCGGTCGTTGCCCCCAACCCGTTCAGCAACCGGTTTGAATAATTGAAATAGGCGCAGACCTGATTGACCTCCAGGATCTCGCCATCCTCACAGCCTGCAATCTTGAGCGCTTCGAAGTCGGACTTGACCATTTTGCCGACATCCGTCGTCAGCTTGGCGGCATAGCGCAGCAGCGCCAGTTCCCTGCCTTCGAATTCGTCCTCGGGCCGATGCGCCTTGAGCGCGACGAAAATCCGGTCGCTGCGCGGCTGGTCCTTCAGCAGGTTGCGCACGTTCATGAAGTGATGGGTCAGGGAATAGGTGCAATCGTTCAGGATCGAGGTATAGCTGGCGACAACTTCGAGGAACCAGAATGGCAACTGGTTGTCATCGGAATGCAGGACCGAACGGTACAGCGTCACATGCCCGTTCATCGTTTCGGGCCGCAATGAATGCACACGCATGACCGTGTCCACGGTGCCATGTGGGGTGCGGGCCTTGTCCAGCAGCTCTTTCAGGCGGCCCTCGGCCTTGTCGTCCGAGATCATCTCGATCCAAGCGCTCATTGCTGTGTCTCCTGTCTTGTTCGGGCTCAGCTTATGGACAAAGCCCACAGGCATGTCAGTTAATTTTTTTCCTAAGGTGAAATTTTTTCTGGATCACGGAAACGTGAAAGATGTAAAATACCAGCGCGGGGGAGTTGTTGAGGATCGACGCGAATGCACAATCCAGAGCTTATGGCAGGTGCCGAAAACCTGTTGTTCAGATGCGGCGGTCTGACGGCGGGCGACCAGTTGCTTGTGGTCTGCGAAGATGCGGCCAACGGGTATTACGATGCCGAGATCACCGAGGCTATCGTGGACTGCGCGCGACAGAACCGGATCAAGACCGCAGTTCGAACCCTTGCATTCGATCCCATGGGTTCATCGCTGCCAGCGGATCTGAAAACGGCGATGGAAGCGGCGGATCGCACCTTGTTTCTGTCCCGCACCGGCGATCAGATTCGTTTCGACGCAGGAATGAGGGACGTTCGGCCCATCATGTCCTATGCGCTGGACGCCGGAATGCTGGCCTCGGGTTTCGGGCGCGCCAACTACACCGGGTTCGTTGAACTGAAAAACGCGGTCAACCGGCTGCTGGCCAATGCCGGGCATATCCACGTGACCTGCCCATTGGGCACCGACTTCGCGGGCCCCGGCGCCGCCTTCCCCCCAGCAGGTGCCGCGGATGTCAGCGTGGCGCGTTTTCCGATGTCGGTCTTTGCCCCGGTTCCCGCGCAGGGGTTTTCCGGAGTACTGGTTCAGGACGGGTTTCTGGTCGGCACCGGTTCGAAATTCTACGAACCATACGGCTGTGACCTGCGCGAACCGCTGACCATACGGTTCGAAAACAACCGCCTGACCGGCTTTGAGGGCCATCCCATGGATGTGCATTGCGCGCAGATGCATTACGAAAAAGTCGGCAAGATGTTCGACCTTGACCCCCTGACCATGCATTCCTGGCACGCAGGCATCCACCCGGGCTGCGCCTACACGACCCCGGCCCGAAGCAATTTTGAACGTTGGAGCGGGTCGGCCTTTGGCAATCCACGCCTGCTGCACTTTCACACATGCGGGCATTATGCGCCGGGTGAGATTTCGCTGAACGTGCTGGACCCGACGATCCGCGTGGATGGCGTTGCGATCTGGGATGCCGGTGTTCTCCGGGCCGATCTGTTGCCCGGTGGGGCTGAAATTCTCGACCGGTACCCCTGCATCAAAGCGGTTTTCGACGCCCCGGCCCGACACGTGGGCCAGGGCGCGAACGGGCGCTTGTCGGCCTGATGATCAGCCGGCCTGCTGCGCGATCAGCTTTGCAACCCGTGCGCGGAACCGCATCGCGCCTGCGTCCAGCCCGAGGTTGATATAGCCGGTCTTGCGCCGCGCCATGCCGGTCTGAACGTGTTCCAGAACCTCTTTGTCCTCGTTGAAGGCCATGACCGCGCCTTCGAACATGCGCTGCGACATGGCTGTGTCATCCGCGTGCATGTTGCGGTGCTGGAACCAGAAATACCGCGATGTTTCCGCATCGACCGGTGTGATGAAATTGTACGAAATATTCACAAAGGCATTGGGCGACAACGGCCGATCCGCCCCGCCTTCTCCGGCCGGAGTGTAAACGGACATGTTGATCGCAGTGGACGGCAGACGGCATTCGTAATGCTGCTTGCGGTCGCAACTTGGCCCGAACGGCAGTATCGGCGCATAGTAGGGCGGCGCGGGTTCACCCGCGATCCAGCGCGAAACAATGACGCCGCTTTCGGTTTCTTCAAGATCCAGCGGGCGGTTGTCGGTTCCCGCCCCGGCAAACGAGGTCAGATGCACCCAGGCCACATGGCTTGGATCCAGCAGGTTGTCGATAATGTAAAGGTAATGGCACGCCATCTCCATCGCGCCGGTCCCGGTCTTGCCCCAGGACGGGTTGTCGAAATTGGGGATGTCGATGATATCGCCTGTGCTGGCTTTATCCGGGTCCCCCATCCACAACCAAAGAAACCCCCAGCGGTCTTCGGCCGGGTACGCATGCACGGCGGCGCGGCGCGGAGGATTGTCCAGCTGTGTCGGGGCGCTGACACATTCACCGCCGCAGCCGAATGTCAGACCGTGATAGCCGCAAACCACATGATCCCCTTCGATGGTGCCCCGAGACAGCGGCAGCTTTCTATGCGGGCAAGCATCCTCCAACGCGATCGCTTTGCCCGCTGTGTCACGGTAGATCACGATCTCTTCGTCCAGCATTCGTACGGCGCTCAGGCTGCGGCCAAAATCCTCGGACCGTCCGGCGACGTACCAGCTGTTGCGAATAAACCCCTCTGCTCCGGCCAGATCAGGACGCATGTTTCTTACTCCGAAAACTCGTCAAAAGCCCTGAGCGCCTTGGCGCTGTAGGCATAGGACGGCCCGCCGCCCATATAGGTGGCCATGGCCAATGCCTCGCACATCTGAGCGCGGGTGGCGCCCAGTCGAACCAGCGAACGCACGTGGAATCCGATGCAGCTGTCGCAGCGGGTCGCAATCGCAATGCCGAGCGCCATGAACTCCTTGGTCTTCTCGCTCAGCGCCCCGTCAGTCTTAGCCGCCTTGCCCATGATGCCAAAGCCGCGCACGGTTTCCGGCACTTCTTTCGAGAAGGTTCCGATATTGGCCTCGGTCTCGGCCATGAAATCTTTCCAGTTCATGTCTTCACTCCTTATCCGCGCTCATCCGCGCCCATGCGACGCTCCAGCCAGCGCACCCCGGCCGAGATGATCAAAACCAGGATCAGGTATTCGAAAATCAGCAGGGTATAGATTTCCAGCGGGCGGTATTCCGTCACCACCAATTCATTCGCACGGCGGGTCAGTTCCTGCATCCCGATGACGCTGGCAAAGGCGCTCATCTTGACGATGTAGATGAACTGGTTTGCCAAAGGCGGCAGAATGCGCCGGATCGCCTGCGGCAGAATCACATAGCGCATGGTCTGCACATAGTTCAGCCCGATGGTCTGCGCCGCCTCGCGCTGTCCACGCGCAATGGATTGAATACCTGCGCGATAGATCTCGGCCGTAAAGGCGCTGTCTGAAATCGCCAGCGTTATGATCGCCCCCCAGAAGGGATCGATGGGGATGTTCAGACCCATCGACTGAAACACGATGGGCAAGCCGTAAAACACCCAGAACAGCATCGGCAACAGGGGAATGGCGCGGATGAACTCCACGTAAACCCGGTTCACAACCCGCCAGCCACGTTTTTCGGACAATCCCGGCAGGGCGACCAGCAATCCGATGACGATCGACAGAACGGCGGCGATCAGGGAAATCTGGATCGTCGCGCCCATCCCCGAGATCAGGAATTTCACATTGGTCCAACCCGAGGCCGTCGTCGGATCGATGACGTACCAGCCCCAGGTCTGCGACGACGAACAGCCTGCCAGCAGAAGCAGAGGCAATATGAGAAGAAGTTTTTTCATCGGCCCCTCTCAGTGTTGCAGGATCTGGGACAGGAATTTGCGACACCGATCGGACTGAGGATCGGTGAAGAAATGTTCGGGCTTGCCTTCTTCGACGATTTCACCGGCATCCATGAAGATCATCTTGTCGGCCACCTTTCGGGCAAACCCCATCTCATGCGTGACAACCACCATGGTCATCCCCTCATTGGCCAACTCGACCATCACGTCCAACACTTCCGAGATCATCTCAGGGTCCAGTGCCGAAGTGGGTTCGTCAAACAGCAGAACGCGCGGCTCCATGCACAGGGATCGCGCTATGGCGACGCGTTGCTGCTGGCCGCCCGACAACTGAATGGGCTTTTTGTCGGCCTGATCGGGAATGTGCACCCGATCCAGATAGTGACGCGCTTTTTCCTCTGCCTCTTTGCGGCCGAGACCGCGGGCCTTGACCGGGCCCAAAGTCAGGTTCTCCAACACGGTCAGATGCGGGAACAGGTTGAACTGCTGGAACACCATGCCGACCTCGGATCGGATCCTGGCCACGGATTTTGCGTCATCCGTCAACTCGATCCCATCTACGCGGATGGTGCCTTTCTGGTGCTTCTCCAACTGGTTGATACATCGCACAACGGTGGATTTTCCAGACCCAGAAGGCCCGCAAATCACCACCTTTTCGCCGCTGTCGACCGTCAGATTGATGTCCTTGAGAACGTGAAACGTGTCGAACCACTTGTTCACGCCCACAAGTTCGATTGCGGCGTCTGGCATAAGATGAACTGCCCCTGTTTTAGTCCCAGTATAATATTTTCTTGAGGTTATCTTTCCCTTTGGGCTTAAATCAATGAAGAATACCGCCACAAGGTCGAAACGCCACCAACGGGAGAAACCTATGAACACTTTTTGGAAAGCTGCGGCAGCCGCTGCGCTTGGGCTTGTATTGTCAGGCGCAGCGCAGGCGCAATCTGCACTGAACGAGGTGCTGGATTCCGGCGTGCTCAAGGTTGGCACCACGGGCGATTGGAATCCCATGTCGCTCCGCGACCCAGCGACCAACAGCTACAAAGGGTATGATATCGACATCATGAACGAGCTGGCCGCCGATCTGGGGGTCGAGGTCGAATATGTCCCCACCGACTGGAAAACACTGGTCAACGGTGTGGTGGCAGGCAAGTATCACCTGACCGGATCGGCATCGATTTCACCGCCGCGCATGAAGGTCGCGGGCTTTTCCGACAGCTATATTTCGGTGGAGCTCTTCCCCTATACCACCAAAGACAAGGCCGACAAATTCGACGGTTATGACTCGATCAACCAGCCCGGAGTAAAAGTCGCGACCACCCTGGGCACAACGTTCGAAAAACGCGTCCGCGAATGGTTCCCGAACGCAGATATCAAGGTGGTCGAGGCCCCGGCCCGCGGTTTTCAGGAAGTAATCGCAGGACGCGCGGATGTCTTCATCACGTCGAACATCGAAGGCTCGACCCTCGAGGCGAAGTTTCCGGTGGTACGCGTAAAGAACGCAGGCCCGCGCTCGCCGTCACCCATCGCGATGATCCTGCCACAGGCCGATCAGGTGTGGATCAACTACGTGAACAACTGGATCGAAGTCAAAAAGGCGCAAGGGTTCTTCGAGGAAAACCGCAAGAAATGGGGTCTCTGACTCGTCTCGGATCACCTTGATTCCCAAACGCCCGGCCCGGTCGCCGGGCGTTTTCAATTGTCGCCCGAAACGGCTTTGGCAACCACAGTGACAAAGGTGACCGTGTCAGTTTTCAACTCCAACGGCCCATGAGTGGCGTTTGAATCAAAACTCAGACTGTCTCCCGGCCGCATGTGATACGCGGCTTCACCGCAGCCATAGACCATCTCGCCGGCGGTGACGTGGATGAATTCGACACCCTGATGTTGGTAAAGCGGGCGTTCGTCCAAGGGACCTTCCAAAGTAACGCTGAAACTCTCGAAACTGACATGTTTCGCTTCCGCCCGACCGATCAGCTTGTAACTGTGCCCGAAACCGGTGCCCAACCGTTGCACGGTTACACCTTCGCCTGCGGCCACAAATGACACATCCGTGCGTTCGACCGTACCCGCGAAAAAGTTGATCAGCGGAACGCCGATTCCGCCGGCCAGGGCCTCCAGCGTCGCCAGTGAAGCAGACACCTGACCGCGCTCGATCTTGGAAATCATCGCCGTGGATACGCCGGACCGCTGAGACAGTTCGGCTAGTGTCAACCCGGCCAGCGCGCGATGCGTTTTCACCGCGGACCCGACCAGGTGATCCAGCGGCGGTTTTTCGGTGGAAAGCACAGATGAATCTTCCATTTGCGAAGCCTATCGACACGTATGAAAAAGGCAAAAGAAATGTCACCGAACCACTTTCACCAGTTCGGCGGCAAACTCTCAGCCTCCGTTCAGAATGTCGCCTGTAAGATCATTCAACTTTGCCAACCCTGCCCGCAAATGATCTTCGGGCAGGGCCGAGCTGAACCGAAAATGGTTCTCGACCCCGAACCGCGACCCCGGAATGACCAGCACGTCTTTTTCGCGCAAAAGGCGCATGCTGAATTCCTCGGATGCGATCGGTAGATTGAACCGCACGAACGACATGGCCGACGCCTGAGGTGGTACAACGGAAAACACCCCCTGATGCCGCGCCAGCTCTTCCGTGAGAACGTCAAACCCCGTGCGGATCAGACGGCGCGCGCGGGCTTTCAACTTGGACCGTGCCGGTTCGGCAAGCGCCTTGTCCGCCAGTTCCATCGACAACATGGATGCTGCGATCGAGGCATATTCGTGCCGCCGCCAGCATTGTTGAATGATTTCTTCCGGCCCCACAAGCCACCCCAGCCTCAGCCCCGGAAGCCCATAGGCCTTGGACATGGAGTTCACCACAAGAACCCTGTCCGTCCTTCCCCAGAACGAAGGCGTTTCGGTATCACCTTCGCGCTCGGTTCCGGCATAAACTTCGTCCGAAACGATCCAGGCGCCAACGCGCTCGGCAGCCGACACGATACGCGCGCGGTCTGCTTCGGTCAGAATACGGCCCGTTGGATTGTTCGGATTGACCACATGGATGATGCGGGTCCTGTCATCGACGGCCCGTTCCAGCGCCTCTGCGTCAATGCCCCACCCTGCGGATTCGATCAGATCGACCCAGCGCACCTCGTTGCCGAGATTGGCGGCGTTTCCTGAAATCTGCTCATAGGTCGGTCGGAAACACACAACATTGTCGCCGGGCGCCAACAAGGTGTTGGCCACCAGCGTGTTCGCTTCGGTTGCCCCGACCGTGACCAATACCCCATCTGCCGAGGCCCCGGGATACAAGCCTGCGATGGTTTCGCGCAGGGATTGCTTTCCATTGACTTGCGGATAATCAATCATCGTTGTCAGCAGAGCGTCGAGATCAATCCGGGCAAGATCCATCAATCCCTGCAACGACATGGGATGAACACCGCTTTCCGAGAAATTGAAGACCACCCCGTGTTCCGTTTCGGACAGGAACTGTTCGACCCGAAATGGTTGGAAATCTCGGTTGATCATGACGCATCCTTTGCTCGGCCGTGCTGCGCACCTCGCAGCCTCAATCGGCTGCGTTTACTTGAACCGTTCTGATACTGGGATCGACGCGGCTGTAGGCGGCCAGCAACCGTGCCGTCCATTTCTGTGCAATGTAATCAGCCATGAACCGCGAGGGTGCAACCAGTATGACGCGCCCCCCTGCCCTTTCCGACTCGGACAGATGCTGGAACCAACTCGCCCACAACTCGGGATCGCGCCCGTGAAGAATTGACTGTACCTGCGACCAGATATCCTCGGGCTTGGCTTCGGGGGTGTTGATTTCAGGCCCCGGGGGTTTTGCCGCGAAAGGCACGACATTTGTAACGGTCTCGGAATCCTCGCTCATCCGGGCCTGGAAATCGGAACCTATGATCGGCCAGACCTCCTGCGTATCGATCATGATCTGTTTGAGGTCGATTTCATAGACCGCGACCCGGCCCCGTGCAGCAGGCCGTTTGACCGTTACCCAACCTAATGCGCGAAATCTGGCCATTTCGCGCTTTACAGTCCTTTCATTCACCGCCCAAAGGCGCGAAATTTCTTCGCGCCCAATCGATAATTCGTTGTTTTGCCAGTTATACCGTGTCGTAATCAATGCGATGATACGCAGTACGCTGCGCTGTCGATGCTTGTCACCCGACAACGCATAAATGGTGAGCGCAGATAGTATATCATATTTTAAGGCCGCCGCATTTCGCCCGACCGGTTTAGCCAGCTGCATACCCGTTCTCACCGCTCTGTCTGCCTCTGACGGGTGTGTCCCGCCGATCTTGCGCTGTTTGCCAACGCTTTTCGTCATCTTGGCCTAATTAGCGTCCAAAGCTTCGATTCTGTCAAGAAGAGTCTGAAACCGGTCAGAAAACTGCGCCAATCCAGATCAAAAAATAAAAGAAATCTGGTGAAGTATTGGTGATGGGGGACATTCAGGGTGACCCCTTATCAGCCTGTTATGTCCCCCCATATATCGTCGATCCAGGAAGATTGCCCCCCTAAATACGGTTGAGGGCCTGTTGCGAATCGTCACCCTTCATCCTGTGCGCCGCCGAATCGGCGATGGCCTTGCTGGGCCTTGTTTTCTTACCCGTGGGTAAGATTTGAGTTTCATCATATTTTCTTTTGCGTAAAGCGCAAATCGGGCGTAAATAAGAAACGAACAGAAATTTACGTTCCAAACAAAGAGACATGAGGC